>CAWULT010000030.1:0-42729 GCA_963923455.1 uncultured bacterium
CAGCGCGTGCCCGGCCTGGACGTGCCGACGCGCCGTCAGGACAGGTCGGATACGCCCGTGTCGGCGGCGCCCTGGCGCAGCCCCTCCCGGGCTCTCTGGGCCAGGCGCACGTAGCCCGCCCGGATGATCTCCAGTTCGTGTTCCTCGAGCTCTTCGAGGTCCAGCAGCGCGTTGTGGGCGCCAACCGTCGCCCGGAGCAGTTCGTCGAGCTTCACCTGCACCGCCTCGGCATCGCGGTTCTGCGTGTTCTGAATCAGGAACACCATCAGGAACGTCACGATCGTGGTGCCCGTGTTGATGGCCAGTTGCCAGGTGTCGCTGTACGCGAACAACGGGCCGGTAATCACCCACCCGGCGATGACGAACACGGCCAGCCCGAACGACAGGGGGCAGCCGGCGGCTCGCGACGTCGCCTTGGCCAGCCGGGTGAACCACGAGTGGGACTTGGTTGGACGCATGCCCCACACCCTATCACCGTGCCGGTGGGATTCGCAGGCGCCGCCCCGCCTCGTCCCAGCGCCACACGGAACCGGGGGCCCGCAGATGCACGCCGCCGATCCAGCGGTCGATCCCGAGCAGCGCCACCGCGTCGGCCCGCCCGGCGAGCACCGCCTCGCCATCCGCCGTCAGACCGACGTGGCCCGACCAGAACGCGGGCGCGTCGTCGGCACCGGGCGGCACGAGGGGGCGGCCGTCCGTGCGGACGATCAGCGGGCGCGTTCCGCCCGCCAGACGCGCGAGGGAACCGGCAAACGACGCGTCGCCGAGGAACGGCGCGGCTTCGAGGTCCCACTGGGAGGCGCGGAACAGGTCTCGCAGCTGCGTGCGGCCCGCCGCGATCGCCTGGAGT
The DNA here is from genome assembly GCA_963923455.1 of uncultured bacterium. GTDB lineage: Bacteria > Acidobacteriota > Vicinamibacteria > Vicinamibacterales > UBA2999 > CAWULT01. Next base: position 851 of record CAWULT010000030.1, read on the forward strand.
GCCTGTGCCTCGGACCGCGAGAGCCCCCGCTCCACGGCCGGATACTCCTGCAGCAGGCGATGCATGGCAGCCGGCAGGAACGGCAGGGGCGACGGCCGGTCCACCCACGACGCGAGCGGCTCCGGGTCTGGGGCGCGGAACGCGCCCCACCCCTCGCGTGCGGCGCGCAGTTCGTCCTGCGACACGAGCCGGCGCAGGGGAAACCGCTCGGCGAGCCGTTTGGGCGTCGACAGCCCCAGGAACTCCGCGTCGCAGACGAGCGACAGCCGGCCGTGCAGGGCGGGCTGCCCGGCGCACCAGTCCAGCACCTGCAGCAGCTGCAGTTGATCGTAGAGGTCGTGCTCGAACCAGAGCACCACCTCGTCCTCCAGCCGGCCACTCGCGAGGCGCGCGTCGCGCTGCGCGAACGCCGCCAGAGCCTCGTCGAACGAGGCCCACCCGGCATCGGCGATGAACCGGGCACGCACGGGGCGCAGGCCGTCGAGCGAGAGCCCCGCTGGCACCGGCCCCTCGTGGAGCACGTCGTTCCACGCGACGACCTCGCCGGGCACGCCGGCGGCCCGGATGCCATCGGCCGCGTGCCCGCCGTTCGTGATGTGGAGCACGCGACGCCGATCAGGGACGGCGCGGCGCGGGGGACGGACGCGCGACGGCGAGCCAGTGCACCGTCCGCTGTGGCGTGCCCGCCGCCGGAAACCGCACGTCACCGACGGCCGATCCGTCCTGCCGCACGATGTACTTCCGTGCGTCGTCCGACGTCACGAGCATGCTGACGTGCGCGGTGAGCGTCAGCCCGACGCTCTCGAGGAACGCGGCCTCCTGCCCGTCGGGAATGGTGAAGATCCAGGGTTCGCCCCACGCCTTCAGCATGGCCACCAGGCGGGCGTTGGCTTCGTTCGGCCGGTCGAAGAAGGGATTGAAGTGATCGAAGACGACCTCGCTCCGTGGGCTGGCGTGTTCGGCGACGTCCCGGAGCAGAGCCCGTACGTCCGCCTCCGTCAGGTACATCGACACCCCCTCCCAGATGAAGAACGTCTGGCGTTCGGCGCGATATCCGGCCCGGCGCAGCACCTGGCTCACCTGCTCGCGCGTGAAGTCGATGGCGACGTACGTCAGGTTCGGCGGTGGCGGTCCCAGCACGGCGGCCACGCGGCGCTTCTTGTACTCCTGCGTCGGCCCGAAGTCGACCTCGAACACCCGGACACCCGCCAGCCGCTGCCGGAAGCGGTAGGCACGGCTGTCGAATCCCGCGCCGAGGATGACGACCTGCGCGGCCCCACGGGTCACCGCGTCGAGCATCCGCTCGTCGATGGCACGTGTCCGGATGTTCACCATCAGGACGCGCGCCCGCGTCTCGGGCTCCTGCATCGCCTCGCGGTAGTCCTTGTCGAGACCGGCGGCGACGGGCGTCTCGGCAATCAGGACGCGCTCGTCCGGTCCGAGGAACTGCTCGGCGAGCCAGTCGGGGTTGCGAACGGTGGGGTCGGGATCGCGTGCACCGATGGCCCGTGCTGCCAGGACCCAGACCGAGGTCCTGGACGGCCGGCCCGGTTCGAGCGCCGAGAGTCCCCCACCGAGGACCAGCAGCGTGACGGCGACGCACGGGAGCATTCGGCGGCGCATGGGCGTCAGGCCTGGACGCGGTCTCCCCGCGCGTGGGGCGCCGAGATGACCAGGAACGTCACCGGCGTGGACGATTCGTTGATGAACTGGTGCGGCGTGCCCGGCGGGATCTCGATTCCCTGCCCGGGGCGCAGGCGGTGCCGCTGCCCCGCCACCTCGAGCACGGCATCGCCCGTGAGCACGTAGAAGAACTGCCGGGCCGACGCGTGGAAGTGCCGCACCTCGCGGTCGCCGGGAGGCACGCGCTCCTGAATCACGCTGAGGTCGGGACCATCGACCAGATGCCAGCCGTCGCTGTTGCCGGCCCACCCGTAGTGCGGGGCACACGAGACGTCGATGGGCTGCGGCGCGGAACGGGCTGGCGCGTCCATCGGTCGCCTAGGGGTTGGGGATCCGCGAGCTCTGGCTCGACACGCACTGCCAGCGTCCGGCCCGCTTGACGAACACGTCCGTGTAGCGGAAGGCCACCGTCGTCGGCTTGCCCTGCTTGGGCCCCGTCATGCGCTTCGTGAACCAGACGACGGCCGTCTCGCCGTAGACCCTGACGACGAACTCTTCCATCGACGAGGAGTCGACCTGCTGGTTGAACTCCGACGACAGACGAATCTCGTTCGCCTTGTCGCCGCGGTTGCCGTCGCTGTAGGTGGCGATGAACTCGTCGGCGAGCACGTCGGCGATGAACTTCGTGTCGCGATGCTCGAACGCGAAGTCCCACTTGCGCTCGAGGTCGATGAGCTCCTGCTCCACCGGCGAGAGCCTCGACGGCGGCGGCGCCGCGCTGCGGCCCTGGGCCCACGTCCCGGTGCCGGCCAGCGCCAGCGCCATCATCAGGCATCCCAACTGTCGTGCCCGCATCTGCTGTCCTCCCTTACCAGTCCGTCGGCCGGTAGTCCTTCAGGAACTGCCCCCAGACGTGCCGGCCCGTGTTGAACCCGTCGATGATCGGGTCGACGATCCGGGCGGCTCCGTCCACGATGTCGAGCGGCGGGTGGAACCGCTGCTCCGTCGTCTTTCGCGCCGCGATCTCGGCGGGATCTTCGTCGGTCACCCACCCGGTGTCCACGCTGTTCATGTGGATGCCGTCGGTGTGGTAGTCGGTGGCCGACGTGCGCGTCATCATGTTCAGCGCGGCCTTGGCCATGTTCGTGTGCGGATGCCGTGTCGTCTTGAAGTTGCGATAGAACTGCCCCTCGACGGCCGACACGTTGACGACGTGCTTGTCGCGTTCCGGCGTCCGCACCATCAACGGCTTCAGCCGTGCGTTCAGGACGAACGGCGCCACCGCGTTGACGAGCTGCACCTCGAGCAGCTCCACGGTCGACACCTCGTCGAGCAGCAGCCGCCACGAGTTGCGCCCGCGCAGGTCCACCTGCTGGAGGTCCTGGTCCAGCCGCCCCCTGGGGAACAGATCCTGCTGCGCGCGCAGTTCCTCCGGCAGCAGCGGCACCTGGGACAGCTCCGCGGACCGCGCCAGGCCCGACACCTCCGACAGCCGGCGTTCGAGCGTTGCGCCGGGGTCGGCCTCCGGCAGCAGGTGGTAGCCGCGAAGGCCCTCGTACGAGCCGATCAGCCGGCGGACGTGCGCGGGCAGGTCCTTCGCCGACGCCGTCTCCTCCGCCATCATGTGCGCGTAGAAGTCCGGCGGACGGCGCACCGTCTGGCAGGCGTTGTTGACGATGAAGTCGAGCCGCGGCCGCGTGGCGAGCAGTTCCCGGCAGAACGCCTCGACGCTGGGCGTGTGCCGGAGGTCGAGTCCGAAGATCTCCAGCCGGTGCGCCCACTCCTCGAAATCGGGCTCGGCCGCATAGCGCGCCGCCGAATTGCGGGGAAAGCGCGTCGTCACGATCAGGTGTGCCCCGCACCGCAGCAGCTTCAGCCCCGCCTGGTAGCCGATCTTGACGCGCCCGCCCGTCAGCAGGGCGACGCGGCCGCGCAGGTCCGCCAGCTCGGTGCGCTTCCGGTAGTTGAAGGCCGCGCAGTCCGGGCAGAGCTGGTCGTAGAAGTGATGGATCAACGTGTACTTCTGCTTGCAGACGTAGCAGTGCTGCGGCTCGACGGCCTCGCGCACCGCCTCCTCGGCGTGCACGTCCTGCGGGGCGAAACCCTCGGGTGGGAACACGTTCGGCGTGGTGAACACCGGCTTGCGCCGCAACACGCGGATGCCGGTGTCGGTCAGCACCGTGTCCACCGTCCGCACGCGCGCGTGCCGGCGGTCACGCGCCGCGGCCTTCGCCATCTGGCGCCGCGTCACGCGGTCGGGACTGAACGCACCGGCCAGGGCGCGATGGAATCGCTCCCGTTCCGGCTCCGACAGCACGTTCAGTGCCTGGCGATCCTCGGCGATCCGCTCGAGCGTCTCGGTGGCGGCCCGCAGGCGGTCGCGCAGGTCCTGCCCGGCCCCAACGGCCTCGGCCTCTGCCCTCGACTCAGCTGACGACATCCCCCCAAGCGTACTCGTTCGGCGGCTGCTCGCGCCATCGCCGGCCGGGTCGGCCTCGGGGCGACGCGCCGGCCCCACGCACGCGGGTTCAAGAGCCGGCTTCTGCGCCGCGGTACCGCCGCCTCGGCGCCGGCGGGCCGCGGCGCAGCCACGCGGGCGCGGTACCATCTGCCGATGCCCTCGCCGCCGCTGGCGTGCACCGTGCGTGGCTGCGGTCTGCCGTTGACCCGGCACGACCGGACATGGACGTGCCCGTCGCGCCATGCGTACGACGTGGCCCGCCGCGGCTACGTGAACCTGCTGCAGCCGCAGGACCGCCGCTCCCCTGAGGCGGGCGACGCCCGCGCGGCGATCGAGGCCCGGGCGGGTCTGCTCGCCGCGGGCGTCGGCCGCGCGATTCTGGACGCGATGGCGGCCCGCGCCGCGGCCCTGCCGCTTTCCGACGAGCCCGTGGTCGTCGAGCTGGGCTCGGGCGGCGGCGATCTGCTGGCGGCGCTGGCGCGCCTGCGCCCGATCGCCGGCATCGGCCTGGACCTCTCGGTGGCCGCGGCCGAGCACGCGGCCCGTCGGCACGCAGGGCTGACGTGGGTGGTGGCCAACGCCGACCGACGGCTGCCGCTGCTCGACGGCCGGGTGGACCTGGTGCTGTCGATGCACGCCCGGCGGAATCCCGCCGAGTGCGGGCGCGTGCTCGCGCCGGGCGGCCATCTCCTGGTCGCGGTACCCGCCGAGGACGACCTGATCGAACTCCGGGCCCTCGTCCAGGGCCAGGGCGTGCCTCGCGACCGCACCGAGGCGCTCGTCGCCGAGCACCACCCGCACTTCCGGCTGATCGATCGCGAGACCGTCCGCGAACGCCGTACGCTCGGCCGGTCGGAACTCGTCGAGTTGCTGCGCGGCACCTACCGGGGGCGGCGGCACAGCGTGGCCGCGCGCGTCGGCGCCCTGGACCGGCTCGAGGTGACGCTCGCGTCGGACCTCTGCCTCTTCGCCCCGGCCCCGCCCGCTCAGGGTTCGTCGTCCGCCGCGCCGACGAGCCGCACGAGCTGATCGAGCAGCGGGACCTGCCCGGCCAGGATCCGGCGCCGGGCCTCGGCCAGCGGGAACCACTCGGCGCGATCGACCTCCGGGAACTCGCGGAGGGCTCCGGACCCGCGCGGCCACTCGATCCGGACGACGGCGCTCCGCAGCGCCGCTGGGTCCCAGTCGGCCTCGATGACCCAGGCCTGCACCACCTTGCCCCCGCGCTGCGTCACCGGCGCCAGTGGCCGCAGGTCGCCGCCGACGGTCCAGCCGAGTTCCTCCGCGACCTCGCGCCGCGCGGCCGCGCGCGCGTCCTCGCCCGGCTCGACTTCACCCTTGGGAATCGACCACGCCCCGGCATCGCGCCTCGCCCAGAAGGGCCCGCCCGGGTGCACGAGCAGCACGTCGACGCCGTGGGGCCGCCGGCGGTACGCCAGCAGGCCCGCGCTCACCCTGGGCATTGGAGCCCTGGTCCGCCCGTCATCGCTCGTCGCGCTCGACGGTGACCCCCTCGGCGGCATACGCCGAGAGCGCCTCATCGGAGAAGCAGGCGAACAGCACCTGCTCGAGCGGACCGCCGCGGGCCAGGTCCACGCGAATCGTGGTCACCGCGACGTGCGTGGCCGCCGCGAGCGGGTACCCGTAGATGCCCGTGCTGATCGCGGGAAAGGCCACGCTGCGCAGGCCCTCGCGACGGGCGATCGCGAGGCTCGCTCGATAGGCGGCCGCGAGCAGGTCCGCCTCGCCCGCCCGGCCGCCGCTCCAGATCGGGCCCACGGCGTGGATGACCCACCGCGCCTTCAACCGGAAGCCTGGCGTCAGCCGCGCCTGTCCTGCCGGGCATGGCGCGAGGGGCTCGCAGGCGGCGGCCAGTTGCGGGCCAGCCGCGCGGTGGATCGCGCCACACACGCCGCCGCCGGGCGCGAGCGCCGCATTGGCGGCGTTGACGATGGCGTCGACGTCGAGCGTGGTGATGTCGACGATCCGGGCCGCCAGCCGCGCCTCCTCAGCCATGCGCGATCTCCTCGACCAGCACTCGCGCCGCCTGCTCGCACTGCGGCCCGCTGACGTCCCGGTGGGTGACCGCGCGCACGGTCCGCGGGCCGAACGCCACCACCAGCACGCCACGGTGGCGCGCCCGCGCCACCACCGTTCCGGCGTCGGGCGCGTCGGGCGCCAGGTGGAACACGACGATGTTGGTCTGCACGGTCGCCAGATCGAGCACGACGCGGGGGCACGACGCGAGGACGCCGGCCAGCGCCCGCGCGTGGGCGTGATCGTCGCCGAGCGCCGGCAGGTGATGATCGAGCGCGTGGAGGCCGGCCGCCGCGAAGATCCCCACCTGGCGCATCGCCCCTCCCGACATCCGGCGGAAGCGATGCGCCTGCGTGATCAGGTCGCGCGAGCCCGCCAGCAGGGAGCCCCCGGGCGCACCCAGCCCCTTCGACAGCGCGACCCCCACGAGGTCGAACGGCGCCGCCAGCGCCGCCGGCGTCTCGCCGGTCGCCACCGCCGCGTTCCACAGTCGCGCGCCGTCCAGGTAGGTCGCGACGCCATGGGCGCGTGCCACCGCACAGACGGCCGCCGCCTGTGCCGCCGGCATCACCACGCCGCCGCCGCGGTTGTGCGTGTTCTCGATCTCGAGGAGCGTGGTCGGCGGGTACAGGATGTGCCCGCGCGGCTTGATCGCGGCCAGGACGTCCGCGGCGGTCAACAGCCCGCCGCGGCCGATCTCGGTGAACTGCACGCCGGCATTGGCCGCCGACGCGCCCGATTCGTGCCACACGGCGTGACTCTCGCGGCTGACGAGAACGTCGTCGCCCGGCCGCGTCAGCGTCCGAAGCGCCACCTGATTGGCCATGGTGCCGGTCGGCATCCACAGCGCCGCGTCCTTGCGAAGCAGTGCGGCGACGCGCTCCTGCAGGGCGTTGACCGTGGGGTCCTCGCCGAACTGGTCGTCACCGACGGGCGCCGCCGCCATCGCCGCGCGCATCGCCGGCGTGGGGCGGGTGACGGTATCCGATCGCAGGTCGATGGGGTCGGACATGGCAGGCTCGTGCCGTGCGGCGGCCCGGGGCACGGGCCGCCGCCCCTCACTCGGCCGTGGTCGGGTCGATGACCGTCCTGATCTCGTTGACGGCATTGGCCGGGAAGCCGCCGAGCCGCGCGTGCTCGCGCACCGTCGCCTCGTCGGGCGCGATGTACACGCAGTAGACCTTGTCGCCGGTGACGTAGCTCTGCACCCACTGGATCTTCGGGCCCATGTCGTTCAGCACGCCGCGCGACTTCTGGGCGATGCCGTGGAGCTGCGCCACCGACAGCTGGCCCGCGCCTGGAATCTCACGTTCGATGAGGTACTTCGGCATTCGTCACTCCGGGGAAGGGCCGCCGGGCTGCCCGGCGGCAGGTCATCGCTTCGCCGCCGGCGCGGACCGCTCGTCCGCCCGCGACGCACTCAGCATGTTGTGCATGGCGTAGTTGCCCTCGTGACAGGCGTACTCGATGACCGGCTCGGACTCGTTGCGGGTCAGCGGGAGGGCCAGCGTCCAGGGGCGCGTCCACGTCTTCGGGTCGTCGACCGTGACCGCCCACTCCACCGTGTTCGGCCCGGTGCGCGTGAACCGCTCGACGATCCGCAGCGACTCGGGAGTCCCGTTTCGATAGGCGCTGCGCTCGTGGAAGTTCGTCGTCTCGACGACGAGCGTGTCGCCCTCCCAGTGTCCTCTGGCGTCACCCATGTCGAGCGGCAGACGCCGGCTCACGTGGCCTGGCCCGTCGATCGGGATGACCCGCGTCTCGTGGATCATCTCGTAGCGGATGGCGACCACGCCAGGGCCCTGGACGATCTCGTAGGAGTTGCCGTAGATGGCCGGCAGCATCGACCCGGGCATGCCACGGGTGATGCAGCGGTCGTACAGGCTGAAGTCGTCCACCCAGTCGAAGGGCCCGTTCGTGAAGCTGCTGGCCCGCCGGCCCGCCCGCGCCCTCGTGCGCTCGCCCGCGGCCCGCTGCGCCTCCATCGTCTGGGCCGGCAACTGCCCGTCTGGCGGGTCGACGATCATCCACGCGCGGCTGCCCTTGGTGATCTCGCCACGATCGCTGAACACCTGATTGCCCTGGATGGTGCCGGTAGGATCACCGGCCAGAAACGGCGCGCGTTCGTCGGACAGGCGCTGCCGTTCCCGCAGCACGCGGGCGAGTTCCTCGCCCGTGATGTCCCTCGCGTGTTTTCCCTCGAACCCCTTGGGCCGCTCGAGCGGCGTGCTCTGCTCGTACTTGTTGGTATAGGTGCCCTGCAGGTCCGGGTCGCCCCACGGCGTGCGGGGTGCGGCCGGCGCGCCACTCGACGCCCTCTCCTGCGCGCCCACCACCGGCGGCGCCGCGACGCCGCCCAACGCCGCCATCGCCATCACTGCCGCCACACCGAGCCATCGCGCCATCCTGGGTGCTCCTTCCCGAGAATTTCAACGAATTGTCACAGCTGCCCGCGGCCGACGGGGCCTATAGTCGCACAGAGACTACGGCGGCGCAGCCAGCGCCTCGACAGGAGGAACGATGGAACGGCGATGGGTTCTGGCAACGGCACTGGCCGCGGGCGTGTGCCTGCTGGCGTCATCCACGGCGATCTTCGCGCAAGGCCCCGGAGGCACGAGACGCGGCTCGCCACCCGCGGGACAGGGGCGCCCGCCGGGCGCGGGCAAGCCCGACGGAACGGGCCGACCCGCCGGGACGACCGGTCGGCCCGGCATGGGTCAACCACCAACGGGCCAGGGGCGCCCGGACGGAACCACGCCACCGGCCGGCGGGCGACCGGGCGGCGACAGCGGCGGACGGCGCGGGCGAACGGCTGGCGGCCAGTAGCACACCGTCCGGGGACGGGCGGTCCGCCGCGGACCGCCCGTCTCGATCAGCACGTCCTTCCTCGTTGCCTCGTCGATCCGGTGCTCGTCCAGCGCGCCTGCACGACAGGATTGGTGGCCAGGTGCGCCGCCACCACGTCCTCGACGATGGCCCCGATTCCCGTGGCGCCCCCCAGTCGGTCGTAGAGCGAAGCCTGCATTGGTGCCCTCCTTTCGGCGGCGTCACGGCGCGTGACGCGCGGAGCGACGGACGATAGCCCAGCGCGGCCGGGCAGGGATTGGCGGCCGCCGGGCAGCGCCTCAGACCACCGTGCCCGTCATCGCCCGGCCGCGGCGGGCGCCGCCGGGGGGCGAACCAGCGGCTCCAGCCCGGTGGCTCCGACGGTGGGGGCGGCCTCGGCCGACGCCAGGTAAGCGATGAGCGCGCGTGCGGCGGCCTGGTGCGTGGAGCGCGCCACCACCCCTGCCGAGAACAGGCTGATTCGCTGCACGGCGTCCGGCAGCGGCCCGACGATCTCGATGCCGGCGATCGGCTTGAGTTCGCTGATCTGCTGGAAGCCGATCTCGGCCTCGCCCCGTGCCACGACGTTGCCGACCCGCTCCGTCTCGATGCGGCGGCTCTTCGGGGCCACCTGCGCCGCAATACCCAGGCGCTCGAACAGTTCACCGGCGACGTACTGCCCGCTGACGCTCGCTGAATAGGCGATGGACGACGCCCGGAGCAGCGTCTGCCGCAAGGCGTCCACCGTCGAGATGTCGGGCCTGGCCGCGCCAGCCCTGACGGCGATGCCAATCGTCGAGCGCGCCAGATCGACACGGCTGTCCGCCAGCACGAGCCCGTCCCGGATCAGCTGCTCCAGCACCGTGTCGGCGACGATCACGACGTCCATGGGCTCGCCGCGCGCGAGGCGGTTCGGAATCGAATCGGCGCCAGCCCCGACCGACGTCGCGGCAGTCACGACCGTGTCCCTGGTCAGGCGCTCGAGGGCCGGCCGCAGTTCGAGATACGCCGCCGTGAACGTGCCCGACGTGGCGACGCGCAGCTCGCCGGCCCAGGCAGGCCAGGCGAGCAGCCACGCGGCGACCAGCCACGGCGCAGTGCGCCTCCGCATCGTCGTCATGTCCAACAGAACCACCAATCGCGACGGCGCCCCTCGACGCGAGCCGGCCGGGCCTCATCAGCAGGCGCAGCAGGCTCGGCGGGTATCTCGCCTCCGCGCCACGAATGCTATCGCGGGCGGCCGGGGAACGCGATGCCCGGGCACGCGCCAGCGGACAGCGGCCGTGCCGCCCCCCGCCCGGGATCAGAACCGCAGGCCGGCGCCCACGGTCAGGCGGAAGTCGTGCCCGTAGAATGCGTCGTCGCGGCGCTGACCACCGGGCGCGAAGACCGGGCCCCGATAGCGGACCATCCGGTCTCCGGCGTCCACCCGCACGAAGAGCCCGCGCGTGGCCGCCACCTCGACGCCGCCACCCAGGTCGAAGGCCGCCAGCGTCCCGCCGGCGGCGAGCGCGCAGTTGAGCGGCGGCGGATAGATCAGGATGCACGGGAACGGCCCAGGGGCCTCGGCAATGTCGAGGAACCCCGGCCGGAACCGCGCGAACGGGCGCAGCGGGCCGAACGTCGGCCCGACCGTGACGCCGAACAGGCCTTCGAGGCGCCGCCGGCTGAAGGCCCGCCCTCCGGGAAAGTCCGCCGGGTAGAACGTGAACTCCGCCTCGATCCCCACGAGCGGCAGCGCGTGCCACGCCACGCGGCCTCCGACGCCGACGTCCGTGTCGTCGAACGGCCCAGACGTGGTCGACGCCACGTGCATGCCCAGGTCGAATCGCTGATCGCCTGCCTGTCCTGACGCCGGCGAGGACCCGGCCGCCAGACACACCATCACACCAGCGGCCACCACCAGGTCGCGCACGCTCGTCCTTGTCCGCATGAATCCGGTTGTACCCCGCCCGCAGGACGGAATGCCATCCCGGACATCAGGGACGACGACGCGAAGCCGCCGGTGGCCCGTGGAGGCCCAGTCGGGGTCGTTCAGCGCAGCGTGCGGGCGTCACGCCGGAAGCAGTGCCGGCCCGTGCCGTGCGTCCAGAACGGGTCGGCCGACGGCGCGGACGGCCGCGAGAACGCCGCACACACGTCGAACGTCCGTCCGCCGACGAGGTGGAATTCGTAGGCACGGCCCGTTTCCGGATCGGCCGTGGGCAGGTCGGCTCCAGGCGCCTGCCGCAGGTCGTCGAGCGAGGACGGCAGTCGGCCCTGCCGCGTCCAGAACACGTCGACCCTGGCGACGATCGTCGACAGGTCCCCGACGCGGCGCTCGTCGAACCGTCGGGCGCGAGCGTCGTCCGGCGATCCCGCCACGTACAGGCCCGCCGCCACGGCGGCCACGACCGCCACGGTCAACAGCGTGCCCGCCACCTGGCCGCGCGTCCACCGGCTCACGACGCGGCCTCCGCGTCGTCCGTGCGCAGTTCGGACAGGTAGTACCCGAAGACGCCTCCGGCAATCGCCCCCACGACGGCCACCTTCGAGACGAACCGCGCGGTGAGCTCGCCGCCGAGCAGGTTGTAGACGAGGCTGACGAGATCGCCGATCAGGACGCACGACGCCAGGAACAGCGTCAGGTAGGTCAGCCACCGCCGGACGGGTGAGGATCGCCGAATCGGGTTCCGCCGGATCTCACGGTTCGTGAGGCTCGACACGAACAGGAACACCGGCAGCGCCACGACCATCGACGCCACCGACCACCGGATCGCTTCGCCCACGCTCACCCAGGGGCGGTCGGCGGCCGTATCCGGCAGCGCGCGGTCGATCAGCTGGAACAACAGGCTGCCCAGGTTGATCGCCACCGTGTACAACGTCGCGAACAAGACCAGAGACAGGAACGCGTCGCGCGCCGAGAGCTGCGGCCGCGGACGCGGCACGGGCACGGGAAAGTCGACCGGCGCGAAGGCGGCCAGCGCGCCCTGCACCTGCTCGGCGCTCCACCCGGCCCGCGTCAGCACGCGCTCGATCTCCTCGCGCGACGCACCACGGACCAGCGCCTCTCGCACGAACGGCACCAGCGTCTCGGCACTCACGATCGTCCCCCCTGGCTGGCGAGCAGCCGGTCCACGCCGTCCAGAACGTGATGTCGGGCCGGCGCAGCGCCGTCAGGTCGAGCGCATGGACGCCCTCGGGCGGCGACAGCTCGTGCATGTTCCTGAGATGCTCCTCGAGCAGGGCGCGTATCTCAGGGCCGCTCAGGTCGTCGAGCCGAACGCGCATGCGCCCCCTCCCGTCCCCGGGACGACGTCATGGCCCGAGCGGGACGACGGCTCGTCGCGCCCTATCGCAGGGCGTCGATCAGGGCCTGCCCGGCCGGCGTCCCGACGACGCCAAGGACGCCCGCGAGGGCCACGACGACCAACAGCGTACCCCAGACCGTCGCCCGGTGGACGCGTCGCAGGGTGACGACGTCGTGCGCGATCACCGCGGCGAGCAGGCCGACGAGGGCGACCGGCACGGGCACGGCGACGCCGAGCCGCTCGAGGCGGCCGATCGCGGGTCCGATGATGATCACGCAGGCCACCGCCATCAGGCGGCGATGCCAGTCCGGCCGCCGCCGCATCGCCAGGGCCGCGCCGATCAAGGCCGTGAAGACCGCCAGGCTCACCAGGTCGCCGATGACGATGAACTGACTCTCGTCCGGATGGACGCCGGCCGCCTCGTACCGGCCAATCGCGCGCATGGCCACGAAGACGCTGACGGGCACCACGAGCACCGCGTTCGCCGCCGCCAGCCAGCCGAGACGCCGATGCCGGTCGACGCGCTTCGCGGCAACCAGGCACGCCTGGGCGAACGCCAGCGTGAACCAGCTCGTGAGCACCACGCCGTGCAGCTGGAGGTAGCCGGGCAGCGGCCGATCGGTGAACAGCAGGCGCAGGTAGAACGAAGGGGCGAAGCCGACCAGCATGGCCGCGAGCAGGACGCCGAGGAAGACCGGATGGAACCAGCGCCGCCAGGCGTCGACGACCGCGCCATTGGCGTCCTTCAGGCGGTAGGTGACGTGTGTGGACATCGGGGGGCCGTCCCGTCAGGCGGCATCAGTCTACCGCGTCACGAGAGTCACCGGCCGCCGTATACTCGGGCTCGACACCCGTCCGAAAGGGGGCTTCGCATGCGTCGATTCGTCCGCTTCTGGTGGTCCGCCTCGCTCGTGCTGACGGGCGCGCTCTCCGTGCCGGCCGGCGCGAGGGCCGACGTGCTGGAGAAGGCCGCGACGGTGAACGGCGTGCGCGTGCAGTACAAGGTGGTGCTGCCCGCCGGCTACGACGCCTCGAAGGCCTACCCGGGCATCGTCGCCCTCGGCGGCGGGCCGCAGACGATGAACACGGTGGACGGCGTGCTGAACCGGAACCTCCGCGCCGAGGCCGAACGGCGCGGCTACATCGTGGTGGCGCCCGCGGCGCCGGAGGGCGAGCTGTTCTTCGAGAACGGGGCCCGCATCTTCCCGGGCTTCCTGAAGATGATCCTGGCCGAGTACCGCATCCAGGACGGCAAGTTCCACATCGCCGGCCCGTCGAACGGCGGCATCGCGGCGTTCCACGTGGCGGCCGCCAACCCGCAGTACTTCCTGTCGGTGACGGCCTTCCCCGGCTACATGTGGCAGCCGACACCCGCGAAGCTGCAGGCCATCGCCAACCTGTGCGTCTTCATGTACGTCGGCGAGCACGACGAGTACCGGTGGCACGGCGAGATGCAGCGCGAAGCCGACTTCCTGCAGGCGCGCGGCACCGTGGCGCGCTACACCGTGGAGCGTGGCCAGCCGCATCGCATCGAGACGCTCGCGGGCCCCAACGCGTCACGCCTCTTCGAGGGTTTCGAGGCCACGAAGGACGGGTGCGTCAGGCGCCGGTGAGTTCGTGGGCTCGAAAGAGGGACCCGTCGGGATCGACGACGGCCCGCTGCGCGTCGATCGCGACCGGCAGCGTCTCGACCCATGCGCTCATCATCGCCCGGCCGGGGCGGCGCGAGATGCGATGAGCGTCCGCAGCAGCGCGGCGGTGTCCTCGTGGACGTCGATGCGGGCGCCGCCGCGGCTGTTGCCGCCGGCCTTCCCCAGGGCCGAGTCCACCACCGTGTTGCCGCGGTTGTCCCTGGCGTCCAGGTCGGCGCCCCGCGACACCAGGAAGGACACGACGTCGTTCCAGCCCCAGCGCGCCGCCTCGTGCAGCGCCGTCAGGCCTCGCGAGTCCTTCGCATTGATGTCACCGCCGGCCGCCAGGAGCAGCGTGAGGGTGGCGATGGCGCGCTGCTGGACGTCGGCCGTCGTGTAGATGCCGCGGGTGTCGGCGTCGACCGACCCGAGGCCGGCGGCCGCCATCGTCGGCGTCATGCCGCGCGCGTTCGCCAGGGAGAGGTCGGCGCCCTTCTCGATCAGCTGCCTCACCGCCGGCGCGTCGAGCGCCTTCGCGGCCCGCAACAGGGGTGTCGAGCCCGTTCCCAGCATGCTGTCGAGGCCGCGGTCGTTGCCGACGTTGCGGAACGGCGGGGGCAGCTTCAGCTGCTGGTTCGGGTTTGCGCCGGCCTCGAGCAGCATCGCAATCACCTGCCCGCCGGTCGTCGTGTCGAGCGACGGCAGATCGGGACGCCCGCCGCGGGGCAGCGTGTTGACGTCCACGGCCGAATAGAGCGGCCCTCGCCCCCAGAGGTCCCACTTGTTCGGATTGGCCCCACGGCGGATCAGCACGGCCGCCGTGTCGAAGTGCATGTTGATGATCGCGAGGTTGAGCGGCGTGATCGCGTCCGGATCGGCCACGTCGATCCGCGCACCCGCATCGAGCAGCAGGCCCACGCAGTCCTTGCAGCCCTCGCGCGCCGCGAAGAGCAGCGGCGTCAGGCCGCCGGCCGGCCGGTAGACGGCCCGCGGCTCGCCCGTCACCTGGCGGTCCCAGTTGTTCACGGTGGACCGGCTGTTGACGTCCGCCCCGCCCGCGATCAACGCCGTGACGACGTCGACGTGCCCCTGCGCCACGGCCCACATCAGCGCCGTCTGGCCGTGCCAGCGCTCGGCGGCGTCGACCTTCGCGCCCTTGCGCAGCAGCAGGCGCACCGCATCGGCGCGGCCCGTGCGCGCCGCCACCATCAGGGCCGTCTGCCCGTCGGCGCCTGCCGACTCCACGTCGCCGCCCGCCGCCAGCAGCCGGTCGATCAGGGCCGGATTGCCGGTGGTCGCCGCCTCCAGCATCGGCGTGGACCCGAAGGCATTGGCCACGTTCACCCGTGCTCCGGCCCGCAGCAGCCGGGACACCAGGTCCAGGTCGTTGCGCTGCACCGCCCAGTGGAGCGCCGTCGTGCCGTCGGCCTCGGGCGCGTTGACGTCGGCCCCCCTGGCCAGCAGCCCGCGTGCCGCCGCCGCGTCGCCGGACTTCACTGCCTCGACGAGCGGGGCCGTCGCGCCGGCCGCGAGCAGGACCACCAGAGCGGCGCCCAGCATCCCTAGAGCTCCGAGAACGTCGACACGCTGTTGCCGACCTTCTCGACGGGCACGCCCGCGCGTTCGAGCAGGGTGAGGTGCAGGTTCGCCAGCGGCGTCCTGTCCTCGTACTTCAGGTGCTGGTGTCCCTTCAGCTTGCCCATGCCGCCGCCGGCGACGAGCGTGGGCAGCGGGAACTCGTCGTGCGCGTTGCTGTTGCTCATGTTGCTGCCGTACAGCAGAAACGCGTGGTCGAGCACGGACCCGTCGCCATCGGGCATCTTGGAGAGCTTGTCGAGGAACCTGGCGAACGCCTGGCTGTGGTACGCCTGGATCTTGACGAGCTTGTCCTTCCGGGCCCGATCGTTCTGATGATGCGAGAGCGGGTGGAAGGCATCCGAGATGCCGATGTGGGTGTACGGGGTATTGCTCCCCTCACCCGCCATCATGAAGGTGAACACGCGCGTCAGGTTCGCCTGGTAGGCCAGCGCGACCATGTCGAACATCAGGTTCAGCCGCTGATCGAACGTGGTCCCGACCGGCACGTCCGGCAGGTCGAGGCCGGACAGGTCCTGCGCCTCCATCTTCTGCACGCGGCGCTCGATCTCGCGGACGCTCTCCAGGTAGTCGCCCAGCCTCGCCCGGTCGGGTGCGTCCAGGGTCTTGCGGAGGTCGGCGGCTTCCGCGCGTACCAGGTCCAGAATGCTGGCGTACTGGCGCGTGATGGCCTTGCGCTCCTGCGGCGTGTCGCCCTGGCCGAACAGTCGCTCGAAGAGCTTGCGCGGGTCGGCCTCCATCGGCAGCGGTGTGGTCGGTGTCCGGAACGAGATGGTGTTGCCGTAGGAGCATCCGTACTGCCGATCGCAGGCCCCGCCGCCGCCGCGGCCCTCAGTGGCCACCTCGATCGACGGCAGCGGCGTGTCCTGGCCGATGTGCTGGGCGGCGATCTGATCGATGGTCACCCCGCCGTAGGGCTCCACCGTGGCGCGGGGCGTCACGCAACTCAGCCAGGTGCCCGGGTTCAGCGCGTGCACGGGCGGCGCAATCGCCGGCTTGTTCTCGAGGCCGCTGACCACGCTCAACTGCTTCTGGAACGGCGCCAGCGGCTTCAGGATGGCGGGCAGGTCGAAGGAGGCCCCGGTGGTCTCCGGCGTCCAGTGCTCCATGATGGCGCCGTGCGGCAGGTACATGAAGCCCATGCGCGGCCTGGGCGCCGCCGCGGTCTGGGCGAGCGCCGTCAGCGACGGCACCATCGCGTCGAGGAACGGCAACCCCACGACGACGCCGGCCCCCTGGAGAAACGTCCGGCGGGAGAGATGCTTCTTCGTGTTGAACATGACGCTGCCCTTCTCCGCTCCTGCTGTGACGACGGTCGCTACTCGGCCGTGGCCGCCGGTGCCGCCTTGCGCATCTGGAACGGCACGCTGGCGACGATGCCCCTGACGATCGACGAGAACCGATAGTGGTCGCGCGCGGTGTCGCGCACGATCTTCCGGACGGCCGGCATGTCGTGCGCCTCGACGGCGCGGCCCAGCGCGTACGTCATCAACCGTTCGGTGACGGTCTGGACGAACTGCCCCGGCGCGCGCACGATCGCCGCACGCAGGTCCGCCGGGCCCCGGACGGGGGTGCCGTCGATCAGCGTACCGGACGGGTCGACGGCATCCCCGGCGAAGCGGTCCACCGCGCGCCAGGCGCCGATGGCGTCGAAGTTCTCGAGCGAGAACCCCAGTGGATCCATCACGCCGTGGCAGGCGTTGCACGTGGGCTTGGCCCGGTGCTGCTCCATGATGGCTCGCACGGAGAGCGCCTTCTCGCCCTCCTTGTTCTCCTTGAACGCCTCGACGTCCGGCGGGGGCGCCGCCGGCGGGGTGCCCAGCAGGTTCTCGAGAATCCACGCGCCGCGGATGACCGGCGACGTCCGATTGGCGTAGGACGTCGCCATCAGCAGCGCGCCCTTGCCCAGCAGCCCGAACCGGTTCGGGTCGGTCAGCGTGACCCGGCGGAAGCGTGGTCCCCGGACGTGCGGCAGGCCGTAGTGCAGCGCCAGCCGTTCGTTGACGTAGGTGTGATCCGCGGTCAGGAAGTCGAGGACGCTGCGGTCCTCCTCCAGGATGCTACGCACGAAGAGATCGAACTCGGTGCGGAACGCGTCGCGCAGGCTGTCGTCGAAGTTCGGGAAGATCACCGGGTCGGGGTCGATCTCGTCGAGCGGCCGCACCTTCAGCCACTGATAGGCGAAGGTCGTGACGAGGGAGCGCGATCCGGGCGCCGCCAGCAGCCGCACGACCTGCGCGTCCAGCACCTTCGAGTCGGCGAGCGCCCCCTGTTCCGCCAGCCGGAGCAGTTCGTCGTCGGGCAGGCGCCCGGTGAGGAAGAACGAGAGGCGGGAGGCCAGCTCGAAGGGCGCAATCCGGTGCACCGTGCCGGCGGCCACGCCCGCGGGCGTGCGCTCGACGCGGTACAGGAACTTCGGGCTCGCCAGGATGGCCGGGATGGCCTCGCGCAGGCCGGCCTCGAAATCCGCGCTCTCGCGGCCCCGCGCGAAGAACGCCATGGGCGCGGCCAGGTCCTGATCGGTGACCGGGCGCCTGTACGCGCGGCGCGCCAGCGCGCCGAGGATGCGCCGGGCGCACGGCCCCTCCTCCGCCGCGGTCGCCGGCCGGCAGATCAGCACCCGCTGCCGGCTCGGTGTCTCACCCAGGCCGTCGGCCGAGAACGGCCCCTGGATGTCGATCGCACCGACCTTCGGAATCCGCTCTTCTCCACCGCCCGGCCGGAACGAGAACAGGACGTCGTCCGACTCGGCGAACGAGCGCGCCACGAACGTGACGCCAACCGTGTGAGGCCCGGCCGTCACCGTGATCGGGATGCCCTGGAAGCGTGCGTTCACGGCCGTCACGGCAGCGGCCTGCTGCTGATCGATGGCCTTGAGGTCCTCGGGACCGCCGATGGTGTTCTCGAACACCTTGACGCCGTCCAGCAGGACGACGACCCGGTGCTGGTACTCCATACCGCGCAGATACCCCGCCAGGGCCAGGCCGTTGACGTTCAGCCGGTAGTCGCCCGTCACCGGAAAGCCATGCTCCACGAGCAGGCCCCCGCGCGTGCCAAGGGGCAGGCCCTCGACGCGCACGGCCTGATCCGTGCCGCGGGCGGGCCGGTAGGTCACGCTCGTCGGGCGCGTCGCCGGCACACCCAGCGCCCGGTTCGTCACGATCCGGGCCGCGTTGATGTACTGGTCGAGAAACGAGGGCGAGACGGCCAGCACGCTGGCCATGTTGTCGAACCCGTCGGCCTCGTCGTCCTTCGGCAGCAGCGGCGCCGGGTCGATGCGCAGCCCCAGCAGGTCTTCGATGGCGCCCGCGTATTCGGTGCGGTTCAGCCGGTGCGCCGCGACGCGGCCGGGATCGGGCGCCAGGGCCGCCGCGCGGTCGAGCGCCTGCTCGAGCGACGCCGCGAACGCCTCGGCTGCCGCCGGCGCCGGCCGGCGGACGCCGGGAGGCGGCATCATGCCGGCCCGCAGCTTGCGGACGGCCTTCTCCCAGAGTTCGGCGTGCGCCCCAACGGCCGAGAGGTCCGCGTCGTCGAACGTGACGTCGGCCGTCCTCACGCGCTGGTTGTGGCACGCGACGCAGTAGGTGTCGAGCAGGGCCTTGTGCGCGGCCGGCGGCTCGGTCGCGGGGACGGCAGGCGGCGACGAGCGCACGGGGCGCACCGGCGCGGACGCCTGTTCGGCGCGCAGCGCGTCGCCACGTGCGACGGCCCCCGCGCCCGCGGCGACGGCCACGACGACGACACCGGCCAACGTGCGGAGCGATGGCCTCATGGTCAGACGACGCCCCCCAGCTCTCGGATGTGCAGCCACATCCCGCGATAGGACGTGGCGATGAAGCGTTCGGGGGCCCCCCACGCAGGATCGAAGTCCTTCGACAGGCCGGCCGCCAGCATGTCGCTCGCGCCCATGCCCTGACGGAAGGCCTTGTGCATCCGGTCGCGCATCGCCGACAGCATCTCGTACTGGGCCTGCAGCGCGGCGCGCGGCTGCGTGGGCCCGGCGCCCGGCACGTAGCGCGTGTCGGCGCCCGTCAGATCGAGCAGGGTCTTGTTGGCGGTCGCCAACCCGCCCAGCCAGCCGCCCGAGTTGTAGTCGGCGATCGGATAGGTCCCCACGCTCAGCACGTCGCCCGCCACGAGCACGTTGGCCCGGCGGAAGAACACGTAGAGGTCGCCGTCGGTGTGGGCCTGCCCCAGCGGGCCGTACTCGACCGTTTCGCCGCCGAGCGTCATCGAGCCCGCGGTGCGGCACGTCGTGGTGGGAAGCGCGGCCTTCGGCAGCGGCGCGTAGGTCGTGCCCTGCCACTCGACCGTCATCTCGGTGCCGAGGTACTGCCGGGTGAACTCGTGCGCGACGATGGCGCCGCCGGCCCTGCCGACCGCCTCGTTGAGGCCGGTGTGCTCGGCGTGCCAATCGGTGTTGAAGAGCGTGCGGATGGGCCGGCCGCCGGCCACCTCCTGCACCCGCGCGAGCGTCGCCGGTGCGCGCGACGCATGCCCGCCGTTGACGACGAGCGCCGCGTCGGGCCCGAGGGCGACCACGACGTTGCCCCCGCCGCCGCCCGCAATCACGAACACGGACTCGCCCACCTGGACGGCCGCGGGCACGGCGGCGGCGTCCTTCGACGCGCCTCGCGTGCCCTGCCCGTACGACGGCCAGGGGAGGACGCCACCGGCCACACCAGCCAGCGTCAGCCGACAGAACGCGCGCCGCGAGCCATTCACGCGCACGGGCCAGAGTCTAGCGCCAATCGGGGCGACGTGTCAGCCGGCATCGGGGCGTGTTCGCGTGCAGCCGCAGGCCGTACCGTCGGGTTGGCACACCCGAGGCAGGGGTATAGACTCCGCGCATGCAGATCGGGTCCCGCTCCCTGGCGGCAGCGCTCGGCCTGGCCACACTGGCCGTCTCCTCGCTGCTCGCGCAGCACCCCTCCCAAGTCGACGACGCCACCCTGCGAAAGGCCGGGGCGGGCGACACCTGGATCACGTACGGCCTGGATCAGGCCGAGACGCGCTTCAGCCCCCTCACCGACATCACGCCGGCCAACGTCAGGGATCTGGGCCTGTCGTGGGCGTACGAGGTGGGCCCGGGTGGCGGCGGGCAGGAAGCCACGCCCCTGGTCTCGGGCGGTGTCATCTACGGCATCACGAACTGGAGCGTGGTGTTCGCCGTGGACGCCCGCACCGGCAAGGAGAAGTGGCGCTGGGATCCGTGGGTCAACCAGGCCGCGACGAGGCCCGCCATCTGCTGCGGCGTGGTCAATCGCGGTCTCGCCCTCTACAAGGGCCTGATCTTCGCGCCGATCATCGACGGCCGCCTGGAGGCGCTCGACGCCGAGACCGGCAAGGTGGTGTGGGAGTCACGCGTGGCATTCCCGCAGGACCATTTCACGCTCACCATGGCGCCCCGCATCGCGAAGGGCAAGGTGATCATCGGCGCGAGCGGCGGCGACCGCCCGACGCGCGGCTTCTTCGACGCCTACGACGCGATGACCGGGCGGCGCGCGTGGCGCTTCTACACCGTGCCCGGCGACCCGGCGAAGGGCTTCGAGAACGCCGCGATGAGGAAGGCCGCGGCCACGTGGGACGGCGAGTGGTGGAAGAACGGCGGGGGTGGCGCCGTGTGGGACGGCTTCGCGTACGACCCCGACGCCGGCCTCGTCTACGTGGGCACCGGCAATGCCGAGCCCTGGACGTTCCACCTGCGGTCGTCCAAGGACAAGGACAACCTCTACGCCTGCTCCATCCTCGCGGTCGACGTCGACACCGGTGAACTCCGGTGGCACTACCAGGTCGTGCCCGGCGACAACTGGGACTTCGACAGTGTGCAGCAGTTGACGCTGGCCACGCTGCGCATCAACGGCCGCGACCGTAAGGTGGTCATGCAGGCCAACAAGAACGGCTTCTACTACGTGGTCGACCGCATCACCGGCCAGTTCCTCTCCGCGCAGCCCTTCGGGTACGTCACGTGGGCCAAGGGGATCGACCCGAAGACGGGTCGCCCGATCGTCAACGCGGAGGCGTTCTACGGTACCGACCCGATTCTGATCTCGCCCGGCGGCGGCGGCGCGCACAACTGGGCGCCGATGGCGTTCAACCCGATGACCGGGTTGACCTACATCCCGACGTCCACGAACAACAGCTTCACCTACGCCGCCGAGCCGACGTTCAACCCGCGGCCCGGGCTCATGACCGGCACGGTGCGCCCGGCGCCGGCGCCGAAGGTGCCAGCGCCTCCGGCCGTCGGCCCGCTGCCGCTCGAGGGCGCCACGAACCGCGGCGCACTCGTGGCCTGGGATCCGGTCGCGCAGCAGATCAAGTGGCGCAGGCCCGGCGGCGGCGGCATCGGTGGCGGCACGCTGACGACCGCCGCGAACCTCGTCTTCCAGGTCCTGGCGGACGGCCGCCTGGTGGCGTACACCGCCGACGCGGGCGAGAAGGTGCTGGACCTGCAGACCGGCCTGCGCAGCGGCATGGGGCCGCCCATCACCTACAAGCTGGACGGCAAGCAGTACGTGGCACTCATGGGCGGCGTGGGCCAGGCCCAGCCGGGCGGCAACGCCGGGCCCGGCAATCAGTTCACGCCGTTCTCGCCGAAGCTGCTGGTGTTCGAACTCGGAGGCAAGGCGCAGCTGTCGAGCGCGCAGCCCCGTGCCGCGGAGCCGGCACCACGCCCCACCGACTAGCCATCGCTGGCCCGACGCGATGGCTCACGTGCCGCGGGCCGCGCGCGCGGCGCCGCACCCGCGGCACGGGCACGGGTCAGCACGTCACCTCGACGCGGAGGAACGTGGCGGGAATGGTCGTGCCGTCCGCGCTCGTGTTCTGGGCCCTGAACAGCGCCTCGAGCTCGGCCTGCAGGCTGTCGGCCCGGCCGCTCTTCCCGGCGGCGTCGAACGCGTTCATCGTCGGCCCGTAGAACCGCCGGAACTCGTCGACGAACTGCGAGGGCGTCCCCGGATAGCGGAACGTGAACGTATCCCTGACGAACGCGATGCGGTCCGCTGGAATGCCGGCGGCGCCGAAACGCTCCGACACGTGGCTCTCGACGCCCCAGGTCATCGGGCTCACGAACCCCTCGGGAGGCGGCGGTGTGTAAGCGGAACTGATCCGCAGGATCTGCGCCACGAGCGTCGGATCGTTGGGAATCCAGTTGCCCATGACGATCCGGCCCCCGGGGCGCGTCACGCGCACCATCTCCTTGGCCACGTCGAACGGCCGTGGCGCGAACATGGCGCCGAAGATGCTGACCACCAGGTCGTACGAGCGGTCGGGAATGCCGGCCAGATCGGTGGCGTCGCCCTGCTGGAACCGGCAGCGCGCCGCCAGCCCGAGTGAAGCGTACCGGGTTTCCGCGAGGCCTCATTTCTTGGGAGGATGGGGTCTATGGGACGTCCGAGTCGGTTGTCCCCGGAGGTGCGTGAGCGCGCCGTCCGGCTGGTGATGGAGCAGCGCCCCGCACACCCGGCGGAGTGGGCGGCGCTGCAGGCGGTGGCGCCGAAGCTGGGCACGACGGCCGAGACGCTGCGCAAGTGGGTGCGGCAGGCGGAGCGTGACGCGGGGCAGCGCCCGGGGCTGACGACAAGCGAGCGGGAGCGGCTGAAGGAGCTGGAGCGCGAAGTCCGTGAGCTGAAGCGGGCCAACGAGATCCTGCGGAAGGCGTCCGCGTATTTCGCCCAGGCGGAGCTCGACCGCCGCGGGAAGTAGCCACGATGGTGTCGTTCATCGACGCCCATCGGGCCGAGTACGGGGTCGAGCCGATCTGCGCGATGCTGCCGATCGCCTCGTCCACGTATCACCGCCATCGTCAGCACCACGTCGATCCGACCCGCCGCTCGGCGCGGGCGCGACGCGACGACGCGTTGCGGCCCGAAATCCAGCGCGTGTGGGACCAGAATCACCAGGTCTACGGTCCCCGCAAAGTGTGGAAGCAATTGAAGCGGGAGGGGTTCCGCGTCGCGCGCTGCACCGTGCGTCGGCTGATGCGCGACATGGGCCTGCGGGGCGCGGTCCGCGGGCGCGCGTGGATCACCACGACCCACGCGGGCGACGGCGCGCGGCCCCGCGATCTCGTCGATCGCCAGTTCGTGGCGACACGGCCGAATCAGCTCTGGGTGGCGGACTTCACCTACGTCGCGACATGGGGCGGCTTCGTCTTCGTCGCCTTCGTCATCGACGTGTTCGCGCGACGCCTCGTCGGCTGGCGCGTGTCCGCCTCGATGCGCACCGACTTCGTGCTCGACGCGCTTGAGCAGGCGATCCACGCGCGCGGCCACGACGCCCTCACCGGCCTGGTGCATCACAGCGACCAAGGCGTGCAGTACCTCTCGATGCGCTACACCGACCGCCTCGCCGACGCCAGCATCGCGCCCTCCGTCGGGAGTTGCGGCGATGCCTACGACAATGCCCTCGCCGAGTCGGTGATCGGGCTCTTCAAGACGGAGGTGATTCAGCGGAAGGGACCGTGGCGGTCGCTTGAGGCGGTCGAGTTCGCCACGCTCGTGTGGGTCGACTGGTTCAACAACCGCCGCCTGCTGGGGCCGATCGACGACATCCCGCCAGCGGAGTTCGAAGCGCTGTACTATGCCCAGGCCAAGGTGGCCTGATTCAACTTATCCGGTCTCCGACGAGCCCGGTACGCTTCAGCCCGTTGAGAGTGATGACCTGCCGACGAGCAACTTCGCAATGGTGTGGGGCCTCGGGTAGCCAATGCTCACCATCGCGCAGTGCAAGGGCGCTCTCGGCCCTGACCACAAGCTGTCGGACGAAGACCTTCTGCGTCTCCGTGACGTGCTCTACGCACTGGCACGAATCGTTACCGATTCGTTTCCCGTGGCTGGCGCGATATCGAGTGGCTCCCGAGAGTTCGACCAAGCCATGATGCTGGTGTCGGAACCTGAGAGGGATGCAGTCGTTGAGCGCGCTGCGATACAGGAGTTCGAAGGCGGGTTTCCTCGGGACATCGCGGAGCGCCAAGCCATCGCCGCTGTGGCTGTGAATCAGAACAAGAGACGGAGGCGCAAGACGAGTGCTACGCTACCGAGCGAGCATCCGGTCTGACGCCGCCATGAGTTCCAAGACGATCATGAAGGCTGTAATCTACTGCCGCGTCTCGACGAAGGAGCAGTCGAAGAACCTGAGCCTACCGACGCAACTTCGGTCCTGCCGCGACTACTGCTCGCGCCAAGGCTATGGCGTAGCCCAAGTGTTCGAGGACGCCGGAGAGTCGGCCAAGACGACAGACAGGCCGGAGTTCCAGCGGTTGCTCGAATACTGTCGTCTGAACAAGGGGCGCGTCCAGTTCGTCGTCGTCTTCAACCTGACTCGGTTTTCACGGAATGCCCACGACCACGCAGTCGTTCGGGCGCTGCTGCTACGTCTCGGCGTGTCGCTTCGGTCCGTCAGCGAACCGATAGGCGACGATGCCGTCGGCAAGCTGACCGAGAACATGCTGGCGGCCATCGGCCAGTTCGACAACGACCAGAAGGCCGAACGGACTAAGGCGGGGATGCGTGCAGCTCTTGAGCGAGGTCAGTGGGCCTGGCTGGCGCCGCTCGGCTATCTAAATGGCGACAAGAGACGCGGAGAACCGAGCCTCAGACCTGATCCATCCCGCGCCGGACAGATTCGACAAGCGTTCGAAATGGTGGGTTCGGGTGAGCACTCGGCAGCGGATGCTCTGCGAGCGGTGACGGCTCTTGGATTGATATCTCTGAAGGGCCGACCAATCAACGCTCAGACCTTCGGGCGGCTGTTGAGGAATCCAATCTACGCCGGGTTTCTGAGCGCAGAAGGGTTCGGGATTCGCGGGATTCGGGGCGACTACGAACCGCTGGTGCCTGAGACGCTGTTTCGTCGGGTGCAGAGCGCTCTCAGCAAACCGAACGCTCCTGTCTCTCACCGGCTGAACAGTCCTGAGTTTCCGCTCCGGCGTTTCGTGGCCTGCGATGCTTGCGGCACGCCCCTGACCGGCAGCGCACCGAGAGGTCGGGCGAAACGGTATTCCTACTACCACTGCCGACGGTGTAAGGGTGTCAGCGTTCGGAAGGAGGCACTCGAAGCCCACTTCCTTGAGCTGCTCGAAGCACTGAAGCCGAGGACCGAGTTCATGACGCTTTTCAAGGCGATAGTTCTCGACGTGTGGAAGACGCGCCAAGCGGATGCCGGAAAACTGATGGCTGGCTTGGAATCGAGGCTCGCGGACCTTCGGCGCCGTGAGTCGATACTGGAAGACGCCTTTCTCTACGAGAAGCGTATCGACTCAGCCTCCTACGAACGTCAGCGCGACAAGATCCGAGAGGACATCGCGCTCGCCCGAATCGAACTGGAGGATGCGCGACTAGACGAAATCGATATTGAGGGCGTCTTGGGGTTTGCCGAACACGTTCTCGGCAACGCAGCGCGTCTGTGGGTAGAAGCGTCCGTAGAGCAGAAACGGAGGCTCCAAGAGGTTTTGTTCCCCGAAGGACTGCGACTGAGGGATGGGCGATTTGGAACCGCCGTAACTTGCATGGCTTTCAAGCAGTTGTCGGGATCGGAAGGCGCGGAAAATGGTTTGGCGTCCCCACCGGGATTCGAACCCGGGTTTCAGCCTTGAAAGGGCCGCGTCCTAGGCCTCTGGACGATGGGGACGTGATGGCGGGACCCCACATTATACCCAGCCCGCCCGGCGAACGAGAACCGGTTTGTCAGCGGCCGCGCCGGGCTCAGCGGTCCTTGAGCCCGAGCCGGCGCGCGCGGTGATGCAGGTTGCTGCGGTGCAGGCCGAGGTCGCGCGCGGCCGCGGCCCAATTGCCGTGGTTGCGCTGCACGGCGTCCCGAATCGTCTGCCGCTCGAACCGCTCGAGCTGTTCGGTGAGCGTGCCCGACGGCGCTGCGCCTTCCGGCCCCGACTCCACGCCAGCGCCCCCGCCACC
This sequence comes from uncultured bacterium, assembly GCA_963923455.1. GTDB lineage: Bacteria > Acidobacteriota > Vicinamibacteria > Vicinamibacterales > UBA2999 > CAWULT01. Next base: position 27,231 of record CAWULT010000030.1, read on the forward strand.
GCCCTCGGCCGCGCGCACGTCGAGGTCGTCGGCATCGAGCACCACGGTATCGCGCGGGTCGCGCCCGTAGGCGGCGCGCAGCACGCCGCGGCTGACCACGTTCTCGAGTTCGCGCACGTTGCCCGGCCAGTCGCCGTCGGCGAGCACCGCCTTGGCCCGATCCGTCACGCGCACGCCGGCCAGGCCCAGTCGGCGCGCGGCGCTGTCGGCGAAGTGCGTGGCCAGCAGCGGAATGTCGGCCCGGTGCTCGCGCAGCGGCGGCACGTGCAGCGGAAACACGGCCAGCCGGTGATACAAGTCCGCGCGGAAGCGCCCCGCCTCCACTTCCCTTTCGAGATGGCGGTTCGTGGCCGCGATCACGCGCACGTTGACACGGTGCACGCGGTCGCTGCCCACGCGCTGAATCTCGCCCTGCTGTAGTACCCGCAGCAGCTTCGGCTGGATCTCGAGCGAGAGCTCGCCGATTTCGTCCAGGAAGATCGTGCCGCCGTCGGCCACCTCGAACTTGCCGGCCCGATCGCGCGTGGCGCCCGTGAAGGCGCCGGCCACGTGGCCGAAGAGTTCGCTCTCGGCGATCGAGAGCGGCAGCGCCGCGCAGTTGACGTGAATCAGCGCTTCGTCGGCGCGCGACGACGCGGCGTGCACCTGACGGGCCACCAGCTCCTTACCCACCCCGGTCTCGCCCGTGATCAGCACGGCGAGTTCCGACGCGGCCACGAGCGCGATCTCTCGCCGCAGCTGCGCAATCGCCGGACTGGCCCCGAGAATCTCGCCGCCGCTCGAGGCCACGGCCGTGCGCTGCAGTTCGCGGACGACGCGGCCGCGTTTGGCGGCCCGCTGCTCGATGGCTTCGATGAGCGCCGTCGTGTGGAGCGCGGCGCCGGCCAGCGCGCCCAGCGTCGCCAGCACGCGCTGGTCGAGGTGGTCGAAGGCGTGTGGCTCGAGCGAGTCCGCCGTCAGCGCCCCCACCACGACGCCGCCCTCGGTGAGGGCGCAGCCCAGGCACGCATGCACCTTGTCCAGCGGACCGGGCGCGGCGCTCAGCCCGCCGTCGAACGGATCGGGCAACGCGCTGGTGGCTGGGAAGCGCACCGGGTCCTTCGAGCCCAGGATGATGTCGAGCCGCGGATGCTCCCGGCGGGCGTAGCGCCGGCCGAGGGCGGCCGGCGTCAGGCCGTAACCCGCCACCGGCACCAGGTCCTGCCCCTCGAGCCGCAGCAGGCACGCCGCGTCGCAGGGGATGAGACGCCGGACGGCCGCCAGCAGGCGCGAATAGCGGTCCTTCGCGGCCAGGGACGCCGTCAGGTCCTGGGCGATCTCGAGGAGGGCCTCGAGTGGCGAAGCAGCGTCGACGTGTTGCATCTTCAACAACTGCGTTGCCGTTTCAGCAACGTCACATCGTTGCCGTCACGATAACACAGGCTGTAAATCACTGCATCTATTGGCCAGCCGTGGCGGCACGCGGCTTGGAATCAGTGATAGCCGGAGCCTGACCGATGGACCACAACATCACGCTTGCCGAACTGGCCGTGGCGCACCCGGCGGCCGCCCGGGTGTTCTACCGAAACCGCCTCGACTTCTGCTGCGGCGGACGCCGCTCGCTGGCCGATGCCTGCAAGGAACGCGGCCTCGACGCCGACGACATCCTGGACGCCATCGCCCACGAGGACCCGCTGCCCGACGATGCCACCCGATGGGACGCCCAGCCGCTGCCCAGACTGGTCGAGCACATCGTCGGCACGTATCATCAGCGGCTGCGGACGACGCTCCCGGATCTGGTCCGGATGGCGCGCAAGGTCGAGGACCGTCACGGCGACAAGGGCACCTGTCCGAAGGGCCTTGCCGCGCTGCTGGAGCAGGTGCAGGCGGCCGTCCTCGATCACCTCGACAAGGAGGAGCAGATCCTCTTCCCCATCGTGGTGCGCGGCATGGGCGCCAACGCGTCGGCCCCGATTCACGTGATGGAAGTCGAGCACGAGCACCACAAGGAGAACCTGCTGGCCATCCGCGCACTCACGGCGGACCTGACGCCGCCTGCCGAAGCCTGCACCACGTGGCGAGCCCTCTACCTGGGCCTGCAGCAGTTGGAGCAGGAACTGATGGAACATATCCATCTGGAGAACAACGTGCTCTTCAGGCGGGCGCTCACCGAGGAGCGCGAGGTACATCAATGAGCGCACGAGAACTGCGCACCCTGTTCGGCGCCCTGCTGGTCTGCGCCGCCCCGGCGGTGGCCGCCGCCCAAGCGCCGGCGACGTTCGCGCCAGCGGGCTGGGACGCCGGCATCCGGCTCGTGGAACCGCCGGACAGGAACGCGGACCCGAAGGTGCTGGAGATCGACATCACGGCCAAGCTGGCGGACGTGGAGATCGACGGCAAGCGCGTCACGGCGTGGACCTACAACGGCCAGGTGCCGGGCCCGCTGGTGCGCGCCAAGGTGGGCGACCGGCTGATCGTCCACTTCACGAACGAGCTGGACGAGGACACCACGATCCACTGGCATGGCGTGCGCGTGCCAATCGAGATGGACGGCGTGCCCGACATCTCGCAGCCGCCCGTCAAGAAGGGCCAGTCGTTCACCTACGACTTCGTGCTGCGCGACGCGGGGCTGTTCTGGTACCACCCGCACGTGATGTCAGCCGCGCAAGTGGGCTACGGCCTCTACGGCGCGCTGCTCGTCGAGGACCCGGCCGACGGCGTCGGGGTCGGCGATCAGGTGACGATCGTGCTGAGTGACATCGGGTTCGACGACAGCGGCAAGCTGGAGCCGGCCGACAGCGGCGGCTCGGCCGGGATGGTGTTCGGGCGCGAGGGTTCCTACGTACTGGTCAACGGCAAGCGGCGGCCCACCCTGATGGCCCGCGCCGGTGCGCCGCAGCGGTGGCGCGTCGTCAACACGGCCAAGAGCCGCTTCTTCCTGCTCGATCTGCAGGGGCAGAAGTTCACGGTCATCGGCACCGACGGCGGCATTCAGGAGCGTCCGGTCGTCCACGACTCGGTGCTCGTCACGAGCGGCGAGCGCCTGGACCTGATCGTGGCGCCGACGGGCAAGCCCGGCTCCGAGCTCGTGTTGAAGTCGATGCTTTACAACCGCGGCTACGGCAGCATCGAGTTCCGCGGTGTGGAGGATCTCATCTCGATCAAGTTCACCGACGAGGCGCCCATGGCCACGCCGCCGCTGGCGGCCATCTCACGAACGATCACGCCGCCCACGCTCGAGGGCGCGCGCCGCGTGGACATCACGCTGGGATTGCCGCCCGTCAACGACGCCGGCGTGTCGGAGTTCCTGGTCAACGGGGTGCCCTACGCCCGGGCCAAGCCGTACCTGGCCGCGCTCGGCGAGACGCAGCTGTGGGTGATCAAGAACGACACGAAGTGGGACCACCCGTTCCACCTGCACGGCTACTTCTTCATGCCGCTGGACGAGCAGAACCGCCCGAAGCAGCCGATGGCGTGGAAGGACACGCTGAACATCCCGATGAACACCACGGCGCGGTTCCTGGTGGCGTTCGACGAGCGGCCCGGCACGTGGATGTTCCACTGCCACATCCTGGACCACGCCGAGGGTGGCCTGATGGGCACCGTGCACGTGGGCCCGGGCGCACCGGCCGCCGGGCACGTGCATCACTGAACGGATGGGATCGTGGTGGGCCCCCCGGGGATCGAACCCGGGACACCCTGATTAAAAGTCAGGTGCTCTACCACTGAGCTAGGGGCCCGTTCGGGGACGGGACCGTCAATATACCATCCGGCCGTCCAGGCCCCGGAGGCCGCGTTGTAACATGGCCGCGTGCCGCGTCCCCCTGTCGTGATTGGCGTGGCGGGCGGTTCCGGGTCGGGCAAGACCACGGTCGTCCGCCGCATCGTGGAAAGCCTCGGTCCCGAGCACGCGGTGGTGCTCGAACACGACCGCTACTACAAGGACCGCGGCGACCTGCGCCTCGAGGAGCGCGCCTCGCTCAACTACGACCACCCGGACGCGCTCGAGACCGACCTGCTCGTCCGGCACGTGCTGGCGCTCAAGGCCGGCGAGCCGGTCGACGTGCCGCACTACGACTTCACCCGGCACGCCCGCCGCGACGACACCACGCGGTGTCACCCGCGACGGGCCATCATCGTCGAAGGCATCCTGATCTTCTCGGACCCGGCGCTGCGCCAGGCGATGGACGTGAAGGTGTTCGTCGACGCCGACGCCGACACGCGCTTCATCCGCCGCCTCCAGCGCGACGTGGCCGAACGGGGCCGGACGATGGAGAGCGTCGTCGAGCAGTACATGAGCACCGTCAAGCCGATGCACTTCGAGTTCGTCGAGCCCACGAAACGCTACGCCGACCTCATCGTCCCGGTCGGCGGGCACAACGCCGTGGCGATCGATCTGATGCTGTCGCTCGTCCGCAGCCTGACGGCCGACTGACGCCGGGCGCTACGCGCCCTTCAGGATGATCGCGGTGGTGATGGCCTGCCCGGCGTGCCGGATGGAGTGCTCGGCCCCGTGCACGAGCAGGCCGAGCACGGTCGACGGCAAGCCCGCCCGGCCCACCTTGCGCTCGTCACGCAAGGCCGCAGGCGAGGTTGCGCGCAGCTGTTCCAGCGCGCGATCGATCGTGGCGGTCGCCTCGGCGACGAGCGCGGCCATCGAGGCCGGTGGGTCGCCGGGCACGCCCTCGGTGCGCAGGTAGGCCTTCTGGGCGTCGGACAGCCCCTCGCCTCGCGCGTACCCGTACAGGCGATCGAGCGCGCCGGCCGTGTGGCGGACGTGGAAGCCGATGGACGCCGCTCCGCCCGGCCGCAGCCACACGTGCGCCTCGGGCACCGTCCCGGCCAGGCGGGCGAAGTCCTCCTTCACCTGCAGCAGGGCGTGCACCATCGGCATCACCATCGGGTCGTATCCGGCCACCGGGCCACGCAGCCACACTTCGGGTTCACTCATGGCCGGAACTGTACCACCGTGCAGGTCCGGCACGAACAGCCCGTTGGGTGACACGTCGCGGTGTGGTGTCCGGCGTCGCCGTGCGCGGGTCACCGCGGCTGCACCTGCACAGCTCCGGGCCGGGTGTAGGCTGATGCCCGTGAAGTACGCCCCCCAACTCGCCACGCTCGTCAGGATGCCGCCCTCGGGCGACGCGTGGCTGCACGAGATCAAGTTCGACGGCTACCGCATCGGCGCGCGGGTCGCCCCCGGCGGCGTCACACTCACCAGCCGCAACGGCCACGACTGGACGAAGGCCTTTCCCGAGATCGTCACGGCGGTGGCGGCCCTGGGCCTGAAGGACTCGCTGCTCGACGGCGAGGTGGCCATCGTGCGGCCCGACGGCCGGACCAGCTTCCAGGATCTCCAGCAGGCGCTGGCGGGCTCGGGCTCGCGCGCCGGGCTCGTCTACTTCGTCTTCGACCTGCTGCGGCTCGGCGGCCGATCGCTGGCGGCGCTGCCACTCGAGGAGCGGAAGGCCCGGCTGCGCGAGGCCGTGTCCGGCGACACGTCGGGCCGCATACGCTACTCGGACCACGTCGCCGGCAACGGCGCGGCGCTGCTGGGCCATGCGCGGGCGCTGAAGCTCGAGGGCATCGTCTCCAAGCGGCGGACGGCCCCGTACCGCCCCGGCCGCAGCCCCGACTGGACGAAGACCAAGCTCGTGCAGCGGCAGGAATTCGTGATCGGCGGCTTCACCGATCAAACAGGCTCGACCGGCGTGCTCGGCGCGCTGCTGCTCGGCTGCTACGACGAGGCGGGGCACCTGGAGTTCACGGGCAGCGTCGGCACGGGCTTCAGCCAGGCCGTGGCCGCCGAGCTGCGACGGCGCCTGGACGGGCTGATCCGTACCACGTGCCCGTTCCGCGTGAAGCCCGACGCCCTCCAGGCGCGCCGTGCCCGGTGGGTGACCCCCTCGCTCGTCTGCGAGGTGTCGTTCTCGGAGTGGACGTCGGACGGCCGGATCCGGCACCCGTCGTTCCAGGGGCTACGGGGCGACAAGCCCGCGCGCGACGTCCGCCGCGAGCGTGCATAGGCCTTCACGCGGCCGCGCAGTCCAGCCGCCCTCGTGACCGTGGCGCGTGCAGCGGCACGCGCCCCGCGCCGATACATCTGGCGTCCATATGTCGTCGACGGTCCTGATTGCCGAGTCCGATCACCTGGATAGCCTGAAAACGCGCCACGAGTACAGCGAGGCGCTCGCCTTCCTGGACACCGACACGCCACGGGCCCTGGAGGCCATCATCCGCCACAAGCCGGAGGTGGTGGCGATCGAGCGGGCCTTTGCCGCCAAGTCGCGTGGCGTGGCGCTCATCAACCGCATCAAGGCGGACGCCACGCTGTCCACGTGCGAACTTCGCATCGTCGCGCCGGACGGCAGTTACGCCAAGGTGACGCCCCGCCGGGCCGTCAAGCCCGCCACGACGTCCGCCCTGGCCGTCCCTGTCCCGCCGGTGCCGCCCCTCGATCAGCGCGGCACACGCAGGGCCCCGCGCTACCAGATCATCGAAGGCATCGAGGTGACGATCGACGGCAACCCGGCGCTGCTCGTCGACCTGTCGGTGGTGGGCGCGCAGGTGGTGTCGGGCACCCTGCTGAAGCCCAACCAGCGGGTGCGGCTGTCGTTCCTGGAAGGGGCGCGTCCGGTGCGCTTCAGCGCGGGCGTGGCCTGGTCGGCCTTCGAGCTGCCGAAGGACGGGCCGCGCTACCGGGCCGGCATCGAGTTCTTCGACGCCGACCCCGACGCCGTCGGCCGGTTCTGCGAGATCAACCGGCGCGATACCGAGAAGCGCTGACCTCGGCGACGGCTACGATGCCGTCCACCGCTCGACGGGCGACCCGGGCGCCACGATCGTCTCCAGACGATCCGACCCCGTCGAGATGATGCCGCACCGCACGTCGCTCAGCTCCTCGAGCCGCTCGATGTACCGGCGCGCCTCGACCGGCAGCGCGTCCATCCGGCGGGCACCCTTGGTCGGGCTCGACCACCCCGGCAGCGTCTCGTAGATCGGCTCGGCGCCCACCAGCGCCCGGACGTCCGCCGGGAACTCGGTGATGACCCCCGCGGCCGTGCGATAGCCGGTGCAGATGCGGACTTCCGACAGGCCGTCGAGCACGTCGAGCTTCGTCAACGCGATCGCGTCGAGGCCGTTGATGCGCGCGGAGTAGCGCACCACCACGGCGTCGTACCAGCCGCAGCGGCGCGGACGCCCGGTGGACGCCCCGTACTCCTGCCCGGTTTCACGCAGCCGATCGGCCAGCGGTCCGTCGAGCTCGGTCGGCAGCGGCCCCTCGCCCACGCGCGTCGTGTAGGCCTTGGCCACGCCCAGCACGCCGCCAATCGCCTGCGGCGGCACCCCCAGCCCTGTACAGACGCCGCCCACCGAGGCACTCGACGAGGTCACGAACGGATACGTGCCGTGGTCGATGTCGAGCAGGGTCGCCTGCGCGCCCTCGAACATCACCGCGCGACCGGCGCGCATCTCGCGGTGCAGGTGGAATGACACGTCGGCGATGAACGGACGCAGCCGCTGCCCGCACTGGACCATCCGGTCGAACACCGGCTTCCAGTCCATCGTGCTCTCGGTGATCACCCGGTTGCGGGCATGGACGTTCTCGCGCACCAGTTCAGCCAGCGCCGCCTGGTCGCCGAGCAGGTCGCACATCCGGATGCCGCGGCGGCCGATCTTGTCCTCGTAGGCCGGACCGATGCCGCGCGACGTCGTGCCGATCTTGCGGTCGCCGCGCCGCGCCTCCGACAGCACGTCGAACTCACGGTGATACGGCAGGATCACGTGCGCCTTCTCGCTGACGAGCAACCGGCCGTCGACCGAGACGCCCAGCCGCGCCAGCTCGTCGATCTCCTTGAACAGCGCGTCGGGATCCACGACGACGCCGTTGCCGATCACGCACGTGACGCCCGGGTGCAGGATGCCGGACGGAATCAGGTGCAGGACGAACTTCTGCCCCTCGACGTACACCGTGTGACCCGCGTTGTGCCCGCCCTGGTAGCGCGCGACGCTCGAAAAATGAGGCGTCAGCATGTCGACGATCTTGCCCTTGCCTTCGTCGCCCCACTGCGCGCCCAGGACTGCGATGTTGATCTTCCCCATTGCTTACTATCCTATCCTGTCGCGCGCGTTCCGAATGCGCGCGCTGCACAATCGTCGCGGCCGCTGTCAACAGAAACCTGTTCGGCGAACGTGAGAGAAATTCAATTGACAAGCCTCCGCGCGATTCTTATCTTGTCGATCCTTCAGCGGGCACGTCTGCACCGCGTCGTAGACTTGGCAGTGTGGAAGCGGGGTTGAGCATGACGGGAGCACAAGCTGGCCTGGAACGTCGCGTGCTCGGCGATCTCGAGGCAACACCGTCACGCATTCCCGTCGTCCTGGGCGGATGCGGCACCGGTCGCACGTGGCTCCTCAATCGCATGCGCGACCGTCTCGGGCGCGGCGCGGCCCAGTACATCGACGTCGAACGCTGCGCCACCACGCCCGAACGCTTTCTCGAGGCCGTCACCGGCTCGTCACCCTTCGCGCACACGTCCTACACCGGCGACCGTCAGCCCCGCACGGCGCGCGAGGCGTTCGACGCGCTGCTCGCCTTCTTCGACGCGGCCCGCGGCCCCGGCGGCGAGCCGGTGACGTTCCTGCTCGACGAGGTGCTGGAACTCCGGACGTTCGAGAGCTTCCCCGGATTGCGGCACGTGCTGCGCGACCTGGTGGCGGCCCTGTCGGCGAGCCCCAACCGCTTCGTGCTGACGACGCGCTACGTCGCCCGGGCCCAGCGACTGCTGCGCGACGCCACGGCGCGGTTCGAGGTGCTCACGGTGCCGGCGCTGACCGCGCCCGAGGTCAGCGATCTGCTGGCGCCGACGTTCAACGGCTACGACCAGGTGCCCGACGCCGAGCGTGACGAACTCGGCCGCGCCATCCAGCTGCTCGCCGACGGGCGCGCCTCGTACGCCAAGGCGATTGGCGAGATGATGGCGCACATGGGCCGCGCGGCGGACCCGATCAGCGCGCTGGCCGCGCTGATGGCGCCCGACGGCGCGCTCAACCACTCCTGCCGCTTCTGCTACGAGCTGCGCCTGCATCGCGCGCGCGGCTACGGGGCCCTCAAGGCCATCCTCGACGTGCTGGCGGCCGAAGAGTCGCTCACGCTGACGGAGATCTCGGTCCGCCTGCGCCGGACGCCGGGCTCGACCAAGGATTATCTGTCGTGGCTCGAGGACGTGGACCTGGTGACGTCGCGGCAGAAGCGGTACCGCTTCACGGACCCGTTGCTGCGCCTGTGGGTGCGGCTCCACTGCCGTCCGACACCGCCGGCCATCGAAGAGATTGGCCGCGAGGTGCAGCGCTACGCGATGTCCCGCTTCCCGCAGGCCGGCACGACCGACGGCAGCGCCCAGGCCGCCGAGCCGGCACCCGTTCAGCCGGCGCCCACGCCGGCGCCCGCGGCCGTGCCGGCACCGGCGCTGGCGTACGCCGGCATCGAGGCTGCGGCGCCCACCGACGACCGGAAGAACTGGGGCATCATCGAGATCGACTGACGCGGCGAGGCCCCCGGACGCCGCCGCGCGGCGGCGTCAGCCCTGGCCGGCCAGCCGGTCGAGCGCCTGCCGCGCCGCTTCCTGCTCTGCTTCCTTCTTGGCGCGGCCGCTGGCCGATCCGAGTACGTCTCCGCCCACGAGCACGTCGACGCTGAACACCTTGCGGTGGTCCGGTCCGGATTCGCCCGACACGCGGTACTCGGGCAGCGGACGCCCGTCGGCCTGCAGCCGCTCCTGGAGGGCGGACTTGTAGTCGCGCACGCGCGTGTGATCGCGGCCCTCGTCAATCGCGGCGTGCAGTTCGCGGCGCAGGAACGCCGCGGCCGCCTCGAAGCCCCCGTCCAGGTAGATCGCCGCCACCAGCGCCTCGAACGTGTCGGCGAGCAGGGCGGGCTTCTGGCGGCCGCCCGTCTTCTCTTCCCCCCGGCCCAGGATCAGGTGCTCGCCGAGCCCCATCCGCTCGGCGCACTGCGCCAGGGCCTGTGTGGACACGACCGACGCCTTGATCTTCGACTTCTGCCCCTCGTCGAAGTCCGGGTACTGCCGGAAGAGCATGTCGGCGACGACGAAGCCGAGTACGGCGTCGCCGAGGAACTCGAGGGACTCGTTGTCGGCGACGCCCCCCGAGGCGTCCTCGGCGGCGCGGGACCGGTGCGTGAGCGCCTGCTCCAGCAGGCCCCGGTCGGCGAAGCGGTAGCCGAGGCGGCGCTCGAGGACCTCGAACTCGTCGCGCAGCCGCACCACCTTCGAGCCCGTTTCGGTGCGGTGGCTCTCGATGATGCGCCGGGCCTCGTCGGCGACCTCGGCCGCCACGGCCACCCGGATGTCGCCCAGCGCGTTGACCGTCATCGGCCAGATGGCCTGCGTGTTGCCGGTCGCCCGGAAGCTCGGAATGCCCTGGCTGTCGAGCAGCGCCATGACGACGCTGGCCTCGATGTCGGACGCCGTCTCGAATACCACCACCGGTACCGGCGCCTGTCCCGTCATGCGGCCCCGTGGCCGGCCACGCCGGTTCGGTCCACCCTCAGCATCACCATCGTCATGTCGTCCTGCTGGGCCGTGTGGGCCGCGAACGCGCGGACCTCGTCCAGGATACGCCGTCCGAGGCCCTCGAAGGGTGTGTCGGCCTGCGCCGCCACCAGGGCGCCCAGCCGCGTCTCGCCGAAGCAGTCGCCCTCGGCGTTCATCGCCTCGCTGAGGCCGTCGGTGAACAGCAGCACCACGTCACCGGGGCCGATCTGGATCGTGGCCTCCTCGAGCAGGCGCTCGAACGTCTGCCCGTCGTCGATCTGCAGGCCCAGCACCAGTCCGCCAGGTGCCAGGACGCGCGGCTCGCGGTCGGCCCCGGCGCCCGGGACGTGGATCAGCGGGCAGTGTCCGGCCCGGGCGTACGTGAACGTGCCGGCGCGCACGTCCACCACGCCGTAGAGCATCGTGATGAAGCTGCGCGAGTCGAGGTGGCGCGAGACGATGCGGTTCGCGTCCACCAGGATCTGCCGCGGCGAGTGGTGCGACTGGCTGAGCGACAGCACGATGCCCTTGAGTTCGGCCATGTAGAGGGCCGCCGACGTTCCCTTGCCCGCCACGTCGGCGATGAGCACCGCGAAACGGTGCGCGTCGAGCGGCAGCACGTCGTAGTAGTCGCCGCCCACCTCCCGCGCCGGCTCGCAATACGCCTCGAGCTGGAGGCCCGGAATGGCCAGTGGCCCCTGCGGGAGCAGCGACATCTGGATGTCGCGCGCGATCCGCAGTTCCTGCTCCATGCGTTCCTTCTCGGCCTTCTGCGCCAGCAGGTCGTCGATGCTGGCCGTCATCGCGTTGAACGACGCCGCCAGTTCGCCCAGCTGGTCTTCCGAGGTGACCGCGACCGGGTGGGTGAAGTCGCCACGGCGGACGCGCTCGGTGCCCACGAAGAGCTCGTGGACGGCGCCGGTGATGGAGCGGGCCAGCACGAATCCCATCGCGATGGCGACGCCCTGGATCAGCAGGAACAGCACCCCGACCGCGCCCAGGGCGAGCAGGAGGATCTGGCCGAAGCTGAAGTCGCCGGCCTGCGCCAGGCCCGGACCGGAGATCCGCCGGTAGACCGCCAGCGGGCTCATCGTGAAGCTGGCGATGAGCGTGCGCGGCTCACCGGTGAGCCAGTCCGCGAAGTCGAGGAACGCCACGAACTGCAGGAGGCCGCGCGCCGCTCCCTCGATCGGAAACGAGACGGTCCCGAACCGGAGGCGCCGCTCGGCGCCGGCCGTCCCCCGATCGGCCTCCACCTGCTCCCGGCTGGCCAGCACCTCGAGCGTCAGGCCCGCGTCCGCGCGCACCGCACGGGCCAGCGCGTCGCCGATCGGCAGGTCCACGACGACGACGCGCCGCGGACCGGCACCCGCGATCGGCGCCACGGCTCTCGCCTCGGCCGCGAGCGGGCGACCAGACTCGAGGTAGGTCGTCACGCCGGCGTAGCCGTCGCATGGCACCCACCCGGGCACCACGGCCGGGACCGGCGCGTGGGCCCAGGGGCCGGCGGTCGCGAGCGGCTGGCCCGCCCGCGGCACCTCGGCGCCAGACGCACCTGCCCCCGCCACGCCGCACGCCGGCGGCGCGGCCACCACCACCAGCGACGCGCCGGGATGCGCGGCAGCGGCGCCGGCCTGCCGGCGCGCCAGCAGCGCCGGCACGTTCGCGCCGGCACCGGCCGTCTCGAGCGCCACCGCGGCCATCCGCGCCTCGGCCCGCGCGTCGGCCACGAGCGCCCGTACGTGCTGTTCGAGAATGTAGGCGCTCACGCTCGATAGGAGGATCAGCCCCGCGATCGCGAAGAAGGTGACGATGAGCAGCGCCGGCACCAGGCCGATGAAGACGTAGGACAGCGTGAGCTTGCGGCGAACCCGCCACAGGAGCTGCCGGCGGGCACGGGGCCAGGCCTGCACGACCGCCATGCCGGCACCGACGATCAGCACCACGCTGGCGAGCGTGTCGCACGTTTCCAGCCAGCCGGGCGTGAGCCCGGCGAGCGCCGTGAGGCCCACGAGCGCCTTGACGGCGAGCGCCAGCGCGACGGCGCGGCCCGTCCACGTGCGGGTTGCCCAGCGTCGGACGCGTGCGAGACGGGGGCGCCTGGCCACGGCGGGCCCGGCGGGTGTGTCGTCAGTCATGCACGGGCGGGGGGCGGAGCGGTAGCCTCCAGGTCGTAGTCTAGAGTACCCTTCGAACCATCGTGAAGCTGCGAGAGAATGCCGGATTCAGCACGGTCTGCATCCATGCGGGCCAGACGCCCGACCCGGCCACGGGCGCGATCATCACCCCGATCTATCAGACGTCGACCTACGTGCAGGACGCCCTCGGCCAGCACAAGGGCTACGAGTACGGGCGCACGCACAACCTGACCCGCGCCACGCTCGAGGCCAACATTGCCGCCATCGAGCACGGCAAGGCCGCCTTTGCCTTCGCGTCGGGCCTGGCGGCCACGGCTGCCCTGATGACCATGCTGCAGTCGGGCGATCACGTCGTCGTCACCGACAACACCTACGGCGGCACGTACCGGCTGTTCGAGCGCGTGCTGCGCAAGGGCGGACTCGACTTCAGCTACGTCGACACGTCCGACCCGGCCGCGATCGAGGCCGCCATCCGGCCCTCGACGAAGCTGCTGTTCCTCGAGTCGCCGACCAACCCGGTGCTGCGGCTCACCGACCTGACGGCGGCGGCCGAGATCGCGCACCGGCACGGCGTGGCCGTGGTGGTGGACAACACCTTCGCGAGCCCCTGCGTCCAGCAGCCGATCGACCTGGGTGCCGACCTCGTGCTCCACAGCACGACGAAGTTCCTGAACGGGCACAGCGACAGCATCGGCGGCATCGTGGTGGCGGTCCGCGACGAGCACATCGACTGGCTGCGCTTCGTGCAGAACGCGCAGGGTGCCATTCTGAGCCCGATGGACTCGTGGCTGGTGCTGCGCGGGACGAAGACGCTGACCCTGCGGATGGAGCGGCACAACACGAACGCGCTCGCCCTGGCCGAGTATCTCGCGGCGCACCCGAAGGTCACGCGGGTGCACTACCCCGGCCTCGCCTCGCACCCGCAGCACGCACTGGCGCGCCGGCAGATGCGCGGGTTCGGCGGCCTGATTGCGTTCGAGACGGGCGATCTCGAGCGGTCGCGAACCTTCTTCAACAGCCTGCGCCTGATGGCGCTGGCCGAGAGCCTGGGCGGCGTGGAGACGCTGGTGTGCCACCCGGCCTCGATGACGCACGCCTCGGTGCCGCGCGAGCGGCGCCTGGCCATCGGCCTGACCGACGACCTGGTCCGCATCTCGGTGGGCGTGGAAGACCTGGACGACCTCAAGGAGGACCTGGCGCAGGCGCTCGCGCGCGTGTGAGCCCCTGGCATGGATCTGATTCAGCAGTTCTTCTCCACCGTCTACAACGTTCCCGAGCTCATTCGCACGGTCGGCTTCTACGGGCTCATCGCGATCGTCTTCGCCGAGACCGGCCTGCTGGTGGGATTCTTCCTGCCGGGCGACTCCCTGCTGATCACGGCGGGCCTGTTCGCCGCGCGGGGCGACTTCGAGATCTCGACGCTCATCCCGACGCTGATCGTCGCGGCCATCGTCGGCAACGCCACCGGCTACTGGATCGGCCAGCGGACCGGCGTGGCGCTCTACAGCCGGCCCGACTCGCTGCTGTTCCGGCGCGAGCACCTGCGGATGACGCACGAGTACTACGAGCGGCACGGCGGCAAGACGATCGTGCTCGCGCAGTTCATCCCGATCCTGCGGACGTTCGCGCCGGTCGTCGCCGGCGTGGGCGCGATGGGCTACCGCAAGTTCGCGACGTTCAACGTCGTGGGCGCCATCGCGTGGGTGGGCGGCATGACGCTGGCCGGCTACGCGCTGGGCAGCCTGATCCCCAACATCGAGCGCCGCATCCACCTGGTGGTGGGCGTGGTGATCCTGATCTCGCTGATGCCGCCGGCCCTCGCCTGGCTGCGCGGCCGCAAGAAGGCCTGAACCGCCCCTACCGCTTCGGGCCGTCTACCGATCCACGGACCCAGTCCAGGTAGGCGGTCGAGCCCCCAGCGGGAATCACCAGGAACTCCGGCAGGTCGTAGGGGTGCAGTTCCCTGAGCCGGGCCTCGATCGCGTGGATCGATCCGGCGGCCGTCTTGATGACGAGCTGCTGCTCGCGGTCCTGCTCGATGTTGCCCTGCCAGCGGAACACCGACGTCATCACGGGCAGCACGTTCACGCACGCCGCCAGCCGCTCGGAGACGAGCGTCCGCGCGATGGCCGTGGCGTTGGCGTCGGGGCCCAGGGTCGTCAGGATGATCGCAACCGGGTGCGGGTCCAGGTGCTGGTCCATGCTGCGCGCCTCGTCGTCGCGATTGAAAGGGCGTTCGCCTGAGAATTGGGCTTGAATTGCGATCTCACTCGTGATCTGATGGCAGGCATTCTCGCACGGAGCACTTATCACCAGTGAAGAAGACGCAGGACGCCGCCCCGTCCGCCGACAGCACGGCTCCTCGCCGTCGCGGCCGCCGCATGGCGGAGTACGCCCTGCTGGCGGTGGGAGCGTTGATCCTGGTCGACGCGCTGGTCGGCGAGAAGGGCCTGCTCGACATCATCAAGGCACGCCGGTCGCACGCCGCGCTGGCGCAGCAACTCGAGGCCATCCGCGCGGACAACGCCGCCAAGAAGGAAGAGGCCCGGCAGCTGCGTGAGAGCGCCGAGGCCATCGAGGAACTGGCCCGCCGCGAACTGGGCCTGATCAAGCCCGGCGAGAAGTACTTCGTCCTCCGCGACGCCGACGTCCCCGCCGCACCCTGATCTGCGATCTGCGGCCGAGGCGCTTCGGGGCTTGGCGAATGGCTCACAGCGGGTGTAAGATGGGACGTCTGTTGGGGCTGCGTTCGCAGCTACAGCGTCCAGTGTCGCGGGGTGGAGCAGTCCGGTAGCTCGTTGGGCTCATAACCCAAAGGTCGCGGGT
>CAWULT010000031.1:0-42175 GCA_963923455.1 uncultured bacterium
CGACGCCCAGGGCGCCATCGTCGCCTGGGACTACGAAGGCTGGTCACCCGCCCGCGGGGGCCGGCCCGGCTACGACACGCCGGGCAACGTCGTCACGGGTGCGCTCGTGGGGTTCACCGCCGCCCCGTCCGCGCCCCGCAGTCCGGCGCCACCGCCGACGACGCCGCTCAACAACAACCTGAACACGGCCCCGTCCTACGTTGCCGGGTGCGTCGGCGGCGTCTGCCGCGGGGCAGGCGTCGTCCGCGGCGAGCGCGTCCTCTCCCACCGGGTCGCCTCGCCCTTCTGGACCGGGCCGCTGCGCGCGCCCGAGCGCTTCCAGAACACGTTCGCCCATGAGAGCTTCATGGACGAGATCGCCGCCCGGGTCGGCGCCGACCCCGTGGCCTACCGCCTGCGGCACCTCCGCGACCCCCGGCTGAAGGCCGTGGTCGAGGCCGCGGCCGCCGAGGCCCGCTGGCAGGCTCGCCCCTCACCACGCCGCGACCAGGCGCACACGGGCATCGCGCGCGGCCGGGGCATTTCCTGCGTCGTCTACGAAGGCGACAACGGCTACGTCGCCGTCGTCGCCGAGGTGGCCGTCGACCAGGCCACCGGCGGGATCGTCGTGGAGCGGCTGGCCGGCGCGCAGGACTGCGGGCCGATCTCGAACCCCGACGGCGTCCGGAACCAGTTCGAGGGCGGTGCTCTCCACGGCATGAGCCGGGCGTTGCTGGAGGAAGTGACCTGGGACGATCACCAGGTGACCGCGATCGACTGGCGGGGCTACCGGACCTTCGCGGTGGGCGCACCGACGCCGCGAATCACGTGCGTCCTGCTCGACCGGCCCGACGCCGAGGCCAACGGGGCGGGCGAAACCGCGATCACGGTCGTCGCGGCCGCGATCGGCAACGCCGTCTTCGACGCGACGGGTGCCCGGCTGCGGGAGATTCCGTTCACGCCAGCGCGCGTGAAGGCCGCGCTCGACGCCAGGGCCTGACACCCGCCGCCGGGCTCGAGGCGGGGCCCGGGCTCGCCACGGGCCGGCGCGGCCGCGGGACTACTTGCCCTCGGCCTTCGCCTCGGCCGCCGCCCCGGTCAGCATGTTGCGGGCGGCATAGTTGCCTTCGTGGCAGGCGTACTCGAAGATCGCCTGGCTCGGGTCCTTCTTGAGCGGCAGGCCGAACGTCCACTGGCGCGTCCACATCTTCGGATCGTCCACGGTCACCTCCCAGCGAACCTGCGAGCCACTGACCGGGATGAACCGCTCCGTCAGCCTCAGCGCGTCGCTGTTCGGTATTCCGTTGCCGTTGACGCCGATCTGCGTCCGGTCGGTGAAGTGCGTCGTCTCGACGACGAGGACGTTGCCCTCCCACCGGCCGCGCGACAGCCCCATGTAGCCTCGGAGCGCCTCTCCCGGGCGCGGCGGCCCGCCCAGCGGGACGATCCGCGTCTCGTGGATCATCTCGTTGCGGATCGCCACGACGTCGGGCCCCTGGACGATCTCGAGCGAGTTGCCGTAGATCACCGGCAGCATCGACCCGATCACGCCGCGCGTGATGCAGCGGTCGTACAGCGTGTACTCGCTGAAGTCCTTCGGCTCCGGCCGGCGGGCGGCCGCGGCGGCCGCGGCGCGGCGCTGGCCGTCCGGCGTCATGGGCGGGAACTTCCCGCCCGGCGGGTCCTGGATCAGCCACAGCTGGCTGTTCTGCGCGTTCAGGTGCTCGTACCAGTGCGTCGGCCCGGCCCCGGTCTCCGCGCCGCCGATGCGCCCCGCCAGCTGCCGAGCCCGTTCGGTACGCTCCTTCACGATCCGCTGGAACTCCGCCTCCGAGAGGCCTTCCGTGGCGGGAAACTGATCGGGCCGTTCGAGCGGCACGCCGTTCTCGTCCGTCGTCGTGTAGGTCCCCTGCAGATCGGGGTGCCCCCATGGGGTCCGGGGCGGAGTGTAGGTGCGGGCGGCCTCGGCCGCGGCCTTCGCCGCCGCCACCGGCGTCGGGGCCTGGGCCGCCGCCGCCGAGACGTACGTCGCCACGCCGATCGCGACGCCAACCAGCGCCAGCTGTCCACGGGTCATCGCTGTCATCCTCCAGTGTGCCTGGGTCCACCGGTACAGTGCCACAACGGCCCGACGGGCGCCAACCCGCCGCGTCAGCCGATGTGGATGATGCCGCGGCGCAGTGCCTCCTTCAGGGCGGCGGTCCGATCGTGGACGTTGAACTTCACGAAGATCCGCTTCACGTGCGCGTTGGCCGTGTCACTGCTGATCCCGAGATGCGCCGCGATCTCCTTGTTGCGCTTGCCGGCGGCCAGCAGCTCGAGCACCTGCATCTCCCTGAGCGTCAGCGACGGGTGACTCGCCCGCTGCTCCAGCACGTGGGCAATCTCGGGCGGAATCACCTGCTGGCCGGCGTGCACCTCGCGGATCACCCGGATCAGGTCGTCGGGAACCGTGTCCTTCAGCAGGTAGCCGGACACGCCGGCCTGGAAGGCCCGGTAGACGTCCTCGTCTCCCTGATACATCGTCAACACGATGATCTTCGCGTCGGGCGACGCGCGGCGGATCGCCGTGATGGCCTCGATGCCGCTCATCCGTGGCAGTTGCAGGTCCATCAGCGTCACGTCCGGACGGACGCGCTCGAACTGCTCCACGGCTTCCTCGCCGTTGGCCGCCTCGGCCACGACGGTCATGTCGGACTGCAGCCCGACGATGCGCGAGATTCCTTCACGCATCAGCCGATGATCGTCGACGCACAGCACACGTATCACGTCCGGTACCTCGTTCATTCGGCCGTCAGGGGGGCGGTCGCCTCGATCGTCGTTCCGTGTCCGGGCGAGCTCGTGATGGCCACCCGGGCCCTGATGCGCTCCGCGCGCTCGCGCATGCTCAGCAACCCGAGCTGTTCCCCCGTCTCGGCGCCGCCGCGCCGATCGCCGGGCGAGAAGCCGCGGCCGTCGTCCGAGACACGCAACGAAACGGTGCGTCCCTGGAACTCCAGGGCGACCTCGATCCGCGACGCGTGCCCGTGCCGGACGGCGTTGGTCACGGCCTCCTGCGCAATCCGCAGCAACTGTGTCTCGACCTCGGTGCTGCAGCGTACCGGGCGGCCCGCCAGCACGAAGTCCGTCTGGACGTGCTTCTGCTCGGTCGTCCGCTCGGCGAGTTCGCGCAGCAGATCGCACAACCCGCGCGGCTCGAGGTTCTGGCTCCGCAGCTCGATGATCGACTCCCGGGCCTCGCGCAAGGCGTGCCCGGCCTGCCGGCGCAGCCGCCGGAGGTGCTCGCGCGGGCCCGCCTGGGCCGGCTCGAGCTGCGTGGCGATCGTCTCCAGTTCGACACCGATCGCCGCGATGCTCTGCAGCAGCGTGTCGTGGATCTCGCGGCTGAGCCGTGCACGCTCGGCGACGACCAGCGCGTACTTGCCCCGCATCGCCCGCAGGCGCAGCCACCAGCCGGCGACCAGCATCGGCGCGGCGGCGGTGACCATCAGCATCATGAAGCCGCGCGTCTGGTAGAACGGCGGGGCCACCGAGAACTCCCAGACCGCCGATTCGCTCCAGCGCCCGTCGTTGGTCGCACTGACGCGGAAGCGGTAGCGGCCCGGCGCGAGGTTCGCGAAGCTCGCCTCGCGGCTCGCCCCGACGACCGACCACCCCTCGTCGTGGCCCTCCAGCCGGTAGCGGAAGCGCAGTTTCGAGGCCGCGGAGAGATCAAGGCTCGAATATTCCAAGTGCAGCGTGCCCGGACGCGTGGGCAGGTCCGCTCCGGACACCGGCTGCCCGTCGAGCAGCACCCGGTCGATCCGCGGGGACGCCACCGGCTGACCGGCCGGCTCGACGCGCGGGTCGATGACTGCGACACCCAGGCCGGACGCGATCCAGATCGCCCCGTCGGGCGCCCGCACCGCGAGCACCCGGCCGCGATAGCGGAGTTCTCCCTGGAGCCCGTCGGCCACGTCGAACTGCCGGTACTTGACCTGGTAGCCGGGCTCGACGGCCACCTTGTCGAACTCCGTCGGGTCCACGCGGACGACGGCCGCGCCACTGCGGTTCCCCATCCACAGCATGTCGGCGTCGTCCTGCGCGAAGGGCGCGACCAGGCCCTCGAACGGTCCGTTGATCCGCGACACGGTGGTGAATCGATCGTTCCGGTAGCGGCTGACCGTCGTGCGGGTGACCACCCACAGGTCCGCCCGCCGGTCCTCGGCAATGGCGACCACCGTTCCGGGCGCCACGACGTCCGACGCCGGAATCATGTGGAAGCGGCCGCCCTCGAACCGGGCGAGACCGCCACCGTTGAACCCCACCCACGCGCGCCCGCGCGAATCGACGGTCACGACGCCGCAGGGACGACTGCCGATCGCGGGCTCGTCCCCGAAGGTCGACAGCACGCCTCCCTTGAGCGACATGACGCCCTGGATGTAGCTGCACAGCCAGAGCGTGCCGTCGCGGGTGACGGCGATCGACAGCACGCCTTCCGGCCGCACCGCGGCCGGCAGGTCGACCTTCTCGAAGCGTTCCCCGACGAGCCGGGCCAGATACGAGGTGGTCATGGCCCACAGACGGCCCGCCGGGTCGACGTGCAGCGCGACGGCCTGGGTCAGCGGCAGGACCTGCCGCCGCCCGTCGCGGAAGCGGTTCAGGGTGTAGCCGGTGGCGACCCACACGCTTCCGTCTGGCGTGGCCGCGAGGCTGCGGACGCCGTCGTTGGTCACGCCCTCGAGCGCGACACTGGTGCGCACCCGGCTCGCCGCCAGCCGCAACAGTCCGCCCGAGCGCATGCCGACCCAGATGTTGCCGTCGCGGTCCTCGAACACCGACCGCGGCGACGCCCGCAGCGTGTGCTCGTACGGGATGCGCTCGATGTAGGGCGCGGACGACCCGCCCCGCACGCGGAGCAGGCCGCCCCCGAGCGCGGCGACCCAGATCTGCCCGCGGGAATCGCGCGCCAACTGCGCGGAGATCTGCGGCAGCACGACGTCGGGCGCGTGCGCCGGCGCGAGCCCCGAATCGAGGCGCCTGACGACCGACCGGTTGTCGGTGACCCAGATGGCGCCGCCTGCGTCCTCGACGAAGCCCTGCACGTAGGTCTGCGATTCCGGCACGGCCGCGAAGCGATCGTGCTGCCAGACGTAGACCCCCTTCGCCGTGCCGGCCCAGAGACGCCCCGAGCGATCCTCGTACAGGCTCAGCACGTCCGCCTCCGCCCATCCGTCCGAGGCGAGCGGCTTCACCCACGTTCCGTCGTGGAACCGCCGCAACCCGCCGCGGCCGCCGGCCCAGATGTCGCCCGACCGATCCTCGGCCAGCGCTTCGACGCTGTCGAGGTCCAGACCGTCGTCAGCGTCGAACACCGTGAGGCGGCCGCTCTTGAGGCGCGCGACGGCGCTCGGCGTCGAGTAGCCCGCCCACAGGCTGCCGTCACGTCCGCCGACGAGCGCCGCGACCACGCCCTGCGCGAGCTGCGGAGCCGCCGCGTCCTGGCGGACCGAGAAGTGGTAGCCGTCGAACCGCGCCAGGCCCGCGGACGTGCCGACCCACAGGAACCCCTCGAGGTCCTGGGCCATCGTGAGCACGTCGCCACGGGGCAGCCCGTCCTGGTCGGTCCATGCCGTCAGCGCGTACTCCGGGCCGGCGGGCGCCGACGCGGTCGCGGCGTACGACAGGACGACCGTGGAGAGCAGGGCCAGCAGGGAGACGCCAACGCGCGCGACGAGCCGGGTGACGTGCAGGGAGGACATTGCGGTAGCCGCGGAACGGCCCTGGCTTCTGATTATGGAGGGCCGCCAGCGGGCCGGCAAGATACCCGAAATGGGGGTTACCGTCCTGGGCCGTACGCACGAAAGGGAGGAGGCCGCGAGGCCCCCTCCCTTCGTCGTACGGATGCGAACGCGGATCGAGCTAGAAGTCGATCTGCGCGCTCACCTTGTAGAACCGCGGCGTCATCACCGACTGCGGCGCCAGCCACGTGCCGCCCGGAACGAACGTCGAGTTGTAGGTCAGGATCGCGTCCGAGTTCAGCAGATTGAACACGTCGAACCCGACGTGCGTCCGCGTCCGGCCGAACCGCAGCACCTTCGCGAAGCGGATGTCGAGCTCGTTGACGCGGTCGCCCCACTTCTCGCCGGGCGCGATCAGGTCGATCGGCACGGTGACACCGGCCACCGCGGCCGGACGCCCGAGCGCCGCCGACACGGTCGCCACCGGGGCGTTCCAGGTGGCGCGCAGCGGCGCACCCTGATCGCTCCGGAAGGTGCCCGCGATCAGCACGTCGACCTTCGGGATCGTGTACGACCCGAGACCCGTGATCTTCGTGATGAAGCCCGGATCGGTCAGGCAGTTCGGGTTGGTCGGGCTGAGCGCGACCGGCGCCGCCGTCACCGTCAGCTCCGGCACCTGCGCGCGGACCGCGCAGTAGTCGTTGACCGTCTTGCCGCTGTTGATGCCGGCGGTCAGCGTGATGCCGCTGGTCGTCCGGGCCGAGATGTTGGCCAGGAAGCCGTTGTAGACCTGCGTGATGCCGCCGTACGGCTCCGCGAAGGTCACGTTGTTGCGCGCCGGCGTCGCAAAGCCGGCCGCCGTCACGTTGTAGAGCCCGCCCACCGTGTAGCCGCCGCCACCGGGCAGCCGCGGATCCGACGGCGCGGTGATCGAGAACTGCGTGAAGTCGGCCGCCCCGAGGGCCAGATTGTCCGTCGTCGTGTAGTTCCCGAGCCAGCGCCGGAAGTAGCCCGCCTCGACCGAGACGCGCGGGGCGACCTGCTGCTGGACGCTGACACCGATCTGCCAATCGTTCGGCCGGATGTTCCAGCCGTTCAGGATGGCAGGGTCGATGCCCGCCGTGATCTGCGTGGCCGTCCCGAACGTGGGGTTCGTCCAGCCGCCGCACTCGCCGTTGGCCGCCGAGATGTTCAGGTCGCACTGCGGGATGAAGTCGCCGTTCGGGTCGGTCCACGTACGGTTCGTGGTCGTCGCGATACGGGCGATCGGGTTCGAGATCGAGTAGTTGCCGCTCAGGTTGGCCGCCGGCTCGAGGTACTTGCCGAAGTTGACCTTGACGGCGGTCTTCCCGTTGCCGAACACGTCGATCGCGGCGCCGCCGCGGGGCGAGATGTCCTTGTACGCGTTGACGCCCGGCGTCTCCGCGAAGCGGAGCTGCGTGGCCAGGTAGTTCGTCGGCCCGATCACCTGCTCCGGCGAGTAGCTGCGCGACCGGTCGAAGCGCAGCGCCCCCTGGAGGGTCAACTTGCCGAGCGTCCACTGATCCTGCGCATAGAGCGCGTCGTACTTGACGCGGTCCTTCTGCGTGTAGACGCGGAGGCTCTGCGTGATCGTCGTCGGGCGGCCGTTCAGGAACGTGTACTGAAGGTTGAGGTCGTTCCCGTTGTTCGTGATGTTCTCACGGAGGAAGCCGCCGAAGTAGCCGAACTTGTAGCTGTGCGCGCCCTTCACGTAGGAGAGCGACGCGCGATAGGTGTTCGGGTTGTCGAAGTTGTTCGCCCAGTTCGCCGACCGGTAGGTCAGGCCCGCCACCGCGCCGTTGCGCGCCGCCAGCTCCTGCACGCGCACGAGGTTGCGCGTCGGGTTGCCGGGCGCCTCGAAGGGACCCCACTTCGCCGTGTAGAGGCCCATGCCCGCTTCGAGCAGGAGCCGGTTGGTCACGGTCGACGACCAGGTGACCTGCCGGTTGGTGACGACCGTGTCGAGCAGACCGGCCACCTCGGGCGAGGTCACCGCGGTCAGGCCACCCAGGCCGAGGGCGCCTACAACGGCGCCGGACTCGGGCTGGTTGCGGCACGAGTCAGGGCCGCCGAACGCGGCCGCGCCGTTGCACGGCATCTGCCAGTCGAGGTGCACGTTGAACTTGTTCTTCGGCGTCGCCTGGATGGTGAAGCGCTGCGTCAGGATCTGGAAGCTCTCCGCACCCTGCGCCTGCCGCGACGTGTCCGGGAGATACTCCCACGCGTTGGCCTTCCCGGCGTTCAGGTTCGGGTAGATGCCGGGGATGCTGCGCCACTGCCCCTCGTCGCGGGCCGTCGCGTAGAACCAGATACGGTCCTTGATGATCGGGCCGCCGACGCCACCGGTGAAGTCCCACTGCTTGATCAGCGTGCCCGGGGTCGAGAGGCCCGCCTGCCGCAGGGCATCCGAGTAGTTGCTCTGCACCCAGCCGTCCGGCACACCGGACAGGTAGATCGAGCCAGCCACCTTGTTGCCGCCGCTGCGCGGCACGATGCTGATCGACGGACCGCCGACCTCGGCCTCGCCGAGACCGCCGGACGTCGTCGTCACCACCTCGGCCGCGTTCGCGATGTCGGCCACGTAGGTCGACACGCCGCCGCCGTTGAGCGCCGCGCCGGTGTTCAAGCCGTCCACCTGCATGCGGCCCTCGTTGCCGCGTCCGCCCATGCCGCCGAAGACGGTCATCTGCGGCGTCACCTGCACGTCGGCGCTGGCACCGGCCTGGGTGACGATACCCGGAATCAGGACGGCGGTCGCCGCCCACGAACGGGCCGTCGGGACCGTCGTCAGCGTCTCGGCCGTCAGCGTCGTCTGCCGGCGGATGCTCTGCGTGTCGACGATCGGCGTCTCCCCGGTGACCGTGATGGTCTCCTCGAGGCCGCCAACCTTCATTTCCGCGTTGATTGACGCGTTGAACGACCCCGTCAACTCGATGCCGTCGCGCTTGAACGTGCTGAAGCCGGGCAGCGTGAAGGTCACGCTGTACGTGCCGGGCCGCAGGTCGACGAGACGGTAGTTCCCCGAACCGTCCGTCACCACGGACCGGACCTTCTCGATGAGGACGGGACTGGCCGCCTCGACTGTCACGCCCGGCAGGACCGCGCCGGACGCGTCACGCACGACGCCCGAGATGGACGCCTGCGCGAATGCCGCGACCGGCACCAGCACAGCGAACGCCACCGCGGCCGCCAACCGAATGAATCGTGCCATCAAACCACTACCTCCCCAATGACCCGCATGGACCGTCAGCTCACGTAACTTGTTGAACGCGCCTGACGTCGCACTCTGACCCAGACAGAGTAGGTCCCCCTCCCGGGGGTGTCAACTTTGGCGCGTACACCAAATCGGGCTACACCACTGCGCGCTTGACCTGTTCGCGGTTCCGCTGGTACAAGTTGCGCTTTCCAACACGCACGACGGGTCGCACCGGCAGGCGTCCCGCGCGTTCTCCTGGAGGCAGACCTTCGTGTCGATAATGAACTTCCTCACCTGGGTGGACAACCTGCCGTCGAGCATCGCGCTGCGCGAGTCGACGTGGACCTACCCGGTCATCGAGTCCGTCCATTCCGTCGGGATTGCGCTGTTCTTCGGCGTGCTGCTGTTCTGGGACCTGCGCCTGATGGGCTTCGGTCTTCGGCGCGTGCCCGTTTCCCAGGTCTGGGCCCGACTCAGCCCCTGGTTCACCCTCGGCGCCGCCATCATGGTCGCGACCGGCCTGCTGCTCTTCTTCTCGAAGCCGCTGTTCTTCTGGGGGAACGTCTACTTCCGCGTCAAACTGATCACGCTCGTCCTGGCCGCACTCAACATCGGTGCCTTCCACCTCGGCATCGAGAAGCGGCTGGCGCAGTGGGACACGGCCGTCGAGACGCCGGGCGCGGCCAAGCTGGCCGGCGGGTCGTCGATTCTCTTGTGGGGGCTGGTCATCGTCTGGGGGCGCCTGATCGCCTACAACTGGTACCCACCTCTCTTCTAGTCCTTCGGTTTCGAGGAATCCAACGACTATGGTCTTCAATCTTTTCACGTGGCTCGAGTCGACAGGCTTGTCGAAATCCATCAACGAGTCCCTGTACGCTTTCGCCTACATCGAGACCGTTCATCTGCTCGCGCTCGCCGTGCTCGGCGGCGCCACCTTGCTCGTTGATCTCCGGATGCTCGGGCTCGGCCTGCGGGAGCAGAGGGTCACCGACCTGGCACGCATCGCAAAGCCGTGGCTCGACTGGAGCCTGTTCCTGGTGCTCCTCACCGGCTTCCTGCTGTTCCTCTCGCTGGCCGCATCGAAGTACTACGTGCACTTCTACTTCTGGGTGAAGATGTACTTCCTGGCGGCGGCGATCGTGTTCACCTACACGTATCGCCAGTGGGTCATCAACGGCGGCGAGGAGAAGGCCAACTCCGGCGCCGGCCGGCTCGCCGGGGCCATGTCCGCGTTTCTGTGGGCCGGCGTCGCCTTCGCCGGCAAGGCCATCGGCTACATCTCGTAGGTCCCGCCAGTCACAGGCCCCCCCCCGCCCGCGCCGGCCACCGGACGGCGGCGGGGGGGGCACTGCCCAGCCCGCCGGGCGTGCACGCCGGGGCCCGCATTGTGTAAGCTCGGATCCATGGCGTTCATCATCACGGATCCCTGCATCGGCACCAAGGACACGGCGTGCGTCGATGTCTGCCCCGTCGACTGCATCCACCCCCGCAAGGACGAGCCCGAGTTCGCGACGGCGACGATGCTCTACATCCACCCGGACGAGTGCATCGACTGCGGGGCGTGCGTGCCCGCGTGTCCGGTGGCGGCGATCTACGATGGCCCCGACTCGACGCCCGCCACGCAGAAGGACCTGATCGAGGCCAATCGGATCTACCGCGGCGGCGATGCCGCTGCGATCGGCCGCGCCGAGGCGCTCGTGGCCGCCCACGTAGCCGCCAACGCCAGCCTCATGGGGGTGGCGCCCGAGGACCGCGCCGCCAGACACGGGAAGTAGGCGATGGCGCGCGGCTGGGAGAGCAAGGCCATCGAGTCGCAGCAGCAGGAGCCGATCGAGGTCTCCCCGGCAGCGGGTCCCGGCGACCCCGCCGCGCGGCAACGGCAGGCGGAGCGCCAGACGCTGCTGCTGGCGCGGCTCAAGGCGCTCTCCGATCTGCAGCATGCGTGCGCGCCCCCCCACCGGGCGATGCTCGAACAGGCCGTCGAAGACCTCGATCGCCGCATCGCCGACCTCGGCTGAGTGCGCGTCGGACGCCCCGGGACTCCGGGCGCCGGCACGGCAAGCGACGGGGGCGGCGTCAGACCTGCAGGAGCACCGCCCGCGCCGGCCGGCCCATGGCCGCCGCGATCGCCTCGGCGTACAGGCCCACCTGATGGAGGTACCGGTCCAGCGCGTCGCCCTCCGCGCGATCGGTCTTGAAGTCCACCACCACGATGGCCTCACCCGTGTCGAACGCCAGGTCAACCACGCCCTCGACCAGCCGCTCGCCGACCCGAAGGGTGACCGGGGTCTCGCGATAGCAGCGGCCGCCCTCCGCCGCACGCGCCGCCGCCCGCAGGAGGTCGTGCTGGAGGACCCGCGTGACCAGTTCCACGGCCGCGGCCACCTCCGTCCGGTCGGCGCCGAGCAGCCGCCCGTGGCCGGATGCCAGTCCGGGCAGCACGGCGGCGGCCGCCCCATCGAGCGGCGCGTCCGACAACAGCGCGTGGACGAGGGCGCCGAACCGCGGGCCCGCCGGCCGGGCGCCGGCGCCGTCGAGCGTCTCGACCCGCACACTGGCCCGAGGCGGCGCCTCCCCGCTCACCACCATCGCCGCGGCGTGCTCGGTGGCCGTGACCACCTCGAGCGACGCCAGCCGTCCGGCCGCCACCGCCGCGTCTCGCCGGCGGCGCCACGACGCGTGCTGTGCCAGGTAGTGCTGGAGCACGGCCGGCTCGACGTCCTTGACGATCAGATCGTCTCGCCGCAGCCCGAACGGCGCCTGCACACCGAGTTCGAGGCGCTCGGGCTCCGGCGACCACCACACCGTCTCGTACGCGTCGTCGCCCGAACCGTGCCGATGCCGCCCCGGGCACACCGTCAGCCGCGAGGCCGGATCGCCGCCGGGCCGGCTCAGCACCGAGTCTCGACTCTTGAAGGGCGGACAGCCCGGACCGGGCTCCGCGGCCCGCCGCACGCCCTCGTCCGGGTAGACCGCGGCGTTCAACGGCGCGATCCAGCCCTCGTCGTACGCCTCGTCGCCGACCGCCGGTACGACGAGGAGGTCCCGCGCACGAGTCGCCGCGACATAGGCCACGCGTCGGCCCTCGGCCGTCTCCCGGCTCAGTTCGAGGGCCCGGTGGTCGTTGAGGTCTCTCGGCGACCAGCCGCCGATGCGAATGGCGCAGCGGTCGCCGTCGACGTGGCGGGACGCCTCGGTGGGCGTCAGGCGGGCCGTGATGTCGGCCAGGATCACGACCGGAAACTCCAGGCCCTTGGCCTTGTGCACGGTCATCAGCCGGACGCCATCGCTCCCTTCCTCGAGGATCGGGGCTTCGGCCGCCTGCCCGCCGGCTGCGGCTTCCCGCAACCGCTCGACGAATCCCCGGAACGACATGCCGCCGTCGCGCTCGTACTGGCGGGCGAGTTCCCCGACGTGGAGGACGTTGGCGAGCGCCTGTTCGCCTGCCGGCCGCAGCACGAAGCCGACGTGCGCGCGGGTGTGCTCGAGGAGTTCGGCCACGGTCTCGGCGACCGGCCGGGCATTGCGGCGGACGTGCAGCATCCGCAGCACCTCGAGCGCCTGCCGGATGGGGTCGAGTGCCGCCGGCAGGTCCGATGGGATGCGGAACGGGTGGAAGCGTCCGGCGATCCGGTGGAACTCGAGCAGCTCCTCGTCGCCGACGGCGAACAGCGCTCCCCGGAGTGCGGCGAACACCGAGAGCTGATCGTCCGGCCATTCGATCGCCATCAGCGCCGCCCGCACCGTCTCGATCTCCTCCCGGTCGTGGAAGGCCTTGCCCCCGACCAGCAGGTGCCGGATGCCGCGGGCCTCGAGCGCATCGACGTACGGCCGGGTCGCGTCCTCGCCGTAGCTGACGAAGCGGCGGAACAGGATGCAGACGTGCCGTGGCTCCAGCGCGACGCGGCGATCCGGATCGCGCCGCTCGGTCACGCGCCAACCGCTCTCACGGAGCAGCCACTGCACGTAGGCGCCCACCGCGTCGGGCAGCGACCGCTCGATCTCGCGGGCCGACACCCCGCGCGGCCCGTATGGCTCGGGCACCGGCAGCACGACGACCGCGGGCCGGGCCGGGTCGTCCGGGCGAGATCCCTCGAGCGGCACCCACTGGGCCTGGCGCGCCTCGATGTCGCCGTCCATCAGCGGGGCGAACGCGGTGTTGACGAGGCGCCGAATCGCCGGCACGCTGCGGAAGCTGCGCCGCAGTTCCACGACCGTGCCGCCGGCCCGGACCAGCTGATCGCGCACGCGCCGGTACACGTCGACGTCGGCGCCGCGGAAGCGGTAGATCGACTGCTTCGGGTCGCCCACGATGAACAGCTTGCCGGGGGCCGGCGTGACGTCCTCCCACCGCGTGACGTCCGGGTCGCCCGAGGCGAGCAGCAACAGCAGCTCGGCCTGCACGGGATCGGTGTCCTGGAACTCGTCCACGAAGAGATGCGTGAAGCGGCGCTGGAAGTGCCGGCGCACGACGGCATCGTCGCGGACGAGGTCCCTCGCGCGCAGCAGCAGATCCTGGTAGTCGAGCGCGCCCTCCCGCTCCTTCGCCGCAGCGTAGGCCGCCAGGCAGCCCTGCAGCTCCTCGTGCAGCCGCGCCGCGAGGTCGGCGTCGGCCCGCACCTGGAAGTCGTCCAGCGCGAGGACGAGCGCGTCGCGCGCCTGCAGGACCTGCGCGCGCGGAACCCCTTTGGCGTAGGTCGGCCCGCTGCCCTTGCGGGCGCGCTTGAACTCGCGATTCTTCCGCAGTTCGACGAGCTGAGCCTCGATCCCGTCGAGCGTGGCCTCGGTCGCAGCGCCCGGATCCGCGCCGGCGATCTCCCGGTACAGGCGGCGTACCGGCTCGGTGTCGACCGACAGGTTGTCGCCCGCGTACGAGGCCCCGGCCGACACCCCGGCCAGTTCGCCCAGCCGCGCGAGGACGACGCCGATGGCGGCCCGTCGGTCGAAGGGCTCGCGCGTCCACGCGCCGCGGTAGCTGCGCCACTCCGCCAGCTCGATGCCGGCCCGGCGCAGCCGGTCGATCGGCCCGTCGTCGTCCGCCTCGCCAGGGCGCGGCGCCCGGCCCGGGCGGCGCAGCGACCGGCGGACGCCCTCCGGGGGTGACTCGAGCGTCGACTGGAACCACGCGCCGAATGCCTCGTCGAACAGCGCGCGCGCCTGACCCTCCGACAGCACCCGGAACAACGGGTCGATGCGGGCCTCGACCGGCCGCTCGCGCAGCAGGTCGGCGCACAGCCCGTGGATGGTGCTGATGTGGGCCTCCTCGAGCCGCCGGACCGCCTCTGTCAGCCTCGCCACCGCCGACGGCTCCGCGCCGGCCTCGACGCCCTCCTGCTCCAGGCGCTGCCGCAGCCGCAGCTTCAGTTCGCCGGCCGCCTTTTCGGTGAAGGTGACCGCCGCGATCCGGTCGACCTCCGCTCGTCCTTCAGCGAGCACGCGGACGATCCGGGACACCAGCTCGGTCGTCTTGCCGGTGCCGGCCGCGGCCTCGACGACGATCGTCCGGTCGATGGCCGTACGAATCAGGGCGCGCGCCGCGTCGTCGGCGGCCGACGTCGTCATGGCTTCTCCCGGAGCGCGAGGAGGTCGGCGAGCGGCTCGCGCGCCTTGCGGGCGACCCGCCGCTCGACGTCGGGTCCGCACACGGACCGGTAGTCGCACCGCGTGCACGCGTCCTCGGCCGGGGCCGCCGCGAGGAAGCCGGCCGCGACCACGCGGTCGATCGTCCGGAGCACGTCGAGCCCTTCCGCCCGGGACCGCTCGTTCAGCGGGATCTCGTGGGACTGAAACCCGCCGGTGGCCGTGCAGTAGAACAGCCGTCCCTGACGGACGGGCCGGCTCAGGGCGGCTTCGACCGCCAGGCCGTAGAGCACCGGCTGCAGCACGGTACCGCCGCCCACGACCACCGTGTCGATGCGGTCTGGCCTCCGGCCCGTCTTGTGATCGGTCACCCGCAGCAGGCCCGTCTCCCGGTGCGTCTCGATCAGGTCGACCGCGCCGCGCAGCCGGAAGCCCCCCTCGAGCACCACGTCCGGCCGGGCCTGCGCCGCCTCCCGGCCTGGCACGTCGCCGAAGGCGAACTCGAACTCCAGGGGCGTCCACTCGGCGCCCTCGCGGGCCAGAACGGCCAGCCATCCATGCAGGTCGCGGCGCATGCCCTCGATCTCGTCGAGCCAGACACGCTCCACCGCCGGGGCGAGTTCCTCGTGGGCCTCGGAGGCCGTGGCGTCGATCACCTCGTCGAGCACGGCCCGCGCGGGCGCCTCCGCGGCCGGCGTCACGGGCAACGCGTTCCGATCCCGCAGGGCGCGCAAGCACCGTTCCTGTATCTGATGGAAGAGGCTGCCGCGCGTCAGCGGATCGAGCCGCTGCAGCGGCTCGGTCCGGTCGAGCGGGTGCAGGCGGTAGATCGCCGACAGCACGAACTGGTACGGGCACGTGCTGAAGCGCTGCAGCGCCGACAGCGAATAGGCGCGCGCGCTCAGTCGCTGCTTCCCCAGCGCCTCGCGCGTGAAGGGCGTGACGCGCGTCAGCCCGTCGCTCGGCGACCAGCGCCGGTCGCCCCGGGCCCACCGGTCGATCACCGACCGGCGCAGCGGCTCGTTCAACTTCAGCAGGTAGTGCGCGTGCCCTCTGACGCGGGCCGGATCGGACGCGTCGAGCAGCTGGCGCAGGACGGCCAGGTCGTGTTCCTGCTCGTCGATCGCCGCTTCCGGCGCCGTGGGCGCGGGCCAGGCGAGCAGCGCATCGCCGGCCGCGCGGGCCTGCGCCTCGAGCGACTCCTGGTCCGGGACCAGGCCCGTCGCCGCACGCATCACGTCGAGCGCGTAGAACGAGGGGACGCGCGCGCGCGACTCGCTGACTTCGATGCGCGGATACGACACGTACAGCCGCTCGCCGGCCGCACCGACCGCGATCTGCAGCATCACGCGTTCGGCGTGCAGGCGCTCGCGCTGCGTCGAGAGCCCCGCGCCGGCCTCGACACGCAGGCCGTCCAGCAGCAGCGCATCCTCGCGCGGCCGCTGCGGAAACAGCCGCTCGGCGAGCCCCGGCACGAAGACCACCCGGAACGCCCGCCCGCGCGCCTGTTCCGGAGTGGAGACGAACACCCGGCCGTACCGGCGGGACGGGGGCTGCGCCTCCACCGTCAGCAGGCGCTCGGCCAGCACGCGCCGTACCTCGTCGATCGAGACGGGTCCGACGTCGGCCATCGGCCGCAGGTCCGCGAGTACCCTGAGCACGTGGGACGGGGCCCGCAGGACCCGGGGCGCCAGCGCCTCGAAGCGATCCAGCCAGGGCCCCCACGCACTCTCGCGCGGCCAGGCCGCCAAGGCCTCCACGACCGGCACGGCGAACGCGCGCAGGTGCTGCAGCTGCTCCAGCGTCTGCCGGACGGCTCGACCGCGCGCGTCGTCGCCGTCGTCACGTCCGGCCTCGCACGCCTGTCGCTCGAGTTCGCGCGCGATGCCATCGAGGCGCCGGGTCCAGCGAGTGGCGTCACCACCGACGACCGACGCCTCCACCAGGAGTCGCTCCCACCGCCACGGCGCCGCCACGGCGCCGCCGATCACGGGGTCGCCTTCGCCCGCGCGCTCCGCCAGCGCCTCGACCTGCTCCCGCTCGCCCTCGTCGTCCACCCGGTCCACCGGGCGGCCGAGCGCCTCGTCACCGGGCGGCGTCCACGGCTCTCCTGCCGTCGGCTCCCGCGGCACCTGACCGAGCGACAGGTACTCGGCAAAGCGCGCGGCCGACAACTGCTCCGCGGCGCAGGCCAGCAGGGCCAGGAAGGCACGTCCAGCAGGATGCGGCCGCCGGGTGCCCCGGTCGAACCATGCGGGCACGCTGGCGCGCGCCAGCGCCTGCTCGAGCAGACCGGTGTACTGCTCCGGCGACCGGACGAGCACCGCCATCTCATCGAACGGCACGCCGCGTTCCGCCTCCCGCAGCAGTCGCCGCGCCACCTCGATTGCCTCCCGGCCCTCGCCAGGCGCCGAGAAGAACTCGAGCGCGCCGTCCAACTCGCGCCTCGGGGGCGCGGGGTCGGTCACGAAGAGGTGGCGCCGAAGACGGGCGAGGTCGCCGTCGCCACGGTCGGGGAGAACCTCGACCTCTCCGCCCATCCCCTCGAACGCCCGCACGGCGTCGGCGTCGGCGCCAGGCACCGTCGCAAGCGACTCGGAGGCGCCCGCGACGAGCGTGGCCACGACCGCACGCTCGGCCTCGTGTTCGAGCGGCAGATCCAGCAGCACGACGACCTCGGCCGGCGGACGTCGGGCGATGGCCGCGGCCGCCGTCCGCAGCAGCGCGGCCCGGTCGGCCGTCGCCGCACCCGCGAAGCCGGCCTCGAACCGGTCCAGCAGGCGCGACAGGTCACCGCCAGCACCCGGCAGCGGCTCGAGCCGCGAAGCCGGCACCCCTGCCAGGCGCACTTCCTGAAGCGTCCGCGCCAGCGCGCGCGGAAACCCCGGCGTGCCGGCCACCGGCGCGAAGTACGCGAGGCCGCCTCCGCGCACGGCCTCGAACGCCGCCCTTGTGGCCACCGCCTCCGCACCCAGCCGGGACGTCGGTGCGAGCCCTTCGGCGGCGAGCGCGGCCAGCGCGGCGCGGGCCGCCACCTGCGTCAGGCTCAGGCGCTCGATTCCGAACGTGGCCGGCTTCTGCCTCGCCATGGCGCGGACCAGGTCGTCGGCCGCGCCTCGCGAGGAGGCGACGACCAGCACACGGGTGCCGGGGGCGCACCCGGCAAGGCTGGCCCGCGCGACGGCCAGCCGGTCGGCCGCGCACGACGACACCGCGATGCGAAGGCGTCCCATCCAGAACCCCGCGGAGGAATCGGGCTGCAGGAGACGCGCCTTACGGCGCCAGGCGCACGCGGCGCCACGCCTCGCCGTCGCGCGTGAAGCACAGACGATCGTGCAGACGGTTCGGCCGCCCCTGCCAGAACTCGAAGCGGTCCGGCACGATCCGGTAGCCACCCCACCAGAGCGGCCTGGGCACCTGTTCGCCGAACGCGTGCCGGGCAGCCGCCAGCCGGGCCTCGAGCTCGCTGCGGTCCCCGATCACGCGGCTCTGCTGCGACGCATACACCCCCCACCGGCTCTCGAGTGGCCGGGTCGAGAAATAGGCGTCCGACTCCGCGTCGCTGACGCGTTCGACGCGGCCTTCGACCCGCACCTGCCGCTCCAGGGAGGGCCAGTAGAACAGCAGGCTGGCCAGGCCCGTCTCGTCGATCTCGAGCGCCTTGCGGCTCTCGTAGTTGGTGAAGAAGACGAAGCCGCGCTCGTCGACGCCCTTGAGCAGGACCATCCGGGCCGACGGACGGCCGTCGCGCGTCGCCGTCGCGATCGTCATCGCCGTCGGATCCTTCTCGAGCCCGCTCACCTGCTCGAACCACCGGGAGAACTGGCGGAACGGGTCCGGGTCGGCGTCCGCCTCGTTCAGCGGCTCTCCCTGATAGTCCCGGCGGAGGTCTGCGAGGCTCACGCCCGGGACTCCGGAAGCGCGAGACGAATCTCGCCGTCCTGCACGGTCACCCGGACGTCGCCACCCGCCGACAGCGACCCGAACAGCAGGGCCTCGGACAAGGGCTTCTTCACCACCCGCTCGATCAGCCTCGCCATGGGGCGCGCCCCGAATGCGCGATCGAACCCCTTCTCGGCCAGCCAGGTACGGGCGGCGGCATCCACCGTCACCGTCACGCCCTTCGGCGCGACGAGCGCGCGCAGCTCGTCGAGCTGCCGGTCGACCACGCGCTCGATCTCGGCGGCCCCGAGCGGCCGGAAGGTCACGACCGCGTCGAGTCGGTTGCGGAACTCCGGCGTGAACGTCCGCTCGAGCGCGCCCCGCGTCGACCCACCCTGCCCGGCCTCGGCGAATCCCAGCCGGCGGTCCGAAACGTCGCGCGCGCCGGCGTTCGTCGTCATGATCAGGATCACGTGGCGGAAGTCGGCCTTGCGGCCGTGCGAGTCGGTCAGCGTCGCGTGGTCCATCACCTGCAGGAGGATCGCGAACATGTCGGGGTGGGCCTTCTCGATCTCGTCGAGCAGCAGCACCGCGTGCGGCGCCTTGCGTACGGCATCGATCAGCAGCCCACCCTCCTCGTAGCCGACATATCCCGGCGGCGCCCCGATCAGCCGCGAGACGGCGTGCTTCTCCATGTACTCCGACATGTCGTAGCGAAGGAAGTCGACACCCAGAATGCGGGCCAGCTGCCGTGCCAGTTCCGTCTTGCCGACGCCGGTCGGCCCGGCGAACAGGAAGCTGCCGATGGTCTTGTCCGGCGCACGCAGCCCGGAGCGAGACAGCTTGATGGCCGACGTCACCTCGTCGATGGCGGCGTCCTGGCCGAAGATCACCGTCTTCAGCTCGACGTCGAGCGTGGCCAGGGCGCGGCGGTCGTCGCTCGAGACGGCCTGGACCGGCACGCGCGCGATCCTCGCCACGATCCGCTCGACGTCCGCGGTTCCCACCGGCTGGCTCCGCTCCGCTTCGGGCCGCAGCTTCTGCGCGGCGCCGGCCTCGTCGAGGACGTCGATGGCCTTGTCTGGCAGGTGCAGGTCCTTCAAGTGCTTCGCCGACAGCGCCACCGCGGCCGCCAGGGCCTCGTCGCTGAAGCGCACGCCGTGGTGCGACTCGTAGTGCGGCCGGAGCCCCTTGAGAATCTCCAGCGCCTCGGCCTCCGACGGCTCGAGCACCTCGATCTTCTGGAAGCGGCGCGCGAGCGCCCGGTCCTTGTCGAACGACTGCTTGGCGTCGTTGAAGGTGGTCGACCCGATGCACCGGAGGGCGCCGCTGGCGAGCGCGGGCTTCAACAGGTTCCCCGCGTCCATCGCACCGCCCGACGCCGAGCCGGCGCCGACGATCGTGTGGATCTCGTCGATGAACAGGATCGCGTGCCGCTCCTTCAGCAGCCGGTCGAGCACCTGCTTCACGCGCTCCTCGAAATCGCCGCGATACCGCGTCCCCGCCACGAGCGCGCCGAGATCGAGCGCGTAGACCACGGCGTCCTTCAGGACTTCGGGCACGTCCCCCTCGTGGATCCGCAGCGCGAGGCCCTCGGCGAGCGCCGTCTTGCCGACGCCGGGCTCGCCGATGAGCAGCGGGTTGTTCTTCCGCCGCCGGGCGAGCACCTGGATCATCCGCTCGATCTCGAGCGCGCGCCCGATCAGGGGATCGATCTGCCCCTCGGCCGCCTTGGCGTTCAGATTGGTCGCGAAGGCCTGCAGCGGGTCGACGGGCGCCGGCTGGCCGCCCTCGCCCTCCGCCGGAACCGGCGCCGCCTCGTCGAGATTCGCCGTGCCGTGCGAGACGACCCGCAGCAGCGTGAGCCGCTGCACGCCCTGCGCGCGCAGGAAGAAGGCCGCGTGGCTCTCCTCCTCCTGCAGCAGGAACACCAGCAGGTCGCCGCTGTCGACGTGCGTCGCGCTCGACACCGTCGCGTGCGCGAACGCCTGCTGGATCACCCGGTCGAGCCCGAGCGTGGGCTCGGGCTCGACCCGGCCCGAGCCGGGCACCGGCGCGAACGCCTTTCCCAGCACCTCCTCGAGCTGCGTCCGCAGCACGTCGAGGTTGGCGCCGCAGGCGACGAGGACGCTGCGGGCGCGCGATTCGTCGAGCAGCGCGAGCAGCAGGTGTTCGAGCCCGACCGCATCGTGCCGGCGGTCGGTCGCGAGGCGAAAGGCGCGCTGGACGCTCTCGAGCGTCTCCGGCGTGAACGGAATCGGCGTCTGGCTCATGTCCGGCCGCCCTCCCCGGCCTGCGACGGATCGGGCTCCATCGTGGCGAGCAGCGGATACTCGTGCTCTTCGGCCGCCCGTCGGGTCGCCTGCAGCCTGGTGGCGGCGACGTCGTGCGTGTAGACGCCCGCGACGCCCAGGCCGGACTGGTGCACGTGCATCATGATCGCGACGGCCTCCGCTCGCGGCTTGCGGAAGATGGTCTGCAGGACCCAGACCACGAACTCCTGCGTGGTGTAGTCGTCGTTGTGCAGCAGGACGCGCCACAGCCGCGGGCGTGCCAGCTGGGGGTCGCGGCGCGTCTCGGTCAGCGTCGACTCACGGGCATCCGGGCGTGTGCTCATGCGCCTGCCGTCAATTGTACTCAGCCGGCCTCGAGGCTGGCCGCGACGTCGACATCGAGACGCCAGGGCGACGGCGGCGACGGCTGCTGCACCAGGTCGGCCACCTCGGCGAGGAATCGCGCCCGCGGAACGTCACGCGCGCCGAGGGACGCCAGGTGCGGCGTGGACATCTGGCAGTCGATGAGCCGGAAGCCCCAGGCGCGCAACTGGCACGCCAGCGACACCAGGGCCACCTTCGACGCGTCGCTGCGCCTGGCGAACATCGACTCGCCGAAGAACATCCGCCCGATCGAGACGCCGTACAACCCGCCGGCCAGCTCGCCCTGCTGCCACGCCTCGACCGAATGCGCGTGTCCATCTGCGGCGAGCCGCGTGTAGGCGTCGAGCATCTCGCCGGTGATCCAGGTGCCGTCCTGTCCGGGACGGGGCTCGGCGCAGGCACGCATGACGTCCTCGAACGCCCGGTCGAACGTGACCGTGAAGCGGCCGGACCGGATCACCTTCCGCAGCGACCGCGAGACGTGGACGGCCCGCACGTCGAGCACCATGCGCGGGTCAGGGCTCCACCAGAGGACCGGCTCGTCCTCGTTGAACCACGGAAAGATGCCCCGCCTGTAGGCGTCGAGCAATCGAGCCTCGGACAGGTCCGCGCCGGCCGCGAGCAACCCGTTCGGCTCGCGCACGGCGGCCTCGACCGGCGGGAACGGATCGCCGGGACCGAGCCATGGGATCATCACACGAGGCCCCTCGCAGCCAGAGACATGGATCGCGTGTTCGAGACGCCGCCCACCGCTCACGCCGCCAGCCGACCGGCGCTGGTGACGCGCTTCGCGCCGTCACCGACAGGGTACCTGCACCTCGGACACGTCGTAAACGCCGTCTACGTCTGGGGCGCCGGCCGTGCGCTCGGCGCCCGGATCCTGCTGCGCCTCGAGGATCACGACCGGGTCCGGTGCCGGCCGGACTACGAGCGCGCGCTGCTCGAGGATCTCGACTGGCTGGGTTTCGAGCCCGACGCGGGCCGGGCACCCGTGGTGCGACAGAGCGACCGCGGCCCCATCTACGACGCCGCCCTGGCCCGCCTGAGGCGCGCGGCGCACGTCTATGCCTGTGACTGCTCGCGCCGCACCGTCGGCGGCACCCGGTACACCGGACACTGCCGGCAGCGAGGGCTTCCCGAGGCCGGCGCCAGCCTGCGGGTCACCTTCGACGCCGGTGAGGAGCGAGCCGACGATCTCGGGCTCGGCGCTCTCGTGCAGGACCCGTCGGCGCAGTGCGGAGACCTGCTCGTCCGGGACCGGGACGGTCAATGGACGTATCAGTTCGCGGTCACCGTCGACGACATCGATCAGGGCGTCGATCTCGTGATTCGGGGCCTCGACCTGCTCGACTCGACCGGGCGGCAACTCCGGCTTGGGCGGCTGCTGGGACGCGAGCGGCCCCCCGTGTACTTGCACCACCCCTTGGTGCACGGCCCCGACGGAGAGAAGTTGAGCAAGGCACGCGGCGATACGGGTATCCGGGAGCTGCGAGCGGCGGGCTGGCGCCCCGATGAGGTGATCGGCCTGGCCGCGACCGCCGTCGGGCTGATCGGACGGCCCGAGCCGCTCCCGGCGGCGTCGGTCCCCGGCCTGTTCGACGCATGGGCGGCCGGCCTGTCCACCCGGCTGCGGACATTTTGGGATAGAATCGAACCGCCTTTGTAGGGCACGTTCAAGAGGGAGCCTTGGCAGTCCGTCTGTTCATCGGGAATCTTCCATACAGCGCGAGTGAAGCCGACCTGCGCGCTCACTTCGCTGCGGTGGCGGAGCCGTCCCACATCGTGATGCCGGTCGACCGCGAAACCGGACGTCCACGGGGGTTCGCCTTCGTCGAGTTCGCCGAGCGCACCGCGGCCGAAGAAGTGATCCGCAAGTTCGATCAGCAGCCGTTCCAGGGCCGCAACCTTGCCGTGAGCGAAGCTCGCGCCCGCGAGGATCGTCCGCCCCGCCCGGCCGGCGGCTTCAGCCCGCGCCCGCCCGGTGGCGGCTTCGGCGGTCCCCGGCCCGGGGGGCCTGGCGGTGGCTTCGGCGGCCCGCGCCCTGGCGGCGGCTTCGGCGGTCCACGGTTCGGCGGCGGGCCTGGTGGCGCTCCCCCGAGCCCCGGTGGACGCGACCGCAGCGCGAACTTCGGTCCGCCCGCCCCGCCCAAGCGCCTGCGCGGCTCCAAGAAGAACACGCAGCAGGAGAACCGGCCCCGCGGTCCGATCAAGGAGCGCAGCGGCGGACGGGTCTACGCCGTGGACGATCTGACGGATGACGAGTCGGTCGACATCGAAATCGACGATATCGCGACGAGCGCCAAGGACGAGCAGGACGACGGGAAGGACGAGTAGGCGCCGCATCACCGCGCGACCCTGACGCCAGGCCCCCCGGGCCTGGCGTTTTCACGTACGGCGCACCCGGCGCCCCGCATTCAGTCGGACACGCGCCGGTAGTCGAACCACTCGATCGCATGGGCGATGGTGAGGCGCCGGACGAGCATCGCCCGCCCCTGGCCCGTCAGCCTCAACGAGGTGGGCATCCAGGTGTCGGCATCGACCCGCTCGCGAGTCACGAGGGCGGTCGCCCCCTTCTGCAGCTTCGCGATGATGCCGAACCCGATCGTCAGGTCGTCGATGGCCGTCGCCTCCACGCGCACCACCTCCTGCGCCGCCTCGTCGACCCAGATGCGCCCGGCGAACTGGCGGGCGAGGCTGCCCTGCCGCGTCTCGGCGCGGGCGTTCGGCTTGGGCGTGAATCGCACGACGATCGCGGGACGCCCCTGGAGCGTCACGCGGCTCTCGATCGTGAAGTCGAGCACGGACGCGGCATCCTCGACGGCCGACCGGCGGCCCTGCGCCGGTCGGCGTTCGCGCACCGCCTGACGCTCCTCGGGCTCCGACACCGGTTGACCGTCCCGCTCCACGAGCCGCCGCGAGATCGACCGGCCATCGGGGCTCGGCACGACCGCATAGGTGACCACGCCGCCGGTACCGAGGCGACCGAACGGATTGGTGTGGAGTTCGGTGCGCCGCTCCGTGTAGGCGTAGCGCGAGGCCTCGCGCTGCGACCGCGCGAGGTTGTCCCTGGTCGTCGCGTAGAACGCCTGCGGCTCGGGCAGCGGCCGGTCCTGTGCCGTGAAGGCTGCGGACATCGGCAGCCATGCGACCGCGAACACGACCAGCCCCCGGATCGACGGCACGAGTGGGCCCCTCCCCGGCGTCAGACGCGGCACAGCCGCTCGGCGGCCTGCTCGAGCGTCGCGTCGCGCTTGGCGAAACAGAACCGGAGCACCGGGCCGGGGTCCTCGCCGGGCTGCAGAAACGGCGCGATCGGAATCGACGCCACGCCATGCTCGCGGGTCAGGCGCGCCGCGAACGCCACGCCGGGCTCGTCGGTGATCGCCGAATAGTCGAGCATCTGGAAGAACGTGCCGCGGCACGGCAGCAGTTGGAACCGCGACCCGGCTACGAGCGCGCGAAACCGGTCGCGGCGCCCCTGGTAGAACGCCGTGACCTCGTCGCACAGCGGATCCCGTGCGACGGCGTCGGCATAGGCCATCTGTACCGCGCCGTTGACCGAGAAGGTCATCCACTGCCGCACGCCCAGGATCTCGGTGATGAGCGGCGCCGGCGCGGCGCAGTAGCCGACTTTCCACCCGGTGGTGTGGTACGTCTTGCCGAAGGAACTGATCACGACGGCCCGCTCGGCGATGTCCGCGTGCCGCGCGAGGCTCTCGTGCACGGCGCCGTCGAAGCGGATGTGCTCGTACACCTCGTCCGACACCACGACCGCGTCGGTGCCCTCGAGCACGCGGCCCAGTTCGCGGACGTCGTCCGGCGTCCAGATCATCCCGGTCGGGTTGTGCGGGGTGTTGACCACGATCACCCGAGTCTTCGGGCCGACGACGGCGCGCACCTCGTCCCAGTCGATCCGGTAGTCCGGGTACCGAAGCGTCACGTAGCGCGGCACGCCCCCGCTCAGCTGGATGGCCGGCAGGTACGAGTCGTAGGCCGGCTGGAACAGCACCACCTCGTCCCCCGGATGCACCAGCGCGGTCAGCGTCGCGAACAGCGCTTCGGTCGCCCCGGTCGTGATGGCGATTCCGGTGACCGGATCGTAGCGGCGGCCGTAGAGCCGCTCGATCTTGCCGGCAAGCGCCTCGCGCAGCGCGACGACGCCGGGCATCGGCGCGTACTGGTTGTGCCCCTCCCGCATGTACCGGGCCACCGCTTCGATGAGCGCCGGCGACGTCTCGAAGTCGGGAAAGCCCTGGGAGAGGTTGATTGCCCCGTGCGCCTGCGCCAGCCGCGTCATGACCGCGAAGATGCTGACGCCGCCGGCCGGCAGTTTGGACCGGAAGGATGGGAGGTTGGCCATCGTCACTCCGCCCGTCCCTCGTCGAGGAACTGGCGCGGTTTCAGGGACACGAGCGGGTACTGGTACCGCAGCGCGACCACCAGTCCGTAGTAGTCGGCCTTCGCCACCTCGCCGCGAACCAGGCGTCCGCGGAGACGGCGCAGCTCGAAGCGATACAGATCGCTGACGAACTCGTGCACGAGTTCGGGCGGCGTCGTCGCGCGCGGACGCACGCCATGCGCCTCGAGGGCCCGCAGCACGGCGGCCCGATACCGGTACGTGACCGCCCGCTCGCTCACAGGCGCCGCCACAGCTCGAAGTACCGGCGCAGCGCCGCCGAGACGCCGGGAGTCAGCCGGGTCCGCCGGTACCGGTCGCCAGCCTGCCTGAGCGCCATTGCCACGGTGGGATATGGAAACACCGTCGCCGCGAGATCCGCAAGCCTGACGCCGCGGGCCATCGCGAGCGCCAGCAGGCCAATCATCTCGCCGGCCCGCGGCGCCACGACCGTCGCACCGACCAGACGCCCGCCGCGGTGCCAGACCCGGACGAAGCCGTCGACGTCGCCGTCGACGATCGCGCGATCGACCTCGTCGAGCGGCACGGTGACCGACACGGCGCCTGCCATGGCGCCCCCCGCCGCGCCGGCGCCGACGTGCGCCACCTCGGGCGTCGTCAGCGTGCACCAGGGGACAGCCAGGGCGCTCGCGCGCCGCCGCCCGAAGAACAGCGCGTTCTGGACCGCGATGCGCGCCATCGCGTCGGCGGCATGCGTGAACTGCCACGATCCACACACGTCGCCGGCGGCGAAGATCCGCGGGTTCGTCGTGCGCAGCCGGTCGTCGACGACCACGCCGCCGGCCGCGCGCGCCACGCCGGCCGCGTCGAGCCCGAGACCATCCAGGGCCGGAGCGCGACCGGCCGCGACGAGCAGGTGCGTCCCCTCGATCCGGCGCT
This sequence comes from uncultured bacterium, assembly GCA_963923455.1. Classification (GTDB taxonomy): domain Bacteria; phylum Acidobacteriota; class Vicinamibacteria; order Vicinamibacterales; family UBA2999; genus CAWULT01. The sequence continues at coordinate 26,332 of CAWULT010000031.1, forward strand.
CGCCGGCCGCGACCCGGATGCCTCCAGAGATTCCCATCACCGACGACGCCGGCGCCCCGACGCACACCTCCACGCCGTCGCGGGCCAGCCGCGCGGCCAGCACCGCGGAGGCGTCGGCATCGTCCCGCGGCAGCAGCCGCGGCCCGGCCTCGACGAGCGTCACACGGCTGCCGAGCCAGGCAAACGCCTGCGCCAGCTCGCAGCCAGCCGGGCCACCGCCGAGCACGACGAGGGCCTCGGGCAACCGCGGCAGGTCGAAGACACCCTCGCTCGTCAGGAACGGCACCTCGCGGAGACCGGGCAGATCCGGTACCCGCGGAGCGGCGCCGGTCGCGATCACCGCCCGCCGGAACACCGTCCGCCGCCCGTCGACGACCAGCGCCCGCGGCCCGTCGAACGCCGCGTGCCCGAAGACCACGTCGACGCCGAGTCCTGCCAGGCGAGCCGCCGCATCGTGCGGCGCGATGTCGGCGCGGCGCGCCCGGACCGAGGCCATCACCTCGCCGAACTCCACCCGCACGTCGGCCCGGACGCCGAACCGCGCCGCGGTGCGCGCCTCGTGCACGGCCCTCGCCGCGCGCAGCAGGGCCTTGGACGGCACGCACCCGGCATTGAGGCAGTCGCCGCCGAGTCGTGCGCGCTCGACGAGCAACACCCGGGCGCCAAGCGCCGCCGCCGCGGCGGCGCAGACCAGCCCGGCGGTGCCCCCGCCGATGACGGCGACGTCGTACGCCGGCCGCACCGTCGTCACCCATGCCGACGGCCGGACGTGGGCGTCGCGCCGGCGATCGTGCGGGTCGGGCGGTGGATCGGCCATCGTGGGCGTACGATACCGCACCACGCCTCACGGGGCCGACGCCCTCCCGCCGGGGCCGGCCCTCGGGCTACACTGAGAGAATCATGAACGTAGGCCTGATCGGCTGGCGCGGCATGGTCGGATCCGTCCTCGTGCAGCGCATGCGCGAGGAGCGGGACTTCGACCACTTCGATCCCATCTTCTTCTCCACCACCCAGACGGGCGTGAAGGCGCCCGACGTGGGCAAGACCGCACCGGTGGTGAAGGACGCGAAGGATCTGGAGGCGCTGGCCGCCTGTGACGTCCTGATCTCCTGCCAGGGCGGTGACTACACCACCGAGATCCACCCGGCCCTCCGGAGGGCCGGGTGGACCGGGTTCTGGATCGACGCGGCGTCGACGCTGCGGATGAAGGACGATGCCGTCATCGTGCTCGACCCGGTCAACCGCGCCGTGATCGACCGCGCGCTCGCGGCCGGCATCCGGGACTACATCGGAGGCAACTGCACGGTCAGCCTGATGCTCATGGCGATGACCGGGCTCTTCCGGGCGGGCCTGGTCGAGTGGGTTTCCGCGATGACCTACCAGGCGGCGTCCGGAGCCGGGGCCAAGAACATGCGCGAGCTGGTCGCGCAGATGGGCCACCTGCACGCCTCGGTCGCCGGGCCGCTGGCCGACCCGGCGTCCAGCATCCTCGCGATCGACCGCACGGTCACCGACACGCTGCGGTCCTCGTCGCTGCCGACGGCCGAGTTCGGCCACCCCCTCGCCGGGAGCCTGCTGCCCTGGATCGACAAGGACCTCGGCAACGGCCAGAGCAAGGAAGAGTGGAAGGCGATGGCCGAGGGGAACAAGATCCTCGGGCGCACCGCCAACCCGATTCCCGTGGACGGCCTCTGCGTGCGCATCGGCGCGATGCGGTGCCACAGCCAGGCCCTCACCATCAAGCTGACCCAGGATCTGCCGCTCCCCGAGGTCGAGCAGTTGCTCGCCTCGGCCCACGAGTGGGCCTCGGTCGTGCCGAACCAGCGGGAGGCCTCGCTGCGCGAACTGACGCCGGCTGCGGTCACGGGCACGCTCAAGACGCCGATCGGCCGCCTGCGGAGGCTCGCCATGGGGCCCGAGTACCTGTCCGCGTTCACGGTCGGCGACCAGCTCCTGTGGGGCGCGGCCGAGCCGCTGCGCCGCGTGCTGCGGATCATCCTGGCCGCGCCGGCGGCGCGGGAGCTTCCGGCCGCCAGCGGCGCTGCGCGCGGGTAGGCGGTCCCCTTCCGGGCCTGGCGCATGGCCAGGCCCGCTGTCACGTTTCCGCGAATTCCGCATCTCTCCCTCGGCCCGCTCCTGCCGTTCACCAACGTGCTCTCCGCCGAACAGCGGCAGTGCGTCACTGCATAGCCGCCATCCCGCCGTCGAACGGTGCTCGTGAAAGGACTCCCTACCATGCCCCGCACCGCCCAGGCCGCCCAGGGCCGCGGCCGGATGCAGCACGACGACGCGCACGACGCCGACATGGCCCTGTTCCACGCGCTGATCGACGACCGCGCCTCCATCCGCCGGACGGTGACGCGGCTGCCGGACGGCGTCGACACCGTGACCGAGTCCGACGACCCCGCGGTGGCGGCGCGCATCCGTGCGCACGTCGCCTCGATGGCCGCGCGTGTGGAACGCGCACGACCGATCCACCAGCGCGACCCGCTCTTCCGGGCGATCTTCGAGCACGCGTCGGCCATCACGGTGCGACACGAGCCGACCTCGCGCGGCGTCCGGGTGATCGAGACGTCGACCGACCCGTACGTCGCCCGGCTCGTCCAGGCGCACGCCGAGGTCGTGTCGGGCTTCATCGCCAACGGCCGGTCTGAGATGATGAGAAACCACGAGGTGCCGCCCCGCTAGGCGGCCGGCGGCATCTCCGCGGGGGAGGCTCGCGTGTTCACCGCCAACGTCGATCTCGATCGCTACTGCGCGCGGCTCGGGTACGCCGGGCCGCGCGAACCGAACCGGGCCACGCTCGCCGCCCTGCTCGAGGCCCACCCCGCGGCCATCCCATTCGAGAACCTGAACCCGCTGCTCGGGTGGGCCGTCCGCCTCGAGCCAGACGCGCTGCAGCGCAAGCTGCTGGACGAAGGGCGCGGCGGGTACTGCTACGAGCACAATCTGCTGCTCGGCCACGTGCTGACGGCGATGGGGTTCGACGTCTCGACGCTGGCCGCCCGCGTCCATTGGAACGTACCGGCCGCCGAACTGCGGCCGCGGACGCACCTGGCGCTACGAGTCGTGCTCGACGGAATCCCGTACCTGGTCGATGCCGGCTTCGGGGGACCAGGACCGACCGGGCCCCTCCGGCTGGAGCCCGACACCACACAGCCCACGCCGCACGACCGCTACCGCCTCGTCCACGACGGCGGCACCTGGCGCCTCGACGTCGACCTGCCGTCCGGCTGGACCGCCCTCTACGGGTTCGCGCCCGAGCCCAGCCCGATGGTCGACTGCGAAGTGGGCAACTGGTACGTGTCCACCCATCCCCGCTCGATCTTCGTGACCACGCTGATGGCGGCGCGCTCGGTGCCGGGCCGCCGTGTGACGCTGCGCAACCAGGACCTGACCATCCGCGGAACGGACGGGCGGGTGAGCCACCGGCAGCTCGGCGGCCCCGCGGAGATTCGCGCCGTGCTGACGGAGACGTTCGGCGTCCGCGTGCCGGACGCACCCGGCCTCGACGACGCGCTGGCGCGGGTCTGTGCCGGGGGGGCCTCCCAGGCACGCTGACGTCGCGCCGGGAGGCTCAGCCCCGGGACGTGAGATACGCGCCGACGCCGTCCAGGACCATCTGGACGGACACCATCACGAGCAGGATCCCCATCAGCCGCTCGAGCGCGTTCGCGCCGCGCGGCCCCAACAGGCGGAAGACGGCGGTCGACGCCCCCAGGACCACTGCCGTGACGAGCCACGACAGCCCGACGGCGGCCGCCACCGTCCAGACGCCGTTCTTCTGGGCCAGCAGAATCACCGTCGAAATCGCCCCGGGCCCGGCGATGAGGGGCATCGCGATGGGCACGACGAGTGGGTCCTCGAAGGCCTCGTCGTCGATCACCCGGCGCGCCGGGAACACCATGCCGAGCGCGATCATGAACAGCACGATCCCGCCCGCAATGCCCAGGGTGTACGGCTGCAGCCCGAGGGCCCCCAGGATGGCGCCGCCGGCGAACACGAAGATCAGCAGGATCAGCAGCGCGATCAGGCTCTCGCGCACGATGATCCGGCGGCGGCGCGCCGGCGCGTGCGCGCGCAGGAGCGTGTTCAGCGTCACCAGGTTGCCGAACGGGTCCAGCACGATGAACAGCAGCAACGCGACGGAGAACACGGCCATGCTCAGTCTCCGGAGGCCGCCGGCCTCCGCATCAGATACGGTTCCAGGAACGCCCGCACGGCCGGCTGCAGCACGCCGACCTCGACGGCCACGCCGGCGTCACGCAGCAGCTGCACGCCCCGGCCGTCGTTCCGCGGGTCGGGGTCGAGCACGCCGACGTACACGATGCCGGGTGCCCGCTCGACGAGCGCCCGCGCGCAGGATGGCGTCCGGCCCTGGAACGAGCACGGCTCGAGGGTGACGAACACCGAGAGCCGGCGCGGATCGCCGTCGTAGCGCAGCGCCGCCAGCGCCGACGCCTCGGCGTGCGGACTGCCGGGCGGGCCCGTGTAGCCGCGCGCGAGGACGTGGCCGTCCGCGACGATGACGCACCCCACGGGCGGATTCGGCCGGCAGTGCGGCAGCGCCTGGCGGCTCTCGGCCAGCGCCTCGGCCATGAATCGCTCGGTGTCAGCCGTGGAGAGGTCGCGCATCGGCAAGAGGCGTCCGGCGCATGCTAGCACGCAGCCCGCGCGACGGGCCGCCTCCGGTGCGGACGCGGGCGCCCGAAACGGACGAGGGGCGGGCCCGCCACCGCGAACCCGCCCCTCGAGACCGTCCGACCGCCGCGAACTAGTAGCGGTAGAAGTCCGGCTTGTACGGCCCCTCGACCGGCACGCCGATGTAGTCGGCCTGCTCCTTCGACAGGGTGGTCAGCTTGACGCCGATGTGGTCGAGGTGCAGGCGCGCGACCTCCTCGTCCAGCTTCTTCGGCAGCATCGTGACCGTCTTGCCGTACTGCTCGGCGTTGGCGTGCAGCTCGAGCTGCGCCAGCGTCTGGTTGGTGAACGACGCCGACATCACGAAGCTCGGGTGGCCCGTGGCGCAGCCGAGGTTCAGCAGACGGCCCTCGGCGAGGATCATCACGCTGTGGCCGTCCGGGAACACCCACTCGTCGTACTGCGGCTTGATGTTGATCCGCTTGATGCCCTGGATCTTCATCAGGCCGGCCATGTCGATCTCGTTGTCGAAGTGGCCGATGTTGCCGACGATCGCCTTGTCCTTCATCTTCGCCATGTGCTCGGCGGTGATGATGTTGAAGTTGCCGGTCGTCGTGATGAAGATGTCGGCACGCTCGAGGACGTTCTCGAGGGTGTTCACCTCGAAGCCCTCCATCGCCGCCTGCAGCGCGCAGATCGGGTCGATCTCGCTGACGATCACGCGCGCGCCCTGGCCGCGCAGCGCCTGCGCACAGCCCTTGCCCACGTCACCGTAGCCCGCCACGAACGCGGTCTTGCCGCCCATCATCACGTCGCTCGCGCGGCAGATGCCGTCGGTCAGCGAGTGCCGGCAGCCGAAGATGTTGTCGAACTTGCTCTTCGTGACCGAGTTGTTGACGTTGATGCCCGGGAAGAGCAGCGTGCCCTTCTTCTCCATCTCGTAGAGACGGTGCACGCCCGTCGTCGTCTCCTCCGAGACGCCGCGGATGCCCTTGGCGATCTTCGTCCACTTGCCCGGGTTCTTCGTCAGCTCGCTCTTGAGCGCCTTGAGGATGATGCCCCACTCCTCGGGCTCGGTGGCCGGGTTGAACTCGGGCACCTTGCCGGCCTGCTCGTACTCGTAGGCCTTGTGCACGAACAGCGTCGCGTCACCACCGTCGTCGACGATCAGGTTCGGCCCGTTGCCGTCCGGCCACACGAGGCACTCGACCGTGCACCACCAGTACTCGTCGAGCGTCTCGCCCTTCCACGCGAACACCGGGATGCCCTTCGGGTCGGCCACGGTGCCGCCCGTCTCGGGCCGGCCGACGACGACGGCCGCCGCGGCGTGGTCCTGCGTCGAGAAGATGTTGCACGAGACCCAGCGCACGTCGGCGCCGAGCAGCGACAGCGTCTCGATCAGCACCCCGGTCTGAATCGTCATGTGCAGGCTGCCCATGATGCGGGCGCCCGCCAGCGGCTTCTTGCCTTCGTAGCGCTTGCGGATCGCCATCAGGCCCGGCATCTCACCCTCGGCCAGACGGAGTTCCTTGCGCCCGAATTCCGCCAGGTTGAGATCGGCGACCTTGTAGGGAACTCGACCCGCCGCCTTGGCGAGGTCGAACGCGTGCTGTGCTGTTGCTGTTGCCATTCCGTTTCTCCTCTACTCCTCGTGAACTACTGCTTGACACCTATCGCTGCGAACAACGCCGGCCCCTTCGCGTCGGGATCCGCCGGCACCATCCTGACCCGCACGTCGGTGAATCCCGCGCTGGTGAGGAACCTCGTGATCTGCTTGTCCGAGAACCCGAGCCACACGTGGCCCATCTGCTGCTGGTACTCCTCGCGCTCGTGGGGCAGCATGTCCACGACCAGCGCGCGTCCGCCCGGCCGGACCACCCGGCCGACCTCGACGAGGGCGGTCGACGGGTCGGGCGAGTAGTGCAGCACGAGCGACAGCACGGCGGCATCGAGCTCGCCGTCTGCGATCGGCAGGCGCTCCAGATCGCCCCGCCGCAGGTCCACGTTCGTCGCCCCGTCGAGCCGCAGGCGGGCGGCATCGAGCATGTCTTCGGAGCTGTCGACCGCAATCACCCGGCGGGCGTAGGGCGCGACCACTTCGGTCAGCTGCCCCGTGCCGCACCCCAGGTCGCCGACCACGATGGCCGGATCGATGAGCCCGAGCACGGCCCAGAGGAAGAACGAGTCGCCGAACAGGTCCACGCGGATGCGGTCCCACCCGGCCGCGGCGGTCGCGAAGAACTCCTGCGACTTGGTCCGGCGGCGGGCCAGCACCCCCTGCAGCCGGTGGTCGTCCTGTCCTGCCGCCGACGTCGCGGCCACCTGCTCACGAATGAGCGGCCACAACTTCCGGGCGCCGGGGTCCAAGTCGTCGGCCGGCATCGTGTAGAACCGGCTCGTGCCGTCCCGCCGGGACGTGACCCAGTCGTCGTCGGCCAGGGTCTTCAGGTGTCGGCTGACGCTCGACTGCGGCATCTGGAGCACCGTGCACAGCTCCGAGACGGTCAGTTCGTGCCGCTCGAGCAGCAGCAGCATCCGACACCGGGTCGGATCCGACAGGGCGGTCATGTGCTCGAGGATGGGCGCAACCATTAATCCGTCTATCCGGATTAAAGGCTACACGCCATTTTTCCTACCGTCAAGACAGGGCCCCCCGACAGATCCGTCATCGGGCCGGGTCGGCCTCAGAAGCGCAACGTGTAAACGAGCTTGGTCGCCAGCCGGCTGTCGAGGGTCTGGAACGTGCGGCGGTTCGAGGGATCGGGCAGTTCCTGCCAGTTGTGGGTGTACACGACGAACAGGTCGTTCCCGGGGCGTCGGATCCAGCGGAATCGCAGTTGCCAGCCGATGGAGTTGGTCACGTCGTCGTATTGGACGTTGTTGACGAGCGACAGCCAGGGGCTGAACTGCGTGTTCGCGACGAACCGGACGAGGTTCGTATCGAAACGGCCCTCCGCCAGTTCCACGCGGTTGTGTTGCAGTTCGGCCTGGAGTGCCACGCCGGGCCGGGGCCGGACGCTGACGGTGGACTCGAACTCGCTCCGGCGGCCAGAGAAGAACCCGCCGAACGCCGCGCGTCCCTCGACGGCCACCGGATAGCGGTTCGCCATCTGCCACGAGATCTCCTGGCGCGTGAAGCGATAGTCCTGCCCTTGCGGCAGCACGACACCGGGAGCGATCTCGAAGTCCGCCTCGAGGCGCTCGTAGGTCGGGTCGACGCGGTAGGACAGGTCGCTGCCGTCGCTGAAGCGCATCGTCAGGCCCTTCACGGCCGCCACCTCGGTCAACAGCCGGTTGTTCATGTCGTAGAGCCGCTCCCAGTCGATCTCGTGCTGGATCGACTGGAACAGCGGGTTGCGACGGAAGCGCCACGTGTACCCGACGGCCGGGTTGTACCGACGGAAGCCGACCCGCTGCTTGTAGCCGACGGCGGGGTCGTAGTTGGGCTGCAGCTCCCGGTACGACATGTCGAAGTAGAACGGGTCGTTGGGGAACGCCACGCGGGATCCGCGGCCGACGTTCAGCCCGGTGTCGGCCGGATTGGTCGTGTACAGGAACCAGTTGCTCCACTCGAGCGTCTTGCGACCTAGGAACCGGGACGTCCGCAGCACCGAATCGACGCCGAGCGTGTACAACGTCGGCTCCGAGGCCGACCGCGACGCCTTGCGGGTCATCAGGCCGCCGACATACGACTCCCGCATTAACCGACGCCGCACGCGCGCCGTCGTGAAGTCGGCCCCGATCTGGCCGGGGGCGTCGGCGGTGCGGACCTGGAGGAACCCGACGTCGAACGCGCCGGCCTGCCCGGTCAGCTTCGCGCCGACGTCGATCGGCTGCGGCACCCCTCCAGCGCCAAGGCCGATCCGCCGGCTGAAGAATGGCCGCACCGAATTGCCGATCTCCCGGCCGAAGTCGTAGAAGCCGGCGCCCTGCAGGAAGAACTCCCGCCGCTCCTCGAAGAAGAGCGGAAAGCGGGTCAGGTTGACCTGCCGCGAGTCGACCTCCGTCTCGGCGAAGTCGGTGTTGATGCTGACGTTCGCCCGGAGCGCCGGCGTGACGTTGTAGAAGATGTCACCGCCGTAATCGCCCGTCGTCAGCGTCCCGACGCGGCCGCGCCCGGGAGCCGTCGAGACGTTCCCCACGGCATACGGCTTCACGTCGAGGCCCCGCCCCTGCGACAGGCCCGTCAGGCCGGTCACCCGGCCGGCCGCCGCCATGTTGGCCACGCCCTCGTTGCGGCGATACCCGCTCCAGACCGACTCTTCGGCCAGCCGCCGCACCGTCCGCTGGAAGTTGATGCCCCACTCGGTCGCGCTCGGGTCGAAGTTCAAGGTGGGGAAAGGAATCTCCATCTCCACCGTCCAGCCGTCCGCGCCCTTGCGGACGCGGGTCGTCCAGATGCCGTCCCACGACCGGTTGATCGCCCCGCCGAAGTTTCGGGTCTGGTTGCTGTTCGGGTCCGATGCCTGCGACACGAGCCCGTCCGACAGCGCGCCGACCGGGTTGGTCTGGAACATGTAGCCGGTGCGACCGTTCAGGAACGGATCGATCGTCACGATGAAGCGATCGTCGGCGTTGAAACCCTGGTCGCGCTGCATCGTGTTGCCGTGCAAGTCGTCCGGGTGGCTGTCGTACAGCTTCGCGCCGATGTACAGCCGCTTGGCGTCGAAGACGATGCGGATGTCGGACTTCTCGGTGGCCGGCGCGCCGTTATCCGGGTCGCGCTGACGCATCTCGGTGATGGGGGTTGCCGCCGCCCAGACGGGCTCGTCGAGCTGGCCGTCGACGCGCACGGACTGCCCATCGGGCACGCGCGTGGCCTCGAGGATCGGCCTCGGGGAAGCCCCGTCGGCGGGGCCGCGGGCGTCGGCAGACTGGGCGGCCGCGGCCGCCGCACACGCCGCCAACCCGGCGACCGCCAGGGCCACGAGTCGCCCGGTGGACCCGCGCGTCACCGGAGCGCGTCTTCCAGCCGGCCGACCAGCACGTCGAGCTCGGTTGACACCGCGCGAACGGTGTCGGGCTCGCTCAGGTCCACGCCCGCCCGGGCCAGCAGGGTCATCGGGTAGTCGCTGCCGCCCGCCCTGAGCAGCGACAGGTACCGCGCAACGCCGCCGGCACGCATTGCGGCGTCCGGTGACCGCAGGGCCTGCATCAGCCGGGCCGTGGACGCGAAGCACGTCGCGTACTGGTAGACGTAGTACGGCGTGCTGAAGAAGTGCGGAATCCGGGCCCACGTCACGCGCGACAGCGGCTCCTCGTCGAGCACGTCGCCATAGTAGTCGCGCAGGAGCCCCGCGTACAGCCCGTTCAGGACTTCGGCCGTGATCGGCTGATCCTGCTCGACCAGCCGATGCGCCCGGAGTTCGAAGTCCGCGAACATGACCTGCGTGTAGAACGTGCTCGTGATGCTGTCGATCGCGTGCTGCAGCAGGACCGCCCGCTCCTCCCGGCTGCCGGCGCGGGCCAGCATGAAGTCGAGGAACAGCGCCTCGTTCAGCGTCGACGGCACCTCGGCCACGAAGATCGTGTAGCCGGCATAGACGAACGGCTGCGTCTGGTGCGACAGCAGCGTGTGCATCGAGTGGCCCATCTCGTGGGCCAGCGTGAACACCGCGTCGAGCGTCTCGTTGTAGTTGAGCAGCATGTACGGGTGCGCACCGTAGACCGGCGCGGAGTAGGCGCCGCTGCGCTTCCCCGCACTTTCGAAGACGTCGATCCAGCGCTCGGCGAAGGCGCGCCGCACCGCCTGCTGGTAGTCTGTGCCGAGCGGCGCCACCGACTCGACGATCCACTCGCCGACCTGGTCGTAGGGATAGCGCACGTCGTGCTCGACCAGCGGCACGAACACGTCGTGGAGGCGGTACGAGTCCAGCCCGAGAGCCCGCCGTCGGAGGCGGTGATAGCGCCGCAGCGGCTCCACCCCCTCGCGGGTGACGCGGATCAGCGTTTCGACCACCGAGGTCGGGATGTTATTGCCGTGCAGCGCCGCATCGAGCGTGCTGGCGTAGCCGCGGGCCCGGGCGTGGAACCAGTCGCGCTGCAGCACGCCGTTGTACATCGCGGCGTAAGTGTTCTGGCTGTTCGCGTAGGCCTGGTGGAACGCGCGGTACGCCGCCGAACGATCCGCCTGGTTCCGGTTCGTCTCGAGCAGCGCCCGGTACTGGCCGTAGGTCAGGGTGGTCCGCTCCCCGCTCGCGAGCGCAATCTCGGGGAACTTCATGTCGGCCGTCGTCAGCGCCGCGTAGCTGTCGTACGGCACGCTGTTGAACCGGCCGGCCAGCGACAGCAGCCGCTCGCCCTTCTCGTCGAGCACGTGCTCCTGCTCGTGGAACAGCGACTCGATCGCGAAGCGGTACACGGCGAGCGCCGGGTGGCGGTCCATCCACTCGCGGACGGTCTGGAGCGGAATCCCGAGCAGTTCGGGACTGAACCAGGCGCTCGCCTGCTGCTGCCGGGCGAACAGGATCTGCACTTGCTGCCGGCGCGCGTTGATCTCGTTGTTCCGCTGATCTTCGTCGTACTGGAGCGAGGCGTAGTACCAGACGCGGTAGCTGAGCGCGCCCATCTCGTCCATCGCCCGGTAGGCGGCGAGCAGTGGATCGGCGCCCCCGGCGAGCGAGCCCTGCAACGTGGCGAACTCGCCGATGGCCACCTCGAGGGCCCGGTAGTCAGCCGTCCACGCGTCCCAGTCGCGGCAGATCGGCGCCAGGTCCCACTTGTAGCGCGCGGGTACGTCCTCGCGGGGCGTCAGCTTGCCAGGTTCGGGCCTGAAAGTCTCCAGCGGGGGCATCCGTCACGTCCTCAACAGGGCATCGAGCGCGGCGTACTCCGCCGGCATCGACAGCGAATGGCGGGGGCGCGCGAGCGCCTCGGACAACGCCGGCGGCAGCGGCACGGGCGCCCCGATGGCGGGCTCCACGACCTCGCGGAACTTCGCCGGGTGCGCCGTGGCCAGGAAGACACCAACCGCGTCGCGGGTGGCGGCGTGCGACAGCGCTTCGTTCACCGCCAGCCAGCCGATCGCTCCGTGCGGATCGAGGAGGTAGCCATGCTCCCGGTACACCGTGCCGATGGCCTCGAGTACCGCCGAGTCCTGGTACGACACGCCAGTCATGTCCCGGCGAAGCGCCTCGAGGTCGTGGTGATAGAGCGCCTGGATCCGCTCGAAGTTGCTCGGCGCCCCGACGTCCATCGCGTTGGCCACCGTCTGCACGGAGGGGCGCGGCTCGTACCGCCCCGTCCGCAGGTACACCGGCACGGCATCGTTGACGTTGGTGGCGGCGACGAAGCGCGACACGGGCACGCCGAGCCGCTTGGCGATGACACCCGCCGTCAGGTTGCCGAAGTTTCCGCTCGGCACGGCGACGAGAGGCCCGGCCGGGCCGGCGTCGAGGCCGAGCAGCACGAAGTAGTAGAACACCTGCGGCAGCAGGCGGCCGAGATTGATCGAATTCGCCGGCGTCAGCCAGACGTGGGCGCGCAGCGCGTCGTCGGCGAACGCCTGCTTGACCAGCCGCTGGCAGTCGTCGAAGGTACCCTGCACGGCGACCGCGGTGACGTTGTCGCCCATCGAGGCCATCTGGGCCTCCTGGACGTCGCTCACCTTCCCCGCCGGGTAGAGCACGAACACGCGCGTGTCGGGCACGCGGTGGAAAGCCTGGGCCACGGCGCTGCCGGTGTCTCCCGACGTCGCCACCAGGATGGTCAGCGGCGTGCCGTCCGTGAAGTGGTGGAGGAGCCGCGCCTGCATCCGGGCGCCGACGTCCTTGAACGCCAGCGTCGGCCCGTGGAAGAGCTCCAGCGCCCACACGCGCTCGCTGACCTGGACGAGCGGCACCGGAAAATCCAGCGCGTCCTCGACGAGCGGCCGCAGCGCCGTCTCGGAGATCTCCCCCTTCAGCAGGTGCGTGCCGACCACGGTGCCGATGTCGACGAGCGACGCGCCCCGCAGCGCCTCGACCGTCCCCGGCGGCAGCGGGTCGACCCGTTCGGGCATGTACAGGCCGCCGTCGGGCGCGGTGCCGGCGAACAGGGCGTCGATGAATGGGACTGGCGGCGCCTGGCCGCGGGTGCTGATCCACTTCATGATGGCGAGGAATCTGACGTATCTGGCCGGATGGGAACGGGACGACCCGCGTCGTTGACGGCGACGAGCACCACTTCCGCCTCGGTCACCCGCACGCGTTCGCCGTGGCCGGCACCCGACGGACCCGCACCCCAGCGCTCGACCTCGACCACGACGCGGACGGTCACCGACGTCCGGCCCACCCGGACGGTCTCCGTGTAGAAGCTGACGATGTCGCCGAGGTACACGGGTTCGTGGAACTCGACCTCCCGCATCGCCTTCGTCACGTAGCGGTGGGGGGCGACGCGGCGCGCCTGCACGGCCGACGCCAGGTCGATGTTCGACAGGATCACGCCGCCGAAGATCGTGCCGTAGGCGTTGGTGTCCTTCGGCAGCAGCAACACCCGAATGGCGGGATCGCGATCCGTCATGGCAGCCTTCCATTTTTCCCCATCCGTGCGCTTCCGGTCCACTGCCAGCCGCGCCACCCGACTGGCGCCGTGTCTCGAGGCGGCCGCCGGACCACTTTGCCGTTGAGCGCACGGCGGTTCGCACGTACGATGAAGGCCGGAACGGCGCCTTCGATCCTCGATCGGGAACTGAACTTGATGGTGACGAGATAGATGAGCACGACCACCAACGGACGGCCCACGTCGCTCGACAACTCCACGTCCACCTCGCGGGCGTGGACGGTGCACGACGCGAGCGAGCTCTACGAAGTGGCCCGTTGGGGGAACGGGTACTTCTCCGTCAACGCCGCCGGGCACGTCCAGGTGCACCCGACCAAGGATCCCGGCGCGGCCATCGACCTGAAGGAACTGGTGGACCGCCTCCAGCTGCGCGGAATCGGCCTGCCCGTCCTGATCCGCTTCACCGACGTGCTGCGGCACCGGCTCGGTGACATCCACGCCGCCTTCCAGACGGCCATCGCCCAGAACCAGTACCAGGGACAGTACCGCTGCGTCTTCCCCATCAAGGTCAACCAGCAGCGCCAGGTCGTCGAAGAGGTCTTCCACTTCGGCAAGCCCTTCGGGTTCGGGCTCGAGGCAGGCTCCAAGCCGGAGCTGCTGGCCGTCGTGGCCCTCGCCGACAACGACACGCCGATCATCTGCAACGGCTTCAAGGACGCCGAATACATCGAGACGGCCATGCTGGCCCAGAAGATGGGCCGCAACATCATCCCGGTGGTCGAGAAGTACACGGAGCTGGGCCTGATCATCGAGGTGGCCGAGCGCGTCGGCGTACGGCCGCAGATCGGCATGCGGGCCAAGCTGGCGTCCCGCGGCAGCGGGCGCTGGCAGTCGTCGGGCGGCTTCCGGTCGAAGTTCGGCCTGACCATCACCGAGATGCTGCGGGGCCTCGACGAGCTGAAGGCGCACGGCATGCAGGACTGCCTGAAGCTGCTGCACTTCCACCTCGGCAGCCAGATCACCAACATCCGCATCGTCAAGGGCGCGCTGAACGAGGCGGCGCGGGTCTACACGGAGCTCGCCAAGCTCGGCGCCGGCCTCCAGTACATGGACGTCGGCGGCGGCCTCGGCGTGGACTACGACGGATCGCAGACGAACTTCGAGTCGAGCATGAACTACACGCTCGAGGAGTACGCCAACGACGTCGTCTACCACATTCAGACGGTGTGCGACGAGGCCGGTGTGCCCCACCCGACCATCGTCTCCGAGAGCGGACGGGCCGTCGTCGCCTATCACAGCGCCCTCGTCTTCAACGTCCTGGGCGTCTCGGGCTTCCGTGACGAGAAGGTGCCCACCACGGCCAACCCCGACTGGGAGCAGCCGCTGCTCGATCTCGTCGAGACGTACAACAACGTCACCGCGCGCAACGCCCTCGAGGCCTTCCACGACGCCCAGCAGGCGCTCGACATGGCCCTCAGCCTGTTCAACGGCGGCTACCTGCCGCTGGACCAGCGCAGCCTCGCCGAGAACCTCTTCTGGGCCATCGCAACGAAGCTCCAGCGGATCGTCTCGACGATGGACGAGGTGCCCGAGGACCTGCAGAACCTGGACGAGCAGCTCTCCGACACGTACTTCTGCAACTTCTCGCTGTTCCAGTCGATCCCCGACAGCTGGGCGATCAAGCAGCTCTTCCCGGTGATGCCGATCCACCGGCTCAACGAGAAGCCGACCAACCACGCGGTGCTCGGCGACATCACCTGCGATTCCGACGGCAAGCTCGATCGCTTCGTCGATCGGCGCGACGTCAAGAAGACGCTCCGGCTGCACTCGGTCACGGGCGACTCGTACTACCTCGGCGTGTTCCTCGTCGGTGCATACCAGGAGATCCTGGGTGACCTGCACAACCTATTCGGCGACACGCACGCCGTCCACGTCAGCCTCGACGAGAACGGCGGCACCCGGCTCGACACCCTGATCAAGGGCGACACGGTGCGCGAAGTGCTCGACTACGTCGAGTTCGACGCCGAGGCCCTGCTCGGGAAGCTCCGCACCGATGTCGAGTCGGCCGTGCGCGCAGGCCGGATGGACTACGAGGGCGCCGGGCGCCTGATCCGCTTCTACGAAGACGGCCTGCACGGCTACACCTACCTCGAGGAGTAGCCGCCGGCCACGCCCATCGAGGTACCCGATGAAGACGCTGTTCGCGCTCGTCTGTCTTGCCTGCCTCACCTCGGCCGGCTCCGCCTCGGCTCAGAACCTGGTGATCTCGAACGCCCGCATCCTCGACGGCACCGGCCGCGTGATCGACCGCGGCGCGGTCGTCGTGCGCGACGGGCGCATCGCCTCCGTGGCGCCGGGCACCCCGCCGTCCTCGCCAGGCGCACGGGTGATCGACGCCCGCGGCAGGACGGTGATGCCGGGCTTCATCGACGCCCACCGCCACCCCATTCCGGCGGCCAACACCTCGGAATGGATCGCGACACAGGCTCCTGCCGAAATGCGCGGCTTCCTGGAGGCCGGATTCACGACGGTGCTCTCGGCGATTACGTCGGTCGAGGGGCTCGAACTGCGCCGGCGGATCGACGCCGGCCAGATCGCCGGTCCACGGATCTTCGCCGGCGCGATCATTCCGCTGGCCGGCGCAGGCGGTGCCGGGCGTGGAGAGGGCGGGCGTGGGGAGGCCGGACGCGGCCCCGCCCCTGGCCGCGCCACCGGCCGGTCGGGG
>CAWULT010000032.1:0-41989 GCA_963923455.1 uncultured bacterium
GGGTGGTGCGGGGGCGGCGCCAGCCGCCGCGGCGGGCACGGTGGCCCTCGCGTCGCCGGTGGCGGCTGGCACGCTCGCCGGCAGCTGCTGGACGATGAGCGCCGGCAGCGCCGCGAGCGTCACCCGCTGCGCGTCGATCTCGTCACCGAGCGTCCGGATGCGGGTGTCGGTGTCCTGCGTGCGCTCGCGAATCGCGCTCACGTCGCCCGACAGGTTCTTGACGGCCAGCTCCTGGTCCGCGAGGCTCTTGCGCATGGACGCGTTGACCTCGTCGATGCGCGCGTGGACCGCCTTGAGGGCCTCGGCCAGCTGGGCCAGCGCCAGCGCGATCTGCTGCTGCTGTTCCTGAACGATGCGCAGCTCCGCCGTCATCTGCTGGTGTTCGCGGTTCTGGGCCATGGTGGCGCGCGGCAGCAGCAGCGTGCCGGCCATCGCGAGACCGAGGGTGACAGCGGGAATCCGTCGGGTCATGTGTGTCGTCCTTGCCGTGGCTCAGCGCGCGGTGATCACGAAGTGGGCGCGACGGTTCTGCGCCCAGGCCGTCTCGTCGTGCCCGCCGTCGAACGGGAACTCCTTGCCGTAGCTGACCGTCCGGACCCGCTCGGGTGCGATGCCGAGCGAGACGAGATAGGCCCGTACGGCCGCCGCGCGCCGCTCGCCAAGCGCCAGATTGTACTCGGCCGTGCCGCGCTCGTCGCAGTGCCCTTCGACCGTCACGACCCACGTCGGCGATCGTTTCAGCACGTCGGCGTTGGCGGCCACGACCGCACGGCCCGAGTCGTCGAGGTCGGCACTGTCGAGTGGGAAGAATGCCGGCTTGAGCGGCGAGTCGCGGTTGAGGTCGTCGAGCGACCGGTTGTCGAGACGGTCCTCGGTCAGCGCCGGGGTCGTAACGGGCTGCGCCTCGGTGATCTGCTGCACGCCGCCGGCGCCGGATCTGGCGCCGGGCGCTGCGGGTGGCGCCGGCGTCACGGCCGGTGGCGGGGCGGGCTGGGTCGCCGGCGCCGTCCGGCGTCGGGCGCACGCGGAGGTGGCGACGAGGGCGACGAGCAGCAGGACGAGCAGGTGTCGGGGGTCTCGCATCGATGTCTCCACGGGTCGCGGACTACTGCGACCATGACGGGGTCTGGTTCGTGCCTTCCCGGGTGATCTGCCGGAGGTTCCGGCCGTCCCGCCCGATCACGAAGACCTGATACACGCCGCCCGCGCGATCGGACATGAACGCGATGTGGCGGCCGTTCGGCGCGTAGGCCGGGCTCTCGTTCCTCCCGCCCGAGGTGACCTGCCGGGTTTCACCGCTCGCCAGGTCGTAGACCTTGACGTCGTAGCCGGTGGAGGTTCGGGCCGTGAAGGCGATCTCGTTGAACGGCGCCGGCGACCAGGTGGCGCGGTCGGCGTAGGATTCCGCCGTCGTCAGTCGCCGCACGTTGGAGCCGTCGGCGCTCATGATGTAGATCTGCGGTTGGCCCGCGCGGTCCGACGTGAACGCGATCTGGCTGCCCGATGGCGACCAGGTCGGCGTCGAATCTCCTGCCGGGTGGTTCGTCAGCCGCCGCACGTTGCTGCCATCGCGGTTCATGACGTAGATCTCAGGATTGCCATCGCGGTTCGACATGAAAGCCATCCGCGTGCCATCCGGAGAGTAGACCGGCAGGTAGTTGTTGCCCTGGCCCTTCGTCGGGTTCTCGAGGATGCCCTGATAGATCAGCGAAACGAAGATGTCCGGCGTGATGCGCCTGTAGGAAGTGTACGCGAGCGCGCGTCCGTCCGGTGACCACGCCGGATTGATGTTGAGCTGGCGCGTGGTCGTGATCCGACGCTGGTTGGCACCGTCGTAATCCGAGACATAGATCTCCTTCACTTCACGATTGTCGACCGGGCCGACCAGCCGCTCGCGGTTGCGATCCGACGAGAAGGCGAGCTTGGTGCGGGCCACGCCACGCAGGGCCCGCTGCTGCTGGTGGATCTCGTCCGCGATGGTGTGCGCGAAGAGCCGGGGATTGGCGGCCGCCCCGCCGTACTCCTTCGCGAACACGGACTGGCGTGTGCGCACGTTGAACAGGCGGACCTGGACCCGGACGTCGCTGCCGACCTTCTGCACGGACCCGAAGAACACCGCATCCGCGCCGAGCTCGCGCCAAGCGCCGAACGGCACCTGCTCGGGCGTGCGCGCGGGCGGAATCGTGGCGTAGGTGTCGCGCGGAATCATGTAGAACTCCCGCTCGAAGTTGAGGTCGTCCCACAGGACCTGGGCCGCGACCCGCGCGAGGTCGGCGACGTCCGGCGCGGCGGCCACGAAGTCCGGGACCGCATACCGGGGCGGGGTGCCGGGATCGCCGCTGATGACGAGCTGGATGTCGCTCGGCTGCTGCAGCTGCTGGCCCGAGAGGAACGCCCCGGTCGTCGTCACCAGCAGCAGGCCCAGGGCCGCCATCGACGGCGACAGTCGGCGCGGATTCGAGACTCGTCGAAGGAAAGTCTTGGTCATCGGTTGTAGTCGAACGTCATGTGGACCGTGAGCGTCGGATTGGGAAAGGCCGCGGGGAGCGGGGCAATCTGCTGCGTCAGCCGCAACGCCCGCTCGGCCGAGGCATCGAGCGCGACGAACCGGCTCGAACGTTCGACGCTGATGGCGTCGAGCGAACCGTCGCGCGCGATCGTGAACTTCATCACGGTCGAGCCCACTACGCCGTGGTTCTGCTGCCAGTTGCGCTGGATGAGCGTGATCATCTGCTCCAGATATTCAGGGCAGCAGAAGTTGCCCACGTCAAGCTGAACACCACGACCGGCGCCGCCGCCGCCGCTCAGGCCGAAGCCCTGTCCGCGAGCTCCCGTGTAGGTGGGCGTGCTGCCGGCCTGCGGTTCCGGCGCCGCGGGTTGAGCGCTGGCTGACGCGGCGCTCGATGCGGTGCGAGGCGCCGCCGCGACCGACGTCCGGGGCGCCGCCGCGGGGCGCGCCGTCTCGCGTGCCGCACTGCGGGGCGTGGCACGCGGCGGCGGTGGGGCCTGGCGCGGCGCCGCCGCCGGTGGAGTCGGCGACGCGGGGATGGCCTGTCCGCCTATCTGGGTGAGGCCGCCCGCGCGGGGGCCCGGGGCGCCGCCGAGGCTGACGGTCATCACCATGCGCGGCGGCGGCGGGCTCGGCCGCGGGGCGAGCATGACGGCCACGAGGAGCACGGCGTGCGCCGCGAGCGACCACACGACCATTCTGGTCAGGCCGTCGCCGGCCTTCGCGCGCATCGCGAGGGTGCTGGTCACCGGCTCGTTCATCGCGTGGGGCGGTCGGTCACGATGCCCGCGGTCTCGACGCCACCCTCCTTGAGGCGGTCGAGCACGTCGATGAGCGCCTGGACGTTCAGGCCCGCGTCGCTGCGGACGAACACCTGCTTGTCGGTGCGGTTGACCAGCACTTGCCGGATCCGCTCCGCGAGGATCTCCAGGCGAATGGCCTCGCGGCCGAGGAACACCCGGCGGTCCTTCTCGTAGGACAGCGGCACGTCGACGAAGAGACGCTCGCTCGCGATGTCCTGCGCGCGCGCGGCGGTCGGCAGCTTCACCTCGACGCCTCGCTGCAGCATCGGCGCGGCCACCATGAAGATGATGAGCAGTACCAGCATCACGTCGACGAGCGGGATGACGTTGATCTCGGCGAGGGTCGTCGACACACGGCGGCCGCGGCTCAGGCGCCCGCCGGCCGGCACGGTCTGCGAAGGCATGACTTTCGGCACGGCAGCCCTACGTGAAGTTGCGCTCGGCGATGTTGAGGAATTCGAGGGCGAAGTCGTCCAATTCCGACGCCATGGCCTTGATGGTCATCGTGAAGTGGTTGTAGAAGAACACCGCCGGCACGGCGGCGAACAGGCCGGCCGCGGTGGCGATCAGGGCCTCCGAGATGCCGGGGCCGATGATCGCGAGGTTCGTCGACCCCGACAACCCGATCTTCTGGAACGCGTCCATGATGCCCCACACCGTCCCGAAGAGCCCGATGAACGGCGCGGCGCTGGCGATGGTCGCCAGGAACGCCACCCGCTTCTCGAGTTTGTTGACCTCGACGGCAGACGCACGCAGCAGCGCACGGTCCACGGCCGCCAGGCTCTTGAGCATTGGACGCTGAGGCGCGGCGCCGGGACTGCCAGTAGCGGGGGCCGTGACCCTGAACTGGGCGTTCAACTCCGCGTACCCGGCCAGGAACACGCCAACGAGCGGGCTGGCGGGCAGCGACGGGCAGACCGCTTGCACCTCGGAGAACTTGCTGCTCTTGCGGAAGGCGTCGAGGAACCGTGTCGACTGGCTCGCAATCGTCCGGTACGACAGAAGCTTTTGCAGGATGATCGCCCACGAGACGACCGACAGCAGCAACAGGATGGCGAGGACGACCTGATTGACGGGGCCCGTCCCACGGACCAGTTCTACGAGGTTGCCGCTCCCAGCGATAGGGGCAGCGCCTTCCTGCACCTGCAGTGCAAGGACAAGGGTGCCAAGCGTGTGCAACGAAGCCTCCGAAGCATCGGCTGTGCGCCGCTGGGACAGCGCAGACAGTGCAGGGTAGCACGCAGGCGTGATGCTGTCAAACATATGATACGATGGGAGTTTCGCCCACATGCTACGCTTTCTTCGCATTCGTCACCTGGCCGTGATCGAGGGCGTGGACGTCGAGTTCGATGACGGATTCAACGTCCTGACCGGCGAAACCGGTGCGGGCAAGTCCATCCTCGTCGAAGCGGTCAGCCTGCTGCTCGGGGGCCGGGCGTCGGCAGATCTCGTCCGAACCGGGGAACCGCAGACGACCATCGAGGCCGTGTTCGAACGGCCTGGGGCAGCTGACCTCGTACTCCGGCGCGAGATCACCAGTCAGGGCCGCAGCCGGTGCTTCGTCGATGGCGTCCTAACCCCGGTCGGATCCCTGCGGAACCTGCGACTCGTGGAGGTGCACGGCCAGCACGAACACCAAGCCCTGCTCGATCCCTTGTCACACCTGGTGTTCCTCGACCAGTACGCCGGGCTCGAGACTGGGGTTGGGCAGATTCGGGACTTGTGGGGGGCGTTGCGGATCGCACGGGAGCGGCTCGAGCGGTCCCGGATGGACGTCCGCGAGCGGGCCGCCAAGCTCGAGCTGGTGACGTTTCAGTTGAGCGAGATTCGGGGCGCCGCCCCCACGTCAGGAGAGGACGAGGAACTGGCGGCTGCACGGGCCAGACTGGCCAGTGCCGAGCGCCTCGAGCGCCTGTGCCAGGAGGGCTATGGCCTGCTCTACGAAGGCGAACACGCTGTCCTCGGGGGCCTGGCCGGCATCTGGAAGCGTCTGGCGGAACTGGGCGAAATCGATTCGCGGTTCCAGCCGTATCTGGACGCCAGAGATGGGATCAAGTCGCAGCTGGAGGATCTCTCGGACTTCCTCAGGCGGTACGCCGACGGCGTGGACGCGTCGCCGGCGCGGCTCCAGGAGGTCGAGGAGCGGCTCGCGCTCCTCACGCGCCTGAAGCGGAAGTACGGTCCCACGCTCGATGACGTCATCGCGCGTGGCGAAGCGCTCGAACGCGAGCGGCAGCTGCTCGACGACGTGGGGGGACGAGCGGAGTCCCTCGAGCTCGAGTGCGAGCGGGCCGCCGCGCGGTACTTGGAGCGAGCCCGCGCGCTGTCGGTGCAGCGCCGCAGCGCCGCCGTCCGTTTCTCGAAGGAGATGGAGGCGCTGCTCGAGGAGTTGGCGATGGCGAGGACCCGCTTCGAGGTGCGGTTCTCGCATCCGGAGCTTCCGCAGGACCGCTGGGGAGAACGGGGCATCGACGAAGCGGAGTTCTTCGTGTCGCCCAACCCGGGCGAGGAGGTCCGCCCGATGGTACGCATCGTCTCGGGCGGAGAGCTCTCCCGCGTCATGCTGGCGCTGAAGACGCTCGGCGCCAGGTCGGTCGGGCGGGTCGACGGCGTCGCGACGTTGATCTTCGATGAGGTGGACGCGGGCATCGGCGGGCGGGTTGCCGACGTGGTGGGGAAGCGGTTGCGTGATCTGGGACGGGAGTTCCAGGTTCTGTGCATTACGCACTTGCCGCAGATTGCCGCGCGCGCGACAACGCAGTTCAAGATCGACAAGCAGGTCCGTGGCGGCCGGACGGTAACCTCGGTCGAGCGCCTCGACCCCGAAGGACGCGTGGCCGAGATTTCCAGAATGATTGCCGGGGATGCCGTCTCGGAGCAGATGCGCGCCAGCGCGCGAGAGATGCTCGCTGGTGACGCCACGGAGGCGAAAGGCAAACGCAAGGCAAAAGGCGAAGGCGAATCCGGCCGCGGCCGGCACTGAACCATGTCCAAGAAGTACTTCATCGAAACGTTCGGCTGTCAGATGAACGTCCACGATTCGGAGCGCATGGCCGGCCTGCTGGACCGCTCCGGGTACGTCCCCGCGGACCGGGACGCCGACGCCGACGTGATCGTCATCAATACCTGCAGCGTGCGCGAGCACGCCGAAGAGAAGCTCTACACGCGCCTGGGTGAGATCCGCCTGCTCGAGGAGGAGACTGGGCGCAAGCCCGTCGTGGCGGTGGCCGGCTGCGTGGCGCAGCAGGAGGGCGATGCGCTCCTGCGCAAGACCAATGGCCGGCTGATCGATGTCGTGCTTGGCACGGCCCAGGTCCAGGCGCTGCCCATGCTGGTCGACCGCGCGGCGCGGGCCGCGGTTGCCGAGATCGAGATCGGGGCTCCGGATGGGACCGCATTCCCGGTGGGCGTCGCGCGCCGTAGCGATCCGGTGCGCGCGTCGATCACGATCATCGAGGGATGCAACGATCACTGCGCGTTCTGCGTCGTCCCGAACACGCGTGGCCACGAGCGGATGCGGTCCAAGGCCGACATTCTGGCGGACGTTCAGGAGGCGGTTGCGACCGGCCGGAAGGAGATTCTGCTGCTGGGGCAGATTGTGAATCACTACCAGGCACCGGATGATCCGGCATGTGACTTCGCGCAGTTGCTGGTGGAGGTGGACCGGGTGCCGGGGGTCGAGCGGATTCGGTTCGCGAGCCCGCACCCGCGACACACGGGGCCGCGCCTCATCGAGGCGGTCCGGGACCTGCCGCGGGTCTGCAAGCACTTTCACTTGCCAGTCCAGTCCGGGTCGAGTCGCATTCTCAAGCTCATGCGCCGGCGGCACACGCGCGAGGAATATCTCGATTTGATCGGCCGCATTCGGGCCACACTGCCCAGCGTGGCGATCTCGACCGATATCATCGTCGGTTTTCCCGGTGAGACTCGGGAGGACTTCGAGGACACGATGTCGCTGCTCGAAGCCGCCGCCTATAGCAGTGTCTTCTCGTTCAAGTACTCGCCGCGGCCGCGTACGCTCGCGTCACTGCGGATGCCCGACGACGTGCCGGAGACGGAGAAGACGGCGCGGATCGTCGCCCTCCAGGGGCGCCAGCGGGAGCTGCAGGCCGCACGCCATCGGCAGATGGAGGGGCAGGTCGTGGAGGTCCTGGTCGACGGGATCAGTCGCCGGCGAGATGCAGAGTTGTCCGGTCGTACGACCGGCAACACCGTGGTGAACTTTCCGGTTCCGGCCGATATGGAAGGGCACGGCCCGGCGTCCCTCATCGGGCGAACCGTGTCGATCCGCGTCGAGCGCTCCGGCCCGAACAGCGTGTCGGGCGTGCTCGTGCACGCGTAAGGGCGGTAGGATCGGAGTCAGGTTTGCCATGCTGATAGAAATGACCATCAAGGGCCTCATGGTCGACCCCACGACCAGCACGCCGATCGTCGTGCTCAAGGATAAGGACGGCGATCGCCTGCTCTCGATCTGGGTGGGGATCTTCGAGGCCAACGCCATCGCCCTTCAGATCGAGAACATCGCCCCTCCGCGCCCGATGACGCACGATCTCCTGCGCAACCTCATCGCGAATCTGGATGGGAAAGTCGACCGGGTGGTCGTCACCGACCTGAAGGACAACACCTTCTTCGCGACGATTCATCTGACCGTGCATGGTGAGCGCGTCGCCGTGGATGCCCGCCCGAGCGACGCCATCGCTCTCGCGCTGAGAACAAAGTCGCCCATTCTGGTCGAGGAGTCCGTCATCGAGAGCGCCCAGTCGTCCGACCTGGGTCCCCCGCAGCGTCTCGACAATGACCGCCTTCAGAAATGGCTGGAAGGCCTTGATCCAGAAGACCTTGGCAAGTACAAGATGTGAATTGTCGGCCGGCCGACATCGATCGGCGCCAGGGCCGTAGTCGACGTTTTCACTCCGGCGTTCGGGATCGAGGGAGTTCGTTGTTGACGGCTCCCAGAGTGCGTCCCTACAATGTGCGCACCCTCTTCCCACTTCTTCCCGAATGATCGTCTCAATAGCCAACCAGAAAGGCGGCGTGGGGAAGACCACGACCGCGGTGAATCTCGCCGCCGCCCTCGCGATGCGCGGGCGCAAGACGCTGCTCATTGACCTCGACCCTCAAGCGAACAGCAGCATCTCGTTCCTGGACCATGGGGCGATCACGCGCAGCACCTACGACGCCATCGCCGATCCGGACTGCGAGATCGGCGATGTCGTGCTGCCGGCGCCGCTGGCGAATCTGTACGTCGCCCCGGCGAAGATCGCACTGGCCAAGCTGGAGTCGCGCTTGGTCGGGGAGCTCGACGCGCACTTCAGGTTGAAGGACAAGCTGGACCGGATTCGGGGGGAGTACGCGCATGTCGTGATCGACTGCCCGCCGGCCTTGGGCCTGTTGACAGTCAACGCGCTCGTCGCCTCGACGCACCTGCTCATTCCCATTCAATCGTCCTACTTCGCGCTGGAGGGCACGGACGACCTGCTCGAGACCATCGAGAAGGTGCGTCAGCGGCCGAATCCGGCGCTCCGTATTCTCGGCGTCGTCATCACCATGCACGACAAGCGGACGGCGCTGGCGCGGGACATCCGTGAGCAGATACAGAAGGTCTTCGGGGGGAAGGTCTTCAGGACGGTCATCAGCAAGAGCGTGCGCCTGGAAGAGAGTCCAGCCTACAAGGAATCCATCTTCACGTTCGCGCCCGAATCGAGCGGTGCGACGGACTACTACAGCCTGTGTGAGGAGGTCATCGAGCGTGCCGAAGCGCGGACTGCCTGAGACGTTGCGGATGCGCCATGACGAACACTACGTCGAGTCGCTGGCGGCTTCGGCCGGCCAGCCCGTCGGACGTGTCGTGCCGATCGACCTGCTGGATCCGAACCCGAACCAGCCGCGCCAGGTCATGGGAGACCTTTCGGAGTTGATGGCGTCGGTGGCCGAGAAGGGGATTATCGAGCCGCTGATCGTTCGCCAGCAGGGTGACCGGTATCAGATCATCGCCGGCGAGCGTCGTTACCACGCAGCGGTCCAGACGGGGCTGCGAGAAGTTCCGGTCGTCATTCGTGGGGTGGATGACGTAGAGGTCATGGAGCTGGCGCTGGTCGAGAACCTGCAGCGCAAAGACCTGACCCCGTTCGAAGAGGCCGAGGCACTGCAGCAGCTCTGCGACAAGTGCCACTACACCCACGAGGACATGGCGCGCAAGCTCGGGAAGTCCAGGACGTCGATCACCGAGTCCCTGGCGCTTGCCAGCATGCCCGAGGAGGTCAGGAACCTCTGTCGGCTCGCCGACATTACCGCTAAGTCGACGCTATTGCAGATAGTTAGGCAGTCGGACCCCAAGAAAATGGTCGCGTTGGTCGAGCGGGTCTCCCAGGGTGGCGGCACCCGCCAGGCCGTCCGCGCCGAGACCGCAAAGCCGAAGCCGGGGCGTCCGAAGTCGTTCGTGTTTGCGTTCCGCCCCCCGACGAAGGCGTTCAATCTCAAGCTCAGTTTCGCCAAGAGCAAGGTCGATCGCGACGAGATCATCGACGCTCTCGAGAACATCATTCGGGAACTCCGGTCCGCCCGAAACTGACAGCGCGGGTTGCTGCTGCAGACGCACGGCGCCTGCGGCCTGACGGTTGGTTCACGCCCGACTGGCCGCCGTGCCTTTGGCTGGACCGGGCTTACTGGAGAGAGCGAGCGGGACTGCCGTCTGATTCTGCGCGGGTGACCAGTTTGTTAACATAACGCATCTTATGCGACATTTAATCTGGGGGCGTTTTGGCCCCGCGCTGAGCCGCGCTGGCGTGGGTTTCCAGCCTCTGATCCCGGCCGTCCGGGCTCAGGCGCTCCAGCTCGTCGAGACCGGGTTCGCGTCCGGAACGGCGGTTTCGATCGCGCCGCTGGCTGGATAGTGCGCGCTGTCGTCGAGCCCGCGCTCGAGCGTGACGACGAACGCGATCCGATCGCCCGCCCTCAAGCGCAGCGCATCGAGCGGCACCTGCAGTTCGACCAGGTCCCGCACGGCCCCGGCGAGGTCGGCCACCGCAACCGTCGTCCAGCCGCCGCCATCCTGGCTCCGAACCTGCAGCCTGGCGCCCTCGGGCGACGTCAGCACGACCTGGATGCCGGACGGCTTCACGAAGCGGAGGCTGATGTGCGCGTCGCCTTCGAGCGGTCCCGGGCCGTCGAGGCGCACGAACAGGTGGCGGTCATCGAAGCCGAACCGGATCGCGTGCAGATGGCCGTCGGTCCTCGCGACCTGGTGCATCGCGCCGGCGACGGTCCTGAGGTCGACGCCGCCCGCGCCCAGCCACTCGAAGTAGCTCCCGTTGCGGCCGTCGACGATCGGGCTGATGAATCCGGTCGGCGGATGCACGCGAACGACCTGCGGCGCCGTCGTGATGTTGCTGGCGAACAGCTCCTCGGGCACGGGTTTCTCGAGAGCCCGATAGACGTTGCGCAGGTGCCGCCGGAACAGCTCGTCGAACTCGGCGTCGTGGTCCGACGAGTGATCGTCGCCGTACCACCAGCACCAGTCGCTGCCTTCCGCGATCAGTAGTTCTTCGCGGGCCTGCGCCATCGCGTCGTTCGAGAGGCCAGGTGCCGCGGTGTCGAGGGCGCGTCGCGCGTCGCCGAGCTGGCTCCAGGCGCGATGGTCGTCCGGATGACCAATCCAGATGTAGAAATCGCCGTTGATCCACGACCCGGCCGCGATGGCGCCGATGGAGGCATCAGCCGGCTCGCAGGCCTCAGCCATCGTCACCGGACGCAGGTCGCCGTGCGAGGACAGGCGCCCGTACAACGCGCGCAGGAACGGGCGTCCCTGGCCCGGGTAGTGCTCCCAGGCGTTCTCGCCGTCCAGGATGACGAAGACCGTTCCGTCGCGTCCCGTGCGCGCCCGGTAGCGGGCGCCCGCCTCGGCCAGACGGTGGACGAAGTCATCGGCGGCCGCGTCCGCCGACCACGACGAGTAGGCGAAGCCGATTCTGTCCGACAGCGCGTGGTCGCGGAACCCGCAGGCCAGGCCGTGATTCAACCGGTACGGGCGATAGAGCCAGTCGGGTTGTTCCAGATGGCCGGTCGGCGTGCGGGTGAACCGGACCCCCGTGCTGCGCGCCAGGATGTCCTCGTCGGTCGCCAGCCAGTGGAAGCCCGCCTGCGCGACCAGCGGCAGCATGGCCTCGGAGACGGAACCCTCTGACGGCCAGAGCCCGCGTGGCTTCGAGCCGAACAGATGCTCGTGGAGCGCCGCGGCGCGTTCGAGCTGTTCCAGCGCGTCCTGCGGGTAGCGGAACGGCTGCCGCGGCGTGCCGGCGTTCGGGTGCTGCTCCAGGTGCACCTGGCTGTCGCACAGCAGGGGCAGGATCGGGTGGTAGAACGGCGACGTCGACAACTCCACCTGGCCGCGTTCGGATGCGTCGCGGTACTCGGGCACGACCCGTCGCAGGATTTCGAGCTCGACGTCGCGGAGCGTGGCCTTGTCGTGCTCGGTGAACCCGCGGTCCTTCCGCACGAGCGCCGCCACGCGCTCGTCGCCCTCCAGGTAGTAGGGGTCCAGCCACGCCAGCTTGTGCCAGACCTGCAGGTCGCGCAGTTCGGTGGTGGTCAGCGCGGCCGCGGCTCCCCCGCGCCTGCCCTCCTCGCGGCGCGCCAGCAGTTCGGCGTAGCGCGGATAGGGCGCGATCATGCGCTCGCGCTGGGCGTGGAAGAAGTGCTCCACGCAGTAGCGGCGCTCCTCCGGCGTCAGCTGATCGGCCGGCTTGAGGCCGATCTCGAGGTGGCGGTCGCGGGCTTCGTCGCGCGCGAACGCTTCGAGCTGGACCAGCAACGAGGGCACGAGATTGAAGGTCACGCGCACCGACGGGAACTCCCGCAGCAACGCCACCATGCCCCAGTAGTCCTTCAGGGCGTGCAGCCGCACCCACGGCAGGATGTGCTCGCCCGTGGCGAGGTCCTGGTAGAACGGCTGATGCATGTGCCAGAGCAGTGCGACGCGGGTCATAATCAGGCAGGCGCCATGCGCATTATCGATCGATATGTGATCCGCCAGCTGGTCCTGCCCTTCACCCTCGGGCTGCTGGTGTTCACCTTCGTCTTCATCATCCCCGGCCTCATTCAGTACGCGGAGGAGTTCATCGCCAAGGGCGTGCCGTCTGAGGTGGTGCTCCAGGCCATGCTGGCGCTGGTGCCCCAGGCGCTCGCCCTGACGATCCCGATGTCGCTGCTGCTCGGGATCCTCGTTGCTTTCAGCCGCTTATCGGCCGATCGCGAGTTCGTCGCGATGCAGGCGTGCGGCCTGAGCGTCACGCGCCTGCTGTGGCCGGTTGGGCTGGTCTCGGTGCTCTGCTGGGCCGCCACCGCGTACGTCCTGATGGTGGCGGTACCGTCCAGCAACCAGGCCTTCCGGGAGATTCTCTACCGTGTGATCGCGGCCAGGGCCGAGGGCGAGGTGCGCCCGCGCGTCTTCTTCACCGACTTTCCCAATCTGGTTCTCTACGCGCGCGATGTGCCCGCGACTGGCGGATGGACGGGGGTGTTCGTCGCCGATTCCCGCCCGGGCCAGGCGCCAGCCGTCTATCTGGCCCGGCGCGGACGGGTGCTGCTCAATCGTGAGAAGCGTTCGGTGGAACTGGTGCTCGAAGAAGGGTCCCGCCACGCGACGGATCCGGCGGGCCCGTACGAGGTCACGCGCTTCGCGCGCCTCGTGTTGAGCGTGGATCCGGAGACGATCTTTCCGAAGGCGGGGCCGGCGAAGGGCGAGAACGAGATGTCGATCGCCGAGTTGCGCGCCCGCATCGAGGAGCGCCGGCAGCAGGGGATCCCGACCCACAACGACGAAATGGCGATCCATCGCCGTTTCTCGATCCCGATCGCGTGCCTGGTGTTCGGCCTCATCGGCGTCGCGCTCGGCGCGACCAACCGGCGTGACGGCACGCTCGGCAGCTTCGTGCTGGGCCTGTTCGTGATCTTCGCCTACTACGTGCCGCTGTACCTGGGACCGGCCCTCGCCAAGGGACAACTGCTGCCCCCCTGGTTCGCCGTGTGGCTGCCCAATTTCGTCCTCGGAGCCGTCGGCGTCATGCTGTTCGTGTGGCGCGATCGTTCCGCCGACCGGCCGCTGCTCTCGATGGCGTGGATCGATCGGCTGAAGGGACGGGAACGCCGCGCCCGGTCGCTCGACCGCAGTCTCTGGGTCCGCTGGCCTGGCGTCAGCATCCTCGACCGCTACGTCACCGCGGCCTACCTGCGCGTCTTCGCGCTGTCGGCGCTGGGGATGGCGGCGATCTTCTACATCTCGACGTTCCTGGACCTGTCCGACAAGGTCTTCAAGGGCGACGCGACCTGGGCGATGCTCGGCGCCTACTTCTGGTATGCGACGCCACAGTACGTGTACTACGTCCTTCCGCTGTCGGTGCTGATGGCTGCGCTCGTCACGATCGGCGGACTCGTCAAGAACAACGAGCTGATCGTGATGAAGGCCTGCGGGATCAGCCTGTACCGGGTCGCGCTGCCCCTGCTGATCTGCTCGCTCGTCGCGGGCGCGGCCCTCTTCGGCCTCGATGAGTCCGTGCTCGGACCGGCAAACCGCAAGGCGGAGTCGCTGCGGCGCGTGATGCGAGGCGGCACGATGGAGGCCGAGGCGCTCAGCCGGCGCTGGGTGGTGGCGGGCGACGGCAGCATCTACAACTACACTGTGTTCGATCCGCAGGCGGCGCGTATGTTGGGCCTCTCGGTCTACGAGTTCGACCGTGAGATGAGCGGCCTGCGGCGCCGCACGTTCGCGGAGTCGGCCGCGTACACCGGGTCCGCGCCGGGTGTCGATCCTCGCGCTTGGCGCCTCGATCGGGGATGGGCCCGCGAGTTCGGCGACGAAGGCGAGCCGGCGGCGTTTGCGACGTTCGACTCGACCAGCCGGATGCTGGAGCCGGCGAGCTACTTTGGTACCGAACCCCCCGACGCGCGTTTCATGGGGTTCCGCCAGCTCAAGGCCTACACCGCCCGCCTGCAGGCCGGCGGCGTCGATGTCCTGGCACAGGAGGTGGCGCTCGCCCGCAAGCTCTCCTTCCCCGTCGTCACCGTGATCATGACCTTGCTGGCCATTCCGTTCGCGGCCACGATGGGGCGGGGTGGTGCGCTGGCCGGTGTCGGCGTCGGCATCGGTCTGGCGATGACGTACTGGACGACACTGAGCGTGTTCGCGGCGATGGGCGCCGGTGGGTTGATCGCGCCGACGCTCGCGGCATGGGCGCCGAACCTCCTGTTCGGCGCGGGCGCTGCCTACCTGTTGCTCACCGTCCGGACGTAGTGCCCTCCCGCTGGTACCGGACGTCGTCGAGCCAGATCTGTCCGCTGGTCCCCAGCTTCGTGTTGACCTGATCGACGACGAAGAGGATCGACGTCACCGCCGGCAGATCCACGGCCGCGGGGGTGGCCGGCGTCGTGGGCCGGAAGTCCGAGAGCGGCAGCGTCACCAGGCGGGCCTCTTCATCGAGATACACGGACCGGCGCCACCGGTGCTCGGTGCCGCCCCTCGTCGCGCGCAACTGGACGGAGACGCGCATCGGGCGGTTCGCGCGTCCCGAGAACGCCAGCCGGTCATGCCCCGTCACGTCGGAGCCGGCGGGCATCGCGAGCGCGACGAAAGGGCTCTCTGCCGTGGATCCGCCGAGCGCAAACCTGAATAGCACCTGGGTGCCTCCGACGGCGCCGATCACCGACACCGCTCCGCGAGCCCGCGGGCTGTGCTCCACCGTCCATTCCGCGGCGGGACCGTTCCTGTAGAGGAAGCGGGCGTCGGTCGGCGCGGCCTCAGCCCCGATGGTCCTTGCCGTCGTGCCCACGTAGATCGGGTTGGACACGACCCAGGGCACGGGCGGCTCGCCGCCCACACCGTTCAGCGTGACTTCTACCCGGTAGGCGCCCGCCGGAGCCGGCTCGGTGTGGCTGAACACGGGCGCCCGTCCCGCAGCGATGCGGCGCCCGTTGCCGACCAGCGTGACGGCGGCGTCGCTCGGGGCGTTGGTCCGGACCGTGAAAGTCACCGGTCCGCCGGCGCCGAGGCGTTCTCCGGCGTCGACCCGCGCGCCGGCCCGCTCCGCCGAGAACTCGAGATGGGCGGGCGTGGCCAGTCCGTCGATCGCGGAGTACACGTGTCCGGCTCGGATGGCACGGATGACGGCGTCGGCGTCGGCGACCGCGTCGCCGCGGAGGGAGACGCCCGTGACCGCCAGCGAGAACGTCCGGAAGATGGCTTCGTACGACGGGAGGCGCAGGTAGATCCGATCCTCGCCCAACCGGGCGTGGGCGTCGCTGCCGGCCACGCCCACGACCGGGCGGGTCTTCGACACCTGGTCCCACAGCTGGAGCGTCTCGTTGGTCCGGTCGAGCATCGTGGCGAGCGCTTCGGGCGCCCGGAACCAGTACGTGCTCAGCACGCGGACCAGATCCAGGAGGCGCTCGTCTCGCCATTCGCTGTCGGCATTGAGCCACTCGATGCC
Organism: uncultured bacterium; assembly: GCA_963923455.1. Taxonomy (GTDB): domain Bacteria; phylum Acidobacteriota; class Vicinamibacteria; order Vicinamibacterales; family UBA2999; genus CAWULT01. Next base: position 15,792 of record CAWULT010000032.1, read on the forward strand.
GTCGAACGGCGCGTCCAGATCCGACCAGCGGAGGTCGAGCTTCTTCGAGTGCGGGTGCGCGACGATGGCCAGACCGCCGAGCCGATGGATGTCGTCGATGACGTCACGCGGCTCCCCCGCCAGCGGAAACGGGGCCTGCGGCATGCCGAGCGCGATCACGTGTCCGGTGAAGGTACTGACCTCCGTCGCGCTGATGCACAGCACTCCTGACCGGTAACTCGGCGGCGGCAGACGCGTCGCGTCTCCGTGGTCGGTGATCACGACGAACGACAGGCCGGCCCTCGCCGCCGCAGCGGCGACGTCGTCGACCGTGCCTGTCCCGTCCGAGTCGCGAGTGTGAATGTGCATCACGCCGCGGACGGGCTTGGGGCCGGACGCGGGCAGCAGGACCTGCCGGGCGGGCAACGCCGCCAGCAGGGCGACGGCGCACGTGCCGACCGCGGCCGCGACGAGACCCTTGACGAGCGTCATGCGAGCGCGGGCGGAGCCTGCGCCCCCTCGGTGGGCCGGTGGGTCATGGACGAGGATGGCAGCGGTCGTACACGTGCCGCATCCGGTGCTCGAGCACGTGGGTGTAGATCTGGGTGGTCGACAGGTCCGCGTGCCCGAGCATCAGCTGGATCGCTCGCAGGTCGGCGCCACGGTCGAGCAGATGGGTGGCGAAGGAGTGCCGGAGCACATGGGGACTGAGCGCCGCGGTGATGCCGGCCTGGCGCGCGTACGACTTGAGTATCTTCCAGAAACCCACGCGGGTGAGGCCAGGGCTGCCGCCCCGTGCGTTGACGAAGAGCCTGGGGCTCGTCCTGCCCTTGAGCAGGGCCTGGCGCGCGGTCGCCAGGTACCGCCGCACCCAGGCGGCCGCCTCGTCGCCGATCGGCACGATGCGCTGTTTGTCACCCTTGCCGGTGCAGGTCAGGAACGAGGCCTCCAGGTTGACGTCCGCCGGCCGCAGGGCTACCAGTTCCGACACGCGCAGCCCCGTGGCGTACAGCAGCTCGATGAACGCCCGGTCCCGGATGCCGCGCGGCATCGCCGTGTCCGGCTGCGCCAGCAGCTGATCGACCTCCGCGACCGACAGGTAGCGCGGCAGCGTCTTCCAGGCGCGCGGCGCCTGCAGATCGTCGGCCGGACTGGCGCTCACGCGGCCGTCCCGGACCAGAAAGCGATAGAAGCCACGATAGCAGGCCACGGCGCGCGCGACGGAACGCGGAGACCGCCCACCCGCCATCAGCTCCCGGATGACCGCCTCCAGATCGGTCCGGCTCAGCGCGTCGATCGGGCCGCGCGAGGCCGTCGCCGCCGAGAGGTCGCGCAGGTCGCGGGCGTAGCTCTCCAGGGAGTTGGCGGCCAGCCGCCGCTCGACCTGCAGGTGCGTCAGGTAGGCGTCCACCGGGGACGCGGTCTGGAATGACAAAGTCGTGGCCCAGAGGACGCTAGAATTGTAGCTCTATGGCGTTTCGATCCAAGTGGCAGTCGCTGCCCACCGAAGCGATCAACCCGTCGAGCCTCGACATCGACAAGCTGGACGCGGATCAGATCGTCGACCTGATGATCAGCGAAGACCGGAAGATGCTCGCCGCCGTGCAGCGCGAGCGGGAGCGCATCGCGGTCGGCGTCGAGATGGTCGCCGCCGCGCTTCGGCGCGGTGGACGGATCGTCTTCGTCGGCGCGGGCACGAGCGGGCGCCTCGGCATCCTGGAGTCGGCGGAGATGCCGCTGACCTTCAGCACCGACCCGTCGCTGGTGCAGGCGGTGATCGCCGGCGGCCGCGACGCGGTGTTCGGCGCGAGGGAAGGCGTCGAGGATCACTACGAGGAGGGCGCGCGCGCCATCACGCGCCTGCGGCCGACGAAGAAGGACGTGGTGATCGGCGTGTCGGCGAGTGGCATGACGCCGTTCGTCCGCGGCGCGCTCACGCGGGCCCGCAAGGCCGGTGCGCGCGTCGTGTTCGTCACGTGCGATCCGGGAACCGAGCTCCAGACGTTCGTCGACCTGACCATCGCGCCCGGCGTTGGCGCCGAGGTCATCGCCGGGTCCACGCGGCTCAAGGCCGGCACCGCGACGAAGCTCGTGCTCAACATGCTGACGACCGGAGCGATGGTGCTGATCGGCAAGACCTACGGCAACCTGATGGTCGACACGCACACCAGCTCCGAGAAGCTGAAGGACAGGGCGCGCCGGATCGTCAACATCGTCACCGGCCTCGACTACGAGGAGGCGGAACGGCTGCTCGCGAAGGCCCGATGGAACGTCAAGGCGGCCATCGTCATGCAGAAGACCGGCCTGACGCTGACCAAGGCTCAGGCCAGGCTGCGCAAGGCGCACGATTCGATGCGCGAGGCCATCGGCGAGGACATCGAGCCTCGCCTGCGCGGCATGCTGCAGGGGCACGCCGAGGCGGCGTTCGTCAAGGGTGCGGAGCCGACGGCCAAGCCAGCGGTGAAGACGCCCGTCGCGCGGAAGGGGCCGGCGTGATCCGCCGGTTCGCCGGGGTGCTCGCCTGCGCGGTGGCCATCGGCTCCGTGGCCGCCGCCGACGGTCCTCGGCGCGCGATCTGGGCGCCGCCCGGCTGGTCCGAGTCGCCCTCGGCGGTCCGCCGGGCTATTGCGACCGCCGAGGCGAGCCGTGCCGACACGGTCCTGGTACCCGTGGCGCCGCAGGCTCCGTCCGACGGCGCGGTGACCGCGCTCATCGATGCGGCGCGCGCGCGCGGCCTCCGCGTGTTCCTGTCCGTCGACGCGAGTCTCGTGGCCACGGCCGGGGAACTGCCGGCAGCGCGCGACCACGTGATCTACCAGCACCCTGAGTGGCTGATGGTGCCGCGGGAGCTGTCTCGTGAACTGCAGCGGCTTGAGCCGCAGAGCCCCGACTATCTCGGGCGTCTCGCCCGCTGGAGCCGGGTCAATACGGACCGCGTGGACGGCCTGTACGTGTCGCCGCTGACCCGGGCCGCGGCGCTGTTCGTCGCTGGACGGATCAGGAGCGTCGTCGAGCGATTCCCGGTCGACGGCGTCCACGTGTCGTCACTGCTCTACCCCGCCGGAGACTTCGACTACAGCCGCGCGGCTCTCGAGGCGTTCCGGACGGAGGTCGTGCACGACATCCCCGCCGCCGAACGCCGCGCCGCCGACGACGTCTACGGCCTGAATCCGTTCGCCTACGTCGAGCACTACCCCGAAGCCTGGCGGCGCTTCCGGCAGACGCAGTTGACCGCGCTGGCGACGCTCGTGCGGTCGGAGATCCGGAAGGTGCGGCCCGGAGCGCCTGTGGTCGCGACGGTCGCCGGTGATGCGGCGGCCGCCCTGCGTGGCCATCTGCAGGACTGGTCGACGTGGCTCGACAATGGGTTTCTCGATGCGGTGCTCCAGCCCGATGGCGTCGGCGATGCCTGGGGGTTCACCGCCGCGAGCGGCCCCGGCGTGGGCTCGTCGATGCCCGTGGGCCCCGCGCCGCCCGTGGTGCTGGCGCGGTAGCGCGCCGATGGCTCGCTTCGACTCCGTCCGGATGCTGCTCGAGGCCGCAGTGGCGGAGCACGTCACCCCGGCCGCGGTCATCGAAGTGGGCCGGGCCTCGCAGCCGGTCTGGCGGGAGGCCGTCGGGCGGCTCACCTACGAGGCCGACGCGCCAGCGGCGTCGGCCGACACGATCTTCGATCTCGCGTCGCTGACGAAGGTCCTGGCCACCGCGACGCTGCTGATGACGCAGGTCGAGCGTGGCCGCGTGGCGCTGGACGATGAGGTGGTGCAGCACCTGCTCGGATGCACGCTGCCGCGGGGGCCGGTCACCGTCGAAGACCTGCTGGCGCACTGTTCGGGGCTGCCGGCACACCGGCCGTTCTACCGCACGCTGCGCGGGCGCGTGGACTTCGAGGCCGCCATCTGCGCGACACCGCTCGAATACGCGCCGCGGACGCAGTCGGTCTACAGCGACCTCGGCTTCATGCTGCTCGGGTTCCTGCTCGAGGACATCACGCCCCTGCCCGAGGCGTTCGCGGCGCTGTGGACGGCGATTGGCGCCGGAGAGGATCTGCAGTTCCATCCCCCTGAGCAGTGGACGCGGCGGATCGCGCCGACCGAGGCGGACCCGTGGCGCGGCCGCGTGCTGCGAGGCGAGGTCCACGACGAAAACGCGTGGGCGCTCGGGGGCGCTGCCGGCCACGCGGGCCTGTTCGGGACGGCGGCCGCCGTCGGCGTCTTCGCGCGCCACCTGCTGCAGATCCTCGATGGCCGGGTGGGCTTCGCGCGGCGGGAGACGCTGGCCGCGTTCGTCACGCGGCACGGGGGCGTGCCTGGCAGTTCACGCGCGCTCGGATGGGACACGATGCTGCCCACCTCGTCATGCGGCCGCCTGATGTCGCCGCGCGCATTCGGCCACACCGGTTTCACGGGCACGTCCCTGTGGATCGACCCCGACGCCGGGACCTACGTCGTATTGCTGACGAACCGCGTCCATCCGCTGCGCGCAGGGGAGGGGATCACTCGCCTCAGGCCAGCCGTCCACGACGCGGTGGTTGCCGCGTTGACGGGCTGATCAGCGGCCGCCGAGGCCGGGCACGGTGGGCGGCCCGAAGGGGCTTCCGGTCTGCGCGCCGGGGCCACGGCCGCGAGCCGGGAGGCCTGTGCCGCGTCCCGGCCCGGCTGGTGTCGGCGTTCCGCGTGTCCCGGCCGGCAGGCCGGGCCCCGGGGCCCCGGGTCCACCCGGCGCCAACTGCCGCTGCACGGGCACGAACGCCCACTCGTTGTAGGCGCCGCGCCCGCGATACTGGCGCAGGGACTTCTCCGTGCTGCGGCTGGCGACGCCCATGATGCCGCCGACGGGCTGGCCGGTCGCACCGCGGCCGCCGGCCGGCGTCGCGATGCCCGCGCCAGGCGGCATCGGGCCCGTCGCCCGTCCGCCCGGCCCCGTGCCCGGCAGGCCGGCAGTGGATCCGACGCCGCCCTGGCGTCCGAAGGCGCCTGGCTGCGCCGCCCCACCCTGACGCCCGGGCGGTGACGGCAGCCCGCCGCGCCCGTCGGCGCTCGCGGAGACGGCCGTTGCTTCGGCCAGCCCCAGCAGTTGGAACTCGCCGCCGGTGATGGGGTCGAGGTACTTGCGGCGAAGGAAGTGCTCGTTGACGAGCTGATCGACGCTCGACGGCAGCGTGTTGGCGTACTTCCGCTGGAACAGCTGGATCGCGCGAGCGTACTGCTCGCCGCGGAAGATCAGCTCGGCCTCGCGTTCCCGCTTCGTCACGGTCTGCCACTGCGGAACGGCCGCGCTCATCACGAGCGCCATCACGGTCATCGCGACGAGCAGCGCCGCCATGGCATAGCCGTCCTGCCCGCGCCGGAAGGGGCGGGCAGGTGGCGCCGACCGGTCCGTCATCCGCCGGCCGAGCATGACCCTACGGGAAGGACCCCACGAGGATCTCTGTCGTCGCCGAGACCGATTGCCCGTTCGACAGGCTCACACGGACGGTGACTGTGCGCACGACCCGTTGCGCAGACGTCGCGTACACGTGGGCGATCGTCCTGCCGCTCGTCTCGGCGGTCACCCCGTCGCCGAAGTCCCACGAATACTTGGTTGCCTGCGGCACTTCGGCGCCGGTGCCTCCGCCGCTGGCTGTGACCTCGGCCGTGAACGGCCATCGCTGTCCCTGCGCGGTGGCAGCATCGGGCGTCCCGACAGTGATCGTCACTCCCATCGTCGGAGGCGTGGGCGGCGGGTCGCGCCGCGTGATGGTGACGGCCGTGCTGGTCTTCGTGCCTGCTGTGGCGGTGACCGACGCCGTCTTGGTGGTGTAGATCGTCACGCGGGCCTCTCCGTCGCCGTCGGTCACGGCCCGTCCGGAGGACAACTGCCCTTCCGTCGAGACGAAGGAGACGGGAATCCCAGGCAGGGCGCGGTTGTTGGCCCCCGTCACGACCGCCACCAGTTCGACGGTCCCTCCTTCGGGTGGCACCGACGCCGGGTTGGCGCGCAGCACCACGTTCTCGACCGCCGCGGCCCCCACGGTGATCTGCACGACGTTGGTTGCCGTGGTCGCGCCGGACGCGGTGCCCGCGCTGCCGGAGGTCGCCCGGACGTCGGCAACGCCGGCGATGTCGCCCGCGTAGAACGTCACGACGGCGTAGCCGTTCTTCGTCCCGACCTCGGCGGGATCGACTCGGCCGAGGTTCGTCGTGAACCGCACGACGGTGTCGTTCTGGACGGGCGTCCCGCTCGACTCGGCGACGAACGCCGTCACCTCGGTCTGGCCTCCGGTGGCGAGCGTCTTCGAGGCCGCCGTGACGGTGACCGTCGAGTTCTGCGGCGCCAGCAGCGGCATCTTCTCGCAGGCCGCCGAGACGAGGACGGCGCCCACGATCAGCGCGATGGCTGCCAGGCGTGTCGCGCGCTCACTGATCCCATTCTTCATGGTGTTCACCACTCCGCGTACGCGGTTCCGTCCAGCCCCCGGCGGTCGGATCCACTCTTGACGTCGAAAATGCCGGGCTCCGCGGACGGATTGCCCGGATCCGGCTCCGACATGGTCGTCTGCCACGTGTCCGCCGCGTTCGTGAAGGGATCCACGGGGACCGCCCGTAGGTACTTCTCGGAAACCAGGGCGTCCAGCGATGGCGGATACGTGCTCTTGTCGGCGTAGTACTGGTCGATGGCGTCGCGCATCCGGAACAGGTCTTCCTTCAGGGTGGCCTCGCGCGCGCGCGTCACGCTGTTGCCGTACACCGACAGGCCGATGCCGGCCAGGACCACGATGAGGCCCATGACGATCATGAGCTCCATCAGCGTGAACCCGGCGGATCGAGAGGCGGTGACGGGGTGTCTGCGGTCTACCGATGCCATGTCCTACCAGTCCCGGTACTTCGTACCGTCGAGCGCCGTTGCCTCGCTCGTCGTGTACACGTCGAACACGTTCTCGCCGCCCCAGCGGGTCGAATCGGCATCGTCCTGGTACGAGCGCAGGCCCCATTCGGTGCCGTGCGTCATCGGATCGATGGGAATCCGCCGGAGGAACTTCAGCTTCCGACCCGAGGCATCGTTGGCCGCGTCGATGCCCTCGACGAGCGTCTCCAGCGTCGGCGGATAACCTTCGTTGCCGGGCTTGAGCGCCGTCGTCGGGATGGCGCCCGCGTCGACGGCGTCCTTGAACCGGTCGACGGCCGTCCGCATCTCGCGCAGCGCCCGGCGGAGTTCGGCCTCGCGCTGGCGCTGCGTCGACACCTGGGCCAGCGGCATCGCGGCCGACGCCAGGACGAAGAGGATGCCCACGACGACCAGCAGCTCGATGAAGCTGAAGCCGGCCTCGGCAGGCCGCGTCCGTCCGCGCCACACGACTGGGCCCATACCGTGCCCCGTTACCGCACCGTCACCGAGGTGACCGGTGCGAACTGCAACGACACCGGCGCGCCGCCCGGCGCCGAGCCCGTCCCCGTGACGCTGAGGTTGGCCGGTCCAGGCGCGATGGCGTCGAAGAGCAGTGCCGCCAGCAGACCCGTGCCCGCCACGCCCGTCGTGTCACCCGGCCGGATGATGGCGATGTCGATCCGTCCGGCGGCCGAGTCGGTCCTGTTGGTGAAGGCCGCCTGCACGCCGCCCGACCGCATGAAGCTGCCCTCCTGAACGGTCCGGACCCGCAGCGTCGCCGGGTTGTAGGTCACGGTCAACGACGTCGACGACAGCGAGGATGCGCCGGTTACCGAGATCGGCACCGTATAAGGGCCGCCGCCGACGCGGAAGTCCGAGTCTGGCGGAGAGATCGCGATCTGTCCGCCGCCGGCGATTGGGGCCGCCGCGGCCGCGCCTCCAGGCGCAGGGGGCGTTCGTGCCGGTGCGGGACCGGGCGCCGGCACCGGCGCCTGGCCCACCGGCGGTGCCGGCTGCGGCGCCTGGGCCGGAGCCGCTGGCGCCGCCGCGGCCGTCGGTGTGGGGGCCGGGCCCGCGGCGGGCCCGCCGGCGCCCGCCGGAGATCCTGCGCCCGGGGCGGCGGCCGCCGCCGGCTGCGCGATGAGCGGCGGCTGGCCGTTCAGCACCAGGTTCTGCTGGGTGCCAATCTGGATCGACGCGACGTCCGCCGCCGTCAGCTCGTGGGTGCGGAGGATGCGCGGCGTCAGCAGCATGATGATGTCGGTCTGCCCGACCGTGTTGTCGTTGGCGGAGAAGAGCTGCTTGATCACCGGCAGCTTCAGCAGCCCCGGGAAGCCCCGCAGAGACTTCCGCTCCTCCTCCTGGAGCAGCCCGGCGAGCAGGTTCGACTCGCCGTCGCGCAGGCGCAGCTTCGTCGTGACCTTCCGCGACGTGAACGACGGCAGGACCTGGTCACCGATCTTCGTGCCCTTGCCGAGGGAACTGCTCTCGACGCTGAGATCGAGCATGATGTCGCCTTCGTAGGTCACGCGCGGCGTGATCTCGACGACGACGCCGACGGTCCGATAGTTGAAGGACGTCAGGGGCTGGAACGACGTGCCGCCTGCCGCCAGCGGAGAGAACGTCGTCGAGGGCACCGGCACTTCCTCTCCGAGGTTCAGCGTCAGCTTCTGCCCTTCCGCGCCGCGCAGCTGCGGCTTGGCCACGAGCTTCGTCTCGGAGTCGCTCTCGAGGAACCGCACGGCGGCCGACGGCACGCCCAGGTAGAAGTCGGAGGTGTTGACGCCACTGGACACCGTGTTCGCGTTGAACACGCGTGACGGCGCCGTCGTGCCCGACCCACGCGGATCGACCTCGGGCGAGAACGTCGCGTTGATCGAGTAGTCGCCGAGGTCCAGGCCGAACTGGCGCGTCCGGGCCCGGTTGACCTCGAGGATCTGGACGTCCACCATCAGCTCGGCGCGCGGATTGTCGTTGGCCTCGACGATGCGCTCGATGATCGCCATCACGTTGTTCGTCGCGCGGACGGTGATCGTGTTGGAGGTCTTGTTGGCGGCGACGGTCGGCTGGGCCTGCCCTCCGGGCACGCGGATCACCTGGTTGATCGTCGTCGCCAGCTCCGTGGCGTCGGCGTGGGACACGAAGAACGTCCGGATGGCCTGCTCGTCGTACTGGGCGCGCTTCTGCGCGTTGTCCGGCACGATGATGATGCTCTTCGGGTTGGTCACCTTGAAGAAGAGCTGGTTGGCCGTCAGGATCTGGTTTAGCGACTCCTCGAGGGTGACGTTGTCCAGCTGCACGGTGTAGGGCCGGTCCTGGAACGCGCTGTCGTAGGTGACGTTGATGCCGCTCGTCATCCCGATCGAATTCAGGATGTCCCGCAGGCCGGTGTTGGTGAATCGGATGCCCGGCAGCACGGTCGTCAGGTTGAACAGCGGTGGCGTCGTGGCCTGCCGGTTCTGCTCGCGCAGCTGCTGCAGGTTCGTCCGCGGCCGATTGGCCTCGGCCTGGTCCCGAATACGGCGCTCGATCTCGATGACCTTGCCGGCGATCTGCCGGTTCGGCGGGTCGAACTCGCTGGCGCGGCGGTACTCGCGCAGCGCTTCGTCGAGCTGGCTGCGGGCCTCGAAGATCCGGGCCTGGTCGAGATGCTGAATCGAGGCGCTGATCATGGCCCGCTCGAGCGAGATGCGGTACTTGGCCCGGTCGGGAGCCTGCTGCACCGCACGCCGATAGTGCTCGACGGCCGTGTCCCAGTCGCCCGCCCGTGCGGCGTTCTCGCCCTTGCCGAAGGTGCGGCCGGCGCCGCACCCGGCGCTCAGGGTGACGGCCAGCACCAGCCACGCCATTCGTCGCACGCGTGTCGTTGAATCCATCATTGTCCTGACAGTCGAATGGTCTGACGCCCTCGCCCGTCCGCATACGCGAGTTCGAGCGAATCGGTCCCGATCCGCATCACGCGATAGCGGCCCTCGATGAGATCGCCTTCCCTTCCGGACATGACCGCGCCGCGGCCGTCGCTGAGCAGCGCGACGCGGCCGGCCCGCTGCACGGTCTCGATGAGGCCGATGAAGCGCAGCGGGATCGGCGGCAACGGAGGCGGCCCCGTCACCACGGGCACCGGCGGCGGCGTGTTGCGCGCCGGTGGCGGCGGTGGGACCGGCTTCGGCTTGAACCGGAACGGATCGCGCGACGTGCGCGCGGGAGCGTCGCGCCGGGTCTGCAGGCGCGCGAGATCGAGGTCGGCCACGCCGCCCTCCTGGAGCGCACCGGGCGCGGCCGCCTGGCGTGCCACGGGCGCCGTGGCAGCGGTATCCGTCGAGCCGGGCCTCAGGACCACGGTCGCGGTGCCGGCCAGCGTCACGGCGCCGAGCAGCGAGTACAGGGCTCGGCGTGTCACGGTTGTGGCGTCCGGTAGTAGGTGGACAGCGCGAGCGTCACGTCGAGGGGTGTATCGGCCTCTCCAGGCTGCGCCAGCTGCACGTTGTCGATCACGACGAACTCGGTCGCGCTCTCGAGACGGCTCAGGAACGCCCGCATTTCGGCATAACTGCCCGTCAATGCCATTTCGACCTTGAGCCGGGTCAGTACGCTGTCGCGCTCGGTGACCGGCTCCGAGGTGGCCCGGCCATACCGCAGGTTGGCCTCGCGGGCCATCCGGGCGATCCGCAGGTGGGTCAGGCGGCGCGCGCCTGCCAGGTCGCGCGGCAGCACGCTCGTGTAGAACGTGCCCAGCTCCGTGACCGCGCGGTCCTTGCCGCTCAGCGCGCCGGCCGCCCGGGCGTGCTCGGCGCGGGCGCCCGCCAGGGACTGGGCCGCGCGCTGGTTCCGCTCCTCGACGTTGGCCACTCGCTGGGACAGCGGGTAGTTCACCAGCGCGTAGATGAGGAGGTTGGCGACAAGGGCTGCCGCCAGCGGGATGAGCGCCCGCCGGTACTCGTGCAGAGCGCGCACGACGAGCGGCATGTTCAGCAACCTACTCACCGGCCTGCCCTCCCGTTCGGACCTGGCCGGCGACGGCGCCGGCCGGCCCGGGCTGGTTCGCCGGTGGCTCGACGTAGGCACCCTCGATGACCGCTTCGAGCAGGCCCTCGTCGTCGGTCTGCTCCTCGACTGGCAGGACGTTGCGGAAGGAGCCACGGGTCTCGAGGGCCTCGATGAACGCGTCGAGGTCCTCCACCCTCCGGGCCTTCACCGCGAGCCCGACGACGAAGCTGCCGTCCTTCTCCACGCGCGGCTGCACGGAGGTGATGCGCACGTCGTCGGGCAGCAGGCTCTCGAACTGGGCGAAGAGCGACGTCCACGAGAACGTGCGCTGTCCGATCAGCGTGTTGGCCTTGCGCGCCTCGGCCGAGACCGCCGCCAGTTCCTTCGCGTCGATCCGGGCCACGAGGGCCGCGGCCTCCGTGCGCAGCCGCGCGGCCTCCGCTTCGGCCGACGCCGCGTTGGCCCCGAGCGTCCGCTCCGCCGCCGACAGCCGGAGGTACCGGACGGCGTTGAATGCCGTGACCGCCAGCACGAGCGCGAGCCCGCCGGCGATCGCGGCCTGGACGAGGCGATCGTTGTAGAACGGCCGTGTCGAGATGTTGGTGCGAAGCATCAGGCCGCCACCACTGCGTCACGGGACCGCAGCAACATGCCCACGAGGGGCGCCAGGCGCGCCATGATGTCGCTGGTCGCGCTGATCCGGTTGGTGAGCATCGCCACGCGCGTGGGATCGATCGGCTCCACCGGGATGCCGAGCCGTTCCTCCAGTCCGCGCCGCGCGCCCTCGACGTCGCCTCCGGCGCGGCCGATGCCGCCGAGCAGCACGCGCGAGAACCCTTGCCCGGACAGCCGATCCTGGTAGTACATCGTCGTCTGGTGGACGAGGTCCGCCAGGGTGTCGCCGTCTCCTTCGGCGCGGTTCCGGAAGAACACCATGTCGGCGCCCCGCATGATCGCGATCGACGTGTAGTCGCTGCGCATGTGCACGAGCAGCCAATCGCCGCTCGGCAGGTTGCCGCCGGCCAGGAAGCAGTTGATCACCCCGAAGGTCGAGAGATCGACGAGGCCCGGGTGCATGCCGAGTTCTTCGCAGAGGGCCTCGTATTCCCGGACGGCGTCGCGGCGGGCCTGCACGACGACGAATTCACGGCTGCCATCGGCCGCCCCCATGCCGGGCACCCAGCTGATGCACGCGTCCTCGATCGGGAACGGCGTCGACTTCTTCAGCTGCCAGCGGATGAGCTGCTCGAGGTCGTCCCGGCCCGCTGGCACCTGCTCGAAACGCACCAGCGAGACGCGCGTGGACAGGTCGGGCACGACGAGCGCGACGCGCTTCGGGCGCGTCCCGAGCCGTTCGACGACGGTGCTCAGGGCGGCCTGGACCGCGCGCCGGTCCGCGATGTTCTGCGCCGTCAGCGACGGTGTCAGTGCTCCGGCCGGCAGCGGCTCGCTGGCCCAGGCCTGCACCAGTACCTCGCGGCCCCGGCCGCTCACCACCGCCGCGGACACCGCGTCGGCCGCAATCTCGATCGCCGCGTCCGGCGAGACTCCCCCGAACCAAGACATCGGGCCCCTCATTCGACGAAGGTCACCTTGTTGATTTCGCGCAAGGTCGTCAGCCCGGTCAGCACCTTCTCGACCGCCGACTCGCGCAGGAACCGCATGCCTTCCTCGTGCGCGGCCTTCTTCACTTCCGAGGCCGGCCGCCGCTCCAGGATCATCTCGCGGATGCGGTCGGAGAGGTTCAGCAGTTCGCAGATGGCCGTCCGGCCCTTGAAGCCGGTGCCGCCGCACTCCACGCATCCCGCGCCCTGGAAGAACTGCCCGGTCCGCGCGAGCTCCGGGCTCAGGCCGGACTCCTCGAGGGCCTTCGGATCGACGCGCGTCGGGCGCTTGCAGTGCGAGCAGATCAGCCGGACGAGCCGCTGGGCCATCACGCAGTTGAGCGCCGAGACGAACTGGTAGGGCTCGACGCCCATGTTCAGGAACCGGCCGAGCACGTCGACGACGTTGTTGGCGTGGACGGTCGTGAACACCAGGTGGCCGGTCAGCGCGGACTGGATCGCGATCTGGGCCGTCTCGGGGTCGCGGATCTCGCCGACCATGATCTTGTCGGGGTCGTGCCGCAGGATGGACCGCAGGCCGCGCGCGAAGGTCAGCCCCTTCTTCTCGTTGATCGGGATCTGCGTGATGCCGCGCAGCTGGTACTCGACGGGGTCCTCGATCGTGATGATCTTGTCCTCGACCGACTTGATCTCGGAGAGCGCTGCGTAGAGCGTGGTCGTCTTGCCGGACCCGGTCGGCCCGGTGACGAGCACCATGCCGTACGGCTCCCGGATGTACTTGCGGAAGCGCCGCAGCTCCAGTTCCGGGAAGCCAAGGATGTCGAGCTTGAGCTCCGTGAACTGCTCGCTGATCGACTCCTTGTCGAGGACGCGGATCACCGCGTCCTCGCCGTGGACGCTCGGCATGATGGACACACGGAAGTCGATCGTCTTGCCCGGCATCCGCATCTTGAACCGGCCGTCCTGCGGGATGCGCTTCTCGGCGATGTCGAGCTCGGCCATCACCTTGATGCGGGAGATGATCGAACTGTGATGCTGCTTCGAGATGGGGCGCATCGCCGGCTGGAGCACGCCGTCGATCCGGTACTTCACGTAGACCGCGTCGTCGCCCGTCTCGATGTGGATGTCGCTCGCACGCCGCTGGATCGCGGTGTAGATCGTCGAGTCGACGAGGCGGATGACGGGGCTGACCTCGCTCGTCGTGAGCCGCTCGACGGTAAGCTTGTCGTCGCCGCTCTCCTCTTCCCGCAGGACCTGCATCCGGAAGCCCTCGGTGGCCTCCTCGAGCACGCGCTGCGAGCTCTCGCTCTTCTTGAGGATCGACTGGATCGCCGTCGGCGCGCCGACCGCGACCTTGATCGGCATGCCCAGGACCGCGCTGACCTCGTCGATCATCGGAAGGTCGGTCGGGTCCGACACGACGATGACGAGCGAACTGCCCTCGCGCCGGCACGGCACGAAGCCGCCGCGCAGCATGAGGTCGGCCGGGATCGCGCGGAACAGTTCCTGGTCGATCCGGAAGTCGTCCATGTCGACGAATTCCAGCCGGTACCGTTCGGCGACCTTGCGGGCGCGGGCGACCTCCTGGGCGTGGTCCTCGGTGGGCAGCACGAGGTTCGCCGGGTCGGCGGTGGCGGCTTTCGGGGCGGCGGCCTGGCGTGTCTCCACGGATCCCTATCCCCCCGCCACCGAGCTGAGCTCGAAGAGCGGCATGTACAGCGCGAGCACGACGACCGCGATGATGAGGCCCATCAGCACGAGCAGCGCAGGCTCGATGACGGTGATGAAGCGGCCGACCGCCGTTTCGATCTCCTCGTCGTAGAAGTCGGCGAGGCTGTTCAGCATCTCCTGCAGCGCGCCCGTCGATTCGCCGACCTCGATCATCTTTATCGCGACATCGGGAAAGGTGCCGCGGGCCGCCATGGCGGCGGCGAAGCCCTGGCCCTCCTGCACGCGCTCGCGGATCTCCTCGATTTCGCCGGCGAAGTGCCGGCTCGAGAGCGAGCGGGCGGTGATCTGGAGCGCGTTCACGAGCGGCAGGCCGCCTCCGAGCAGGGTCGCGAGCGTGCGGGCGGCCTGGGACGTGACGAACTTCCGCACCTGCGGGCCTGCCCAGGGCAGGCTCAGCACCGCCCGATCGACCCGTGCGCGATGGCTCGGCTTCCGCGCCCACGTGACGCCGGCGACCGCCAGGCCGACCAGAATCGGGCCCACGATCAGGATGTTGTTGGCCACCGCCTCGGAGACGCCGATGATGATCCGCGTCGCCAGCGGCAGCTCCCGCCCGAAGTTGGCGTAGAACGAGGAAAACGCGGGAATCACGCGCAGGACGACGATGCCGATCAGCACGAGCATCATCGCCACCAGAATCGCCGGGTAGATCAGCGCCGAGACGGTCTTCTTGCGGATCGCGCCGACGATCTTCTCGTAGCCGACATAACGCCGAATCACCGGCTCGAGGCTGCCGCTTCGCTCCCCCGCCATCAGCGAGGCGGAGTACACGGGCGGGAACAGGGTGCCCTGCTCGGCGAACGCGTCCGAGAGTGCCACGCCGCCCTTGACCTTGTCGTGGACGGTGTCGAGCGCGGTCTTCAGCGTGGGATTCGACACGCGTTGCCGCAGGATGTCGAGCGACTGCACCAGGGGCATGCCCGCCTTGAGCAGCGTGGCGAGCTCCTGATTGAAGACCATGAACTCCTGATGCCCGATCTTCGCCCGCCGGCCGCTGCCGAGAGTCAGGCCGGCCAGGCCGGCACGGCGCTTGAGCGAAAGGACGTACAGCCCCTTCTCCTCGAGCTCCTGGCGCAGACGGGCCTCGCTGTCGGCCACGTAGACGCCCTCGATGACTTCGCCGCCCGGCGTGCCGAGCCTACAGCGGAATTCCATGATTACAGTTTTGCACCAGGGGTCGACCGCACGCCGACCTTCGGTTGCTCCCTGTGCCCTTCTCGGTCACAGTAGTCGCGCGCACCAGTGGCCTGCACCATCTTTGCACACCGTTGGGCCGTTCCTCACCTGTCCTGACATCTATATGCTATATGCGCTCAATCCTCTCGATGCCCGTTCGTACGCAGGCGTGACCCTGGCCGGCGCCGGCGACCGCCCCCGGCCGAGACCAGAGAGGGCACTTCCTCTCGACGTCTCTACGGTCCTGGCGGCCGCCCTGGAGCCCGGTGGACCGGGACCGCAGGGCTGGCATCGTACTGCGCATGTCTGCTAAAGTCCTGAGCCAATGGCATCAGAGGCGCTTGGGATGGTCGAGACCCGCGGGCTGATCGGGTCGGTCGAGGCGGCGGACGCGATGGTCAAGACGGCCAACGTGGTCTTGGTGTCCAAGGAATATATTGGCGCCGGCTATGTGACGGTCCTGGTACGGGGGGACGTCGGCGCGGTGAAGGCCGCGACCGACGCCGGCGCCGCGGCCGCCCGGCGTGTGGGAGAGCTGGTGTCGGTCCACGTCATCCCACGACCGCACTCCGACGTGGAAAGGGTCATCCTCAAGGCGTAGGGCTCGTTCCATGGCCGCCCAGGACCCCGTCCCCCAGACGGACAAGGATCTGGCGTCGATCGCCGAGGCCCGCGCGCTTGCCCGCGCTGCCCGGCAGGCGCAGCCCCTCATAGCCGAACTGAGCCAGGAGCAGATCGACGCCGTCGTGTCGGCGATGGCGGAGGCCGTCCGTCCCCACGCAGAGGCCTTGGCCCGGATGGCCGTCGAGGAGACGGGCTTCGGGGTCGTGGCGGACAAGGTCCAGAAGAACCTGTTCGCCTCCCGCACCGTTTACGAGTTCATCCGGCCGATGAAGACCGTTGGCGTCGTGAACCGGGTGCCCGAGAGGCGCCTGGTCGAGATCGCCGAACCCTTCGGCGTCGTGGCCGCCATCGTGCCGTCGACGAACCCCACGTCGACCGCCATCTACAAGGTCCTCATCGCCATCAAGGCGCGGTGTGCGATCGTCCTGAGCCCTCATCCGTCGGCCGCGCGGTGCATCACCCGGGCGGTCGAGATCATGGCTGACGCGGCAGCCAAGGCCGGGTTGCCGGCCGGCGGGATCGGCTGGATGCGGACCGTGACGCTCGAGGGCACGCAGGAACTCATGCGGCACCGCGACGTGGCGGTGATCCTGGCGACGGGCGGCATGGGCCTGGTCCGGTCCGCGTACAGCGCCGGCAAGCCTGCCTACGGCGTCGGCCCCGGCAACGCCCCCTGCTACATCGAGCGGACGGCCAACGTCGCCAAGGCCGCGCGCGACATCCTGCTCGGCAAGACGTTCGACAACGGTGTGCTCTGCTCGTCCCCGAACTCGGTCGTCGTCGACACCGCCATTGCACAGGAGGCGAGGCGCGCGTTCGAGGCCGAGGGCGCCTGCTTCCTCAACGCCGCCGAGGCCGAGGCGCTGGCCAAGGTGCTCGTGACGCCGCAACGGCTCCCCAACCCGTCGCTCGTCGGTAAGGGGGCGCTCGAGATCGCCCAGGCGGCGGGCATAGCCGTGCGTCCGGGTACGCGGGCGCTCATCGCGCCGTTGGCGGGCGTCGGCCGCGAGTATCCGCTGTCGATCGAGAAGTTGTGCCCGGTGCTGTCCTGGTACGAGGTGAGCGACTGGCGTGAGGGGTGCGAGCGCTGCATCCAGATCCTGCGATACGGCGGGATGGGGCACACCATGTCCATCCACTCCGAGGCCGAGGACGTCATCCTCCAGTTCGGCCTCAAGAAGCCGGCGTTCCGCGTCTGCGTGAACACGCCAACCACCCACGGATCGATCGGGCTGACGACCGGGCTCGATCCGGCCCTCACGCTGGGCTGCGGTGGCTGGGGCGGAAACATCACGTCCGACAACATCTCTCCGCGGCACTTGCTCAACATCAAACGACTTGCCTACGAGGTGCGGCCAGCCGTGTCGACGTCCAACGGAATTCCTGCCGGCGAGGCGCCGGCGGCCCCGGTCCGCCCCACCGATCTCCCACGCGCGCCGAAGGCGCCGGCGGTCACGACCGTCTCCGCCGAAGCCATGACCGCGCGGATCGAACAGTTCCTTGCGGCGCGGGGCTTCGGCAGGCAGGCGGCCTCCCCTACCGCGCCCTCGCAGGCTTCCCCGGCCGGGGGAACCGACGCGGCCCCGGCGGCGGGTCCCGCACCGGAGGCGCCGGTGGATTTCGTCTGTGAGGAGGACGTCCGCGCCGCCCTGAAGGCGGGACGCAAGATCCTGATCGGCGAGCGGACGCTCGTGACCCCTTCCGCGCGTGACCTGGGGGAGAGCCAGAAGGTGTTCGTCCAGGCAGGCTGGCCCGCCTGAACGGGGCCCCGCCCCAGGGGAATGTGTGCCTGGCATTGCCTGCGAGTGCCCGCAACTAGTGACGCGTCAGGACTTGCGTTTGTCCGTGGGCTTTCGGTAGAGTCCCTGGGATGTCTGGTCTGCCTGCTGGCGTGAGCGGACCCGTGCGGGTCGCGCTCGTCGTGGCGACTCTGGCGGCGGGCGCGTGCGCTGCACGGACACCTCAGCCCGCCGCGACTCCACGACCGGCGCCGGCGCCCGAGTTGCGGCGTGAGACCGCGGCCGAGGCCGCGCCGCCAGTGTACGACCCGGTACCGGAGCTGCTCGCCCTGTCGACGCGGCATTTCGAGGACGGCCAGCGCGAGATGCGGGAGGGGCACCTGCTCGCCGCCAGGGCACAGTTCGACCGGGCGCTCGAAGTCCTGATGGAGCCGCCCGCCGGCGCCCGGACGGAGCCGCGGCTGCGCAGCCACTTCGACCGCCTGGTGGCGCGGATCAGCGCCCTCGAAGTCATGTCGCTGGCGCAGGGGGACGGTTTCGCCGAGCAGCGTACCGAGCCGGCCACGATCGACCAGCTGCTGGCGGCGGCGCCGGCCGAGCCGGGGGCTCCGACACCCGAGACGAAGCAGACGGTCGAGGAAGACCTGGGCTTCACCACCTACGACATCCCGATCCCGCTCAACGCCCGCGTGCTCGCCTTCGTCGAGCTCTTCTCCGGCCGTCTCAAGACCTTCCTCGAGGAGGGGCTGAGCCGGGGCACGCGTTACCTCCCGATGGTCCAGGCGGTCTTCCGGGCCGAGGGCCTGCCCCTCGACCTTGCGTACGTGCCCCTCGTCGAGAGCGCCTTCAAGCCGAGCGCGCTCTCGCGGACGAAGGCTCGCGGGATCTGGCAGTTCATGCGCGGCACGGGGCTCGAGAACGGCCTCAAGCACGACTGGTACATCGACGAGCGGGCCGACCCGGAGAAGGCCACGCGCGCCGCAGCCCGCTATCTGAGGACGCTCTACGACAAGTTCGGGGACTGGCACCTGGCGCTCGCCTCCTACAACGGCGGACCCGGCCGCGTGCAGCGGGCGATGGATCGCTCGCGCCGCGACGACTTCTGGTCGCTCAGCGCCAGCAGCCGCTACCTGCCGCGGGAGACGCGCGACTACGTCCCGCTCATCCTGGCCGCGGTCATCATGGCCAAGAACCCGGCGCAGTACGGCCTGACGGTGACGCCGGTGGAGACGCCGGACACCGAGTCGGTCACGCTCGCGTCCGCGGTCGATCTGCGCCGGGTGGCCGAGTGGGCGTCGGTGCCCGTGGACGTGATCCAGGATCTGAACCCGGAGCTGCGCCGCTGGACGACGCCGCTGCGGGAGACCGAGTACGAGCTCAAGGTGCCGGCTGGCGCCGCCGAGGTGGTGCGTACGCGGCTGTCCGAGGCCACCGACGAGCTCGCCCCGCTCAACCGCCACGTGGTGCGGAAGGGCGAGACGCTGGCCACGATCGCGCGCGCCCTGCAGGTCAGTCGCGCCGACCTCGCCGAGGCCAACTACCTCACCCTGAAGGCGCGGTTGGTGCCGGGGCAGCAGTTGATCGTCCCCCGCGCACCGGCGCTGTTGGCGTCGGCCGTGATCGATAGGACGGCGCCGGCGGACGAGCCGGTCAGGGCCGTGGCCAGCGGGCCTGACGGCGACGAGGCGCCCGCGCCGGCAACCGGATCCGTGCGGGCGCGCCTGGTGCACCGCGTCCGCCGTGGCGAGACGCTCTTCTCGATTTCGAAGCAGTACGGCGCCACCGTGGCGTCGGTGCGCGAGTGGAATCGGCTGCGGTCCAACACGATCACGGTCGGCCAGCGCCTGACCATCTACCGCTCGCGCGCGGCCGCGGCGGACTGATCGCGTCGAGCGGCTCGATTCGGCGTCTCCTGTCGAGAGGCGGCCCGCGGCGGTACGGGATGCCTCGCAGTGCCTGCGAGGCGCGGTCGCCGCACCCGTTTCGGTTCCTGCGGCCATGTCCGAAGCCGGCCGCGTCGCCGGGCCGTGCGGTCGGGCACTGCGGCGATCCCGGCGCCCGGCCCCGCTCCTTGCATCGTCACCGGCGTGCTCGCCAGCTTCCGCAGCGCCGCCGTGTTCGGCGTCGAGGCCTACCCGGTGCACGTCGAGGTCGACGTGTCGTTCGGCCTGCCCCAGTTCTCGATGGTCGGGCTGCCAGACGCCACCGTTCGCGAGAGCCGCGATCGGGTCCGATCCGCGATTCGCAACTCCGGCTACGAGTTTCCGCCGCACCGCATCACCGTGAATCTCGCGCCCGCCGACGTGCGCAAGGCGGGCTCGTCGTTCGACCTGCCGATTGCCGTGGCCCTGCTGGCCACGTCGGGCCAGGTTGCGGCACGTGCGCTCGACGACACGCTGATCCTCGGCGAGTTGTCGCTCGACGGCGGTATCAATGGCGTGCGAGGCGTGCTGCCGGTGGCGGTGGCTGCGCGCCGCCTCGGCGTCAGGCGCCTGCTGCTGCCGCCGCAGAACGCCGCCGAGGCTGCGGTCGTCGAAGGGCTGGAGATCCGGACCGCGCGGGCGCTGCCGGAGGCGGTGCAGGCGCTCAACCACCCTGAGTCCACGGCCTGCGCGCCCCCGGCGCCGCCCGCGCCGTGGGCACCGTCGGGCCCGATGCTCGACCTGGCGGACATTCGTGGCCAACTGGCGGCACGCCGGGCGCTCGAGGTGGCCGCGGCCGGCGGACACAACCTGCTCCTGTCTGGCCCACCGGGCGCAGGCAAGACGATGCTCGCGCGTCGGCTCGCCACGATTCTGCCGCCGCTGACCTTCGACGAGGCGCTCGAGTGCACGGCGATCCACTCGGTGGCTGGCCTGCTGCAGTCCGGGAGCGGGCTGCTCGCGGAGCGGCCGTTCCGGGCGCCGCACCATACGATCTCGACGGTGGCGCTCGTCGGCGGAGGCGCAATCCCGCGGCCTGGCGAGATCTCCCTCGCGCATCACGGGGTCCTCTTCCTCGACGAGATGCCGGAGTTCGAGCGGCGGGTGCTGGAGGTCCTGCGCCAGCCCCTCGAGGAGGGGCGCGTGGCGATCGCACGAGCCGGCCGCACGGCCGTCTTCCCCGCTCGATTCGTGCTGGTCGCTGCGATGAATCCGTGCCCGTGCGGCTTCCTCGGGGACGAGCGGCGGGCGTGCCGGTGCACGCCGGCGCAGCTCGCCCGCTACCGGGCCCGGCTGTCTGGTCCGTTGCGCGACCGCATCGATCTGATCGTGCCGGTGCCGCCGGTCGCGGCGGCGGCCGTGGCCGACGGCGCGCCGGGGGAATCGTCGCGGATCGTCCGCCTGCGGGTGGAGGCGGCACGGGCTCGGCAGCGGGCGCGCCATGGACCGGACGGGCCGTCGAAGAACGCGGACCTGCACGGAGGCGAGGTGACGTCCCACTGTCGTCCCGACGCGGACGGGCGCCAGTTGCTCGCGCGGGCCGTCGCGTCGTTCGGCTTGAGCGCGCGCGGCCACGACCGCGTGCTCAAGGTGGCCCGGACGATCGCGGATCTGGCCGGCGCCGACGGCGTGGCCGCCGAGCATGTGGCGGAGGCCCTGCAGTACCGGCTGCTCGAATGAGGCGGTGGGCGTCGCGTCAGGCCTGGCCGGCGGCGCCGCGTGCGGTTCGGCCATCGAGGATGGCCTTCATGCCGGTCGCCGCGACGATGACCGCTCCGCCGGCCACCGTCGCGGCGTCCGGCTGCTCGCCCCTGGCGAGCCACGTCCAGCACGGGTTCAGCACCGGCTCGACCAGCAGCAGCAACGACACGTCCAGTGCCGGCAGGTGTTGCATCGCCGCGGTCAGGCAGACGTACGCCAGCCCGATCTGGAAGAGGCCCAGCGAGACGATCGTCGCCCAGTCCACCGCCGGCGCCGCGGGAAGGGGCAGCGCCCACGGCGCGGCGACGGCCGCCGCGACGGCGTTGCCCACGACGACGGCGGTCAGGCCCACGCCGCGATGGACGCCGTGGCGCTCGACCGCGCGCAGCGCCATCAGCGTGGCGGCCCAGGTCAGGCTCGACAGGAACGCGAGCAGGTTGCCCGTGCCCGGCGCCGGGGCGGTGGAACGGCCGCCGGCCTGGCCGCTGAAGCACAGGACCATGCCGGCCGCGAGCGCCCCGACGTAGAGGAGATCCACGCGCCGGAATCGTTCGCGCAGCAGCACCGGCGCGCACAGCAGCACGTAGAGCGGCGCGGTCGACTGGAGGAAGATGGCGTTGGCGGCCGTCGTCGTCTTGGTCGCCGCGACGAACAACGTCAGCGTGGCGCCGTAGACGACTCCGATGAGGAGGACCGGGCGGGTCCAGGTGAGCCGCCCCCGCAGCCAGGCCGCGAGCGCGATCGCGGCCACCCCCGAGCGGAAGCAGGACACCTGCGCGGCGCTGAAGGCAGCGGTCTTGATGCCGGCGCCCCCGGTCGAGAACAGGAGCGCGGCGGCCAGCACCAGCCAGCGGGCACGGGCGACACGGGCGCCGGGGTCGTGTGCCGGGTCTTCGCTGGGTGTTCGCTGCCCGGGTGGCCGATGCTTGGGCGTCTCGAAGTCCCTGTGATAGGCTGACATTTCTACGTGTACCCCGGTCAGGGTTCCCTGCCGGGCTGATACGGTACATGCTTTCGCGCCGATTCACGATCTCCATCGCCGACAAGGTCTCCGGCATCGAGCGCCGGGCGACCCTCTCCGTCCGTCCCGTGGTCATCGTGGTCGGGGCCGTCGTGACGCTGCCCGTGCTGATCGGGCTCGGCGCGGCATGGAAGGCCAAGAGCGACGTCCAGGGACTCTACGCCAGCCAGCGTGCGCTCGAAATCGAGAACGCCAGCTACCGCGCGGCCACGGCTGCCCTGACCGGGCAGATCGAGACCCTCCAGTCCACGCTCGCCGATCTCGGCCGGCGGGCCGCGCTCGATCCCGGCCTCGCGAAGTCGATGGATCGACTGCCGGCGCTCGTCAGGGCGCGGGCGATGGGCGGCAACCCCAGCACCGGCACCTTCAAGGAACGTGACGACTACGCGAAGAGCCTCGCGGCGCTGACCAGCCCGGAGGACACCTTCGGCCTGCTCCGCAGCCTGCTCGAAGGTCTCGAGTCGCGCCTGTCGATCGTCCGGTCGCGCGTCGACCGGCGCAACGCCCTGGCTGCCGCGACGCCGTCCATCTGGCCGGCGCACGGCTGGATGACCTCGGGCATGGGCCAGCGAACCGATCCGTTGAACGGCGGCGCGGACTTCCATCCAGGTCTCGATATCGCCGCCGATCGCGGGCAGCCGGTCTACGCGACGGCCGACGGCCTCGTGGCGCAGGCCGCCTACGCGGGCAACTACGGCAACCTCCTCGTCGTCGACCACGGCTTCGGCCTCCAGACGAAGTACGGGCACCTGCAGTCGTTCTCGGTCTCCAAGGGCGACCGCGTCAAGCGCGGGCAGGTGATCGGCCACATCGGCGCGACGGGCCGGGCCACGGGTACGCACCTGCACTACGAGGTGCTCGCCAACGGCAGCCTGCTCAATCCGCTGCGCCTCCTCACACAGAAGCCGCGCGACCAGTAAGTCTCGGCGCGTCAGGCCTTTCCTTGCCGATCACGTAGCCGCTTCGGCTACAATCGGTAGACACTTCTCCCGTCAGCGCCCGGCTTCTGCAGCATGTTCGGTCAGCTCCTCGCGAAAGTCATCGGCACCCAGAATGAGCGTGAGCTCAAGCGGCTGCAGCCGCGCGTCGCGCAGATCAACACGCTCGAGCCCACGATCGAAACGCTGTCGGACGATCAGCTCCGGGGCAAGACGGAGGAGTTCCGGCGGCGCGTCGCGGACGGCGCGTCGCTCGACGACCTGCTGCCCGAGGCGTTCGCGGTCGTCCGCGAGGCCGGCCGCCGCGTGCTGCGGATGCGCCACTTCGACGTGCAGCTCATCGGCGGCATGGTGCTCCACAGCGGGCGCATCGCCGAGATGAAGACCGGCGAGGGCAAGACGCTCGTGGCCACGCTCCCCGCGTACCTGAACGCGCTGGCCGGCAAGGGCGTCCACGTCGTCACCGTGAACGACTACCTGGCGCGCCGCGACTCGGAGTGGATGGGGCGGCTGCACCGGTTCCTGGGCATGACGGTCGGCGTCATCCAGCACGATCTCAACGACACCCAGCGGCAGGCCGCCTACGGGGCCGACATCACCTACGGGACGAACAACGAGTTCGGGTTCGACTACCTCCGCGACAACATGAAGTTCGAGCTGGGCCGCATGGTCCAGCGCGGGCACTTCTTCGCCATCGTCGACGAGGTGGACAGCATCCTGATCGACGAGGCCCGGACGCCGCTCATCATCTCCGGCCCGGCCGAGGAGTCGACCGACCTCTACTACGAGGTCGACCGGGTCATCCCGCGGCTGGCCAAGGGCGCCGTCACGCAGGGCAACGTCAAGGCCGAGGATCGCGAGCAGCTCGAGCAGACCGGCGACTATCTCGTCGACGAGAAGCACAAGACGGTCACGCTGACCGAGAGCGGCATGGCCAAGTGCGAGCAGATGCTGTCGCACCGGCTCGTGCCGGGCTCGAACGGCCTCTACGATCCGGCCAACATGCCCCTGCTCCACCACATCCAGCAGGGGCTGCGTGCGCACTCGCTGTTCCGGCTCGACGTGGACTACATGATCAAGGACGGCCAGGTCGTGATCGTGGACGAGTTCACGGGCCGCCTGATGCCGGGGCGCCGCTGGAGCGACGGTCTCCACCAGGCCGTCGAGGCGAAGGAGAAGGTCAAGATCGAGCGCGAGAACCAGACGCTCGCGACGATCACCTTCCAGAACTACTTCCGCAAGTACAGCAAGCTGTCGGGCATGACCGGCACGGCCGAGACCGAGGCCGCCGAGTTCGGCAAGATCTACAACCTCGACGTCATCGCGATTCCGACCAACCGGAAGATGCAGCGCATCGAGGAACCCGACCTCGTCTACAGGACCGAGCGCGAGAAGTACGAGGCGATCGTCACCGACATCCTCGACAAGCAGGCGTCGGGCCGCCCGACGCTGGTCGGCACCGTCTCGATCGAGAAGTCGGAGCGGCTGTCGGCGCTGCTGCGCAAGCGCGGGATCCGCCACGTCGTCCTCAACGCGAAGTACCACGCGCAGGAGGCCGAGATCGTCGCCCAGGCCGGCCGCAAGGGGACCGTCACGATCGCCACGAACATGGCGGGCCGCGGCACGGACATCCTGCTCGGCGGCAGCGCCGAGCACATGGCGCGGCAGCAGTGCCTCGCGGAGGAGGTGGCCGAGCGGCTGCCGAAGGGCGAGGAGAAGCTCGTCGACGACGACGAGTTCGTCTACTTCTCGCACCTCGACGGGGTCTACCGCGTGCCGCGCGCCGACTGGACGCGGATCCACGGTCACTTCCAGCGGCAGGCCGAGGCGGAGCATCAGGACGTCGTGGCGTTGGGCGGCCTGCACATCCTCGGCACCGAACGCCACGAAGCGCGGCGCATCGACAACCAGCTGCGCGGCCGCGCCGGCCGCCAGGGCGACCCGGGCTCCTCGCGTTTCTACCTGTCCCTCGAGGACGACCTGATGCGCATCTTCGGGTCGGAGCGGATCTCGGGGCTGATGCAGCGGCTGGGCATGGAAGAGGGCGTGCCCATCGAGCACGGGATGGTGTCGCGCGCGATCGAGCGCGCGCAGAAGCAGGTCGAGGCGCAGAACTTCGCCGTACGCAAGCACCTGCTCGAGTACGACGACGTGATGAACAAGCAGCGTGAGAGCGTCTACACGCTGCGTCGCGAAGTGCTCGACGGCCGGATCCACCTCGCCGAGGAGGAACTGGTCGACACCCGTGGTTACGTCCTGGGGCTCGCCGAAGACCTCCTCGACGAGCAGGTGGAGCGCCTGGCCGGCAAGGCCGTCGACGAGCCGGACATCCCTGCGCTGCTGCTCGAGGCGTCGCGCCTGTTCAGCCTCGACCAGGAGACGCTGGACTCGCTGGACCTCGACGGCAAGGGGCCCGAGGCGATCGCCGACGCCATCTGGGAGGCCGCCAAGGCCGGCTACCTGGCGAAGGAGGCGCTCGTCGGTCCCGAGCTGATGCGCCGGCTGGAGTCGGAGATCATCCTGCAGATCGTCGACTCGCAGTGGAAGGACCACCTCTACTCGCTCGATCACCTCAAGGAGGGCATCGGCCTGCGCGGCTACGGCCAGCGCGACCCCCTCGTCGAGTACAAGAAGGAGAGCTTCGCCCTCTTCCAGGACATGCGGTCGCGCATCGAGGACGAACTCGTGCGCGTGCTGTTCACGATGCGCCTGGTCGAGAACCAGGAAGTGCCGGTCCGGCAGGAGGAGAAGCGGCCCGCGCCGATGACGATGAACCATCCGGCGCCGGAGGCCATTCCGGCCTTCGCCGCGGCCAGGCCGTCGGCGCCGGCGGCGCCAGGGCCGGTGCCGGGCCTGCCGCCGCAGCCGCAGCCGGCGCGCACCGGTGGGGACGACGCGGCGGTCAAGACCGTCAAGCGAGAGGAACCAAAGGTCGGCCGGAACGATCC
>CAWULT010000033.1:0-41167 GCA_963923455.1 uncultured bacterium
CCCCCGATCCGGCCCCCGCGCGGGCCGACCGGCCGCTCCCGTTCGGTGCCGCCGGCATCGACCGCGATGACCTCCCAGACCCCGGCGAAGGCCGGCCCCTGCTGGGCGCGCCCCATCAGGTAGAGCCCGACCACGAACACCGCCACGAAGCCGACGAGGGCACGCCGCGCGAGCTGCATGGAGCCCGTTGTATCAGGAATGTGTGGCAGAACGGTGGCTAGCGGTCTGCGAAGGCGTAGGCCACGGCCGTGGGCCTGGCCTTCCAGTAGGCGAAGGCGCCGGCCGGCAGCAGCCACTCGACCACCGCGTCGGTGGGCACCGTCAGGCCGTCGTGCACGGCGTAGCCCAGGATCCGCGACTGCCAGGGGCGGGGCTCCGGCCTCGTGCGGCCATCGTCGTAGAGACGGTCCGGTACGAACATCGACGCGGCGCGGCCCTCCCCATCGAAGCGGAACTCCACCGCGGCCGACACGGCGCCGGCACGGATGGTCGCCCGGGCGCGACGGTCGTCGATCGCCGTCCAGGCCACGCCCTGGCTGGGCAGCAGCGCCGTCGGGAACCAGACCGCCTCGGCCAGGTACCGCTGCAGCGCGGCGGTCGCGAGCGCCGGCGTCTCCGCGCCGCTCACCACCGTGACGAGACCCAGCACCGCGCCCCGCATCGTGCCGCGGCCGTCGACGAAGCCATCCCGGACCAGGACGCCCAGACCGGGCGCCATCCGGATCCGCGCGTCCCACACCATCCCCGGTGCGCCCGGCACGAAGCGCTGCTGCGCCGTGAACGGGCGCCAGTCGTCCGCACCCGGGCGGCCCATGTTGAACTGCCCGTCCCAGGTGACGTCGGCACGCGTGACGATCGGCTGCCCGTCGCGCAGCACGGCGCGAAAGAAGCGCGAGACCGGGATCGGCACGTTCGCCAGCTCGGTCTCGACATAGGCACGCACCCGCGGCGGCTGGGCCCGCAGCTGCCCGCGAAGCGCCTCCGAATCCGCGCGCCAGCGGTAACCGGCGACCAGCACGGCCCCGGCGCACGCGAGCCCGGCCACGACGAGCAGCACGACGAGCCAGCGCAGCAGGCGGCCCCACCACGAGGGCCGGCCCGAATGGCGATCGCGCGTCAGCCGCCGCATCGCACCGCGCCCTGCTCGGTCACGATCCAGTCGAGCCGCTCGTCGTAGTCCTCTCGCGGTACGTGCGCCACCTCCTGCCCGGCGAAGGCCACGCCCGCGGCCACGTAGGGCCGGGGACGCGGCATCCCGCGGAGCCGCGCGATCGTCCGGTCGTAGAACCCCCCGCCGTATCCGAGGCGATAGCCGGCGCGATCGAACACGAGCAGCGGCACGAGCGACAGGTCCGGCAGCAGTTCGACCTGCTCCGGCCCGGGCTCGGGAATGCCGAACGACGACACGATCAGCGGGGTGCCGGGCTCCCACGCCCGGAACGTCAGCGGTGCGGCCTTCGCGGTGACGACCGGCAGCGCGCACCGGCAGCCGCGCGCGTGGAGCGTGTGCAGCAGCGGGCGCAGATCGAGCTCGTCACGGACGGCCCAGAACGCCGACACGACGGTGCCGGGCGGTGGATCGAACGTCGCGAGCACGTGGTCGACGATGGCTCGGGCCGCGGCCACGGTGTCGATTCGCCCGACGAGCGCGGCGCGTCCGGCAAGCCCCGCCCGCCGTGCCTCGCGCTTCGATTGGCGGATGGTTGGGCTGGAGGTCGAGGTCTCGGGCACGCTGTCCGGCATCTTAGCATCGGGGTCCGGCGTGCCGGCCCGGCCGTGCGTTGCGGTACGATCCGTCGATGCACCCGTGGGAGCTCCTTGGCGAGACGACGGCGCCGGACGGCACCACGCTGACGCTGACCCGCCACAGCTCCGAGCTCGTGATCCTGGCCAACGGCAAGCCGCTGATGTCGAGCCGGATGCACGGGTCCGAGGAGGCGCTCGCCTCGCTCGGCTGCGCCCACCTGCGCGGGCACCCGGGGCCGGTCGTGCTGGTCGGCGGGCTCGGCATGGGCTTCACGCTGCGGGCGACACTCGACCTGCTGCCACGCGACGCGGCGGTCGTCGTTGCGGAACTGGTCCCGGAGGTCGTCGACTGGAACCGTGGTCCGCTGGCCGATCTCGCGGGACGTCCGCTCGAGGATCCCCGCGTCACGGTCGACCTGCGCGACGTCGCCGACACGCTGCGGGAGGGCACCGGCCGCTTCGACGCGGTGCTGCTCGACGTGGACAACGGGCCGGCCGCGTTCACCGACGCCGGCAACGCGCGGCTCTACGACAACGCCGGCGTGGCCGCGGCCCGCGCGGCGCTCGCTCCGGGCGGCGTCCTCGCGGTCTGGTCCGCATGGGACGACCGCAAGTTCGAGCAGCGCCTGCGACACTTCGGATTCCAGGTCGAGGTGCGGCGCGTGCGAGCCCGGTTGCGCCAGGGCGGGCCACGCCACACGATCTTCGTCGGCCGTCCCTAGCCTTGGATCGGCGCGAATTTTTTCGCGCGGCGATCACGCCGGCCGTGCCGCGAGTTGTTTCGCAGCAGCCGTGAAAATACTCACGCCGCACGGCCTTCCCGATGCCGCGCCGAACGCGGACACGCGCAGAATCGGAGAGTTCGCCGGGCTCTCGCCATGGCACGCCCCGTGCTCTTCGTCGATCCATCACCTGTTTCGCAAGGAGAGCACCGTGGACGCATCCCTTCTGACCGGAGTCTTTCAGACCGTCCTGGCGATCACCGTGACGCTGCTCGGCGTCTTCCTGGTGGGCGCCGTGACCGTGCTCGTACACGACTCCAAGCACCATCACGCGGGGCACTGAGCCCCCACCTGCGGGCATCTGGCCGCCGCGCGGCGCTGTCGCCAGGCCGCGCGGCCCGTCCTGTCCCGTCATCCCCCGTTCCGCCGTAGTATGTGTGGACGCTCCACGGTGGATGCCGCATGTCCGAGACCCGATTCCGTCACGCGTTCCTGATCCTGCTGGTCGTCGCGGCGTCGGCCGCCTTCATCGCGATGATCCGGGACTTCCTGCTGATCATCCTGCTGGCGGCGGTCTTCGCCACGCTCAGCGATCCGGTCTATCAGCGTCTGCTCGGGGCCTTCGGCGGGCGGCGCGGGTTCGCGGCGGCGGTGACGCTGCTGGTGGTGCTGGCAGTCGTGCTGGTGCCACTCACCATCGTGCTGGCCGCGGGGACCGGGGAGGCCCTGCGGCTCACCGAGGCCATCACGCCTCGGCTGCAGCAGCTCGTGACCGAACCCGGCCAATTCGAGCGCCAGCTGCACGGCCTTCCCGGCTACCCGCTCATCGCCCCCTACCGCGAGCAGATCCTGACGAAGGCCGGCGAGCTGCTCGGCAGCGCCGGCTCGTTCGCCATCGGCGCGCTCACCGCAGGCACCCGCGCCACCGCCGTCTTCGTGTTCCAGTTCTTCGTGCTGGTCTACACGATGTTCTTCTTCCTGACCGGGGGGCGCGACCTGCAGCGCCAGCTGCTCGGCCACCTGCCGCTGGCCGACGCCGACCGGCAGCGCATGGTCCACAAGTTCGTCTCGGTGACGCGCGCGACGCTCAAGGGCACGGTGCTCATCGGCACGAGCCAGGGCCTGCTCTCGGGCCTGGCCTTCTACGTGGTCGGCATCGACGGGGCGGTGTTCTGGGGCATGGTGATGACCGTGTTCTCGATCATCCCGGGCATCGGCGGTGCGCTGATCTGGGTGCCGGCGGTCATCATCCTGGCCATGACCGGTCAGGCATGGTCCGCCGTGGGGCTGGCCGCGTTCTGCAGCCTCGTCGTGGGGAGCATCGACAACCTGATGCGGCCGTATCTGGTGGGCCACGACACGCAGATGCACGAGCTGCTGATCTTCTTCTCCACGATGGGCGGGCTGGTAGCCTTCGGGGCGATGGGCTTCATCGTCGGCCCGATCCTGGCGGCCCTGTTCGTCGCCGCGTGGGAGATGTTCGGCGCGGCGTTCCGGCGCGAGCTGACGGGCGCCGCCCTCGGGCCAACGCCACCGGCGGCCTGAGGCGCGTGGCCGCCGCGTTCGAGGCCCCATCACGGCCCGACGCCGGTCGCGGTCGAGCTTGAGCCGCAGGGGCGCGAATGGGCTACCCTCGGTCCGAGACGCCTATGACGCACACGCATTCACTCAAGCTCGCCGGACTCGCCCTGCTGGCCGCGACGCTGTCGTCGGCCTGTGCGACACGCACGATCAACCACGTGCTGGCGGACCCCGGCCGGTACCGGAACAAGACGGTCAAGCTGCAGGGCTCCGTCGTCGACAGCTACTCGCTGCTCAACAACGGCGCCTACCGGATCGACGACACGACGGGCCAGCTCTGGGTGGTGTCGAACGCCGGCGTGCCGCGCCGCGGCGCCCGCGTCACGGTCAAGGGGCGCGTCCAGGAGGGCTTCAACCTCGGCTCGCTCGGTGATCGCCTGCGGCTGCCCCAGGCCATCGGTCAGGGCGTCGTGCTGATGGAACAATCGCACAAGGCGAGCAACTAGCGCGCCGGGCGGCGTGCGGGCCCGTGACCGGCGCGCCTCGCGCGCGCGGGCACTGATAAGCTTGGGCGACGCCATGCCCGACGCGCTCGTCCACTTCGCCCGTACGTTGTCCGCCCGGCTGACGCTCGACCGGCCCCTCGTCTGCCTCGACCTGGAGGCCACGGGGGTCTGGGTCGAGAGCGACCGGATCGTGCAGATCGCGCTGGCGCGCATCGCCCCGGACGGCGACGTGCGCGAGTGGTCCTCGCTGGTCAACCCCGGTCAGCCGATACCAGCCGAGACGAGCGCCGTTCACGGCATCCACGACGCCGACGTGGCGGCGGCTCCCACCTTCGCGGCGCTCACGACGACCCTGACCGAACTGCTCGGCGGCTGCGACCTCGCCGGCTACAACGTGCAGCGCTTCGACCGGCGTCTGCTCGCGGCGGAGTTCCGGCGCGCCGGCGTGCCCGACCCGACCGCCGGGGCCCGCGTGCTCGACGCGTACACGATCTTCGTCCGGCAGGAGCAGCGCACGCTCGACGCGGCCCTGCGGTTCTACGGCGTGGCCGATGCCTTCGCCAGCCGCCGCGCGCACGACGCGCGCAGCGACGTTGCCGCCACCGTGGCCGTCCTCGCCGCCCAGCTGGGCGCCTACCCTGCGCTGCCGCGCTCGGTCGAGGCCCTGCACGGCTGGCTGCATCCGCGCGGTGCGGACTGGATCGACGATGACGGCAAGCTGGTCTGGAAGGACGGTGTCGCAACGGTGGCCTTCGGGTCCGGCGGAGGCCGGTCGCTCGCCGACCTCGCGGCGACCGACCGGGGCTTCCTCGAGTGGGTGCTGCGCAAGGACTTCTCCGAGCAGGTGAAACGCATCGTCCGTGACGCGCTCGAGGGTCGCTTCCCGGAGCGCGCGCCCGTGGAGATCCCGTGATGGCCGACAACGCACGCGTCGTCTACTCGACCGGCGCCGGCCGCCTGTGCCCCGACTGCGGGGAGCCCCGCGACGCCTGCCGCTGCGACACGACCGCCGCCACAGCCGCGATTCCCAGGCGGATCACCGCGAAGCTGCGGATGGAGCGCTCGGGGCGCGGCGGCAAGACCGTCACCGTGATCGACGGCCTGCCCGACAACGGCGCCTTCCTGAAGGGGCTGTGCCAGGAGCTCAAGCGCGTGTGCGGCACCGGCGGGGCCGTCGTCAGCGGCGGCATCGAACTGCAGGGGGACCTGCGCGACCGCGTCCGCCCCGTGCTCGCCGCCAAGGGGTACCTCGTCAAAGGATGACGGGCGGCCCACCCGGGCCTGCGTGATAGGCTGACCCGCCATGACGACCAGCCAGCCCATTCCGTTCCCGGTGCGGCCGCAGCCGCCGGCCTCGAGCGCCCGCGACGCGCGGCGTGTCGCCCTGGCGAGCGCCATCGGCACCACCATCGAGTGGTACGACTTCTTCATCTACGGCACCGCGGCCGCGACCGTATTCGGCCCGCAGTTCTTCCCGCAGGTGTCCGAGCTGGCCGGCACCCTGGCCGCGTTCGCGACCTTCGCCGTCGGCTTCGTCGCCCGCCCCCTCGGCGGCGTCGTCATGGGCCACTACGGCGACCGGCTGGGCCGCAAGTTCATGCTCGTGTGGTCGCTGATGCTGATGGGCCTGTCGACGCTCGGCATCGGCCTGCTCCCCACCTACGCGGCGATCGGGGCCTGGGCGCCGGCCCTGCTCGTCACGCTGCGTTTCGTCCAGGGCTTCGCCTTGGGCGGCGAATGGGGCGGCGCGGTCCTGATGTCGGTCGAACACGCCCCGCGCGGGCGCCGTGGCTTCTTCGGCAGCTTCGTCGCCCTGGGGCTGCCGGTGGGCATCATCACGTCGAACCTCGTGTTCCTGATGACGTCCACGATGGTCGCGCCCGGCCAGTTCACCGCCTGGGCCTGGCGCGTGCCGTTCGTCGCAAGCGCCCTGCTGGTCGTCGTGGGCCTGTTCGTGCGCCTCGGCATCTCCGAGAGCCCCGTCTTCGCCGAGGTGCTGCGAGCCCAGGTCGCGCGGCGCCTGCCCGTGCTGGACGTGATGCGGGCGCACGGCCGCACCGTGCTGCTCGCGGCCGGCACCTACGTCGGCATCAGCGGCCTCGGCTACATCGTGCTCGTCTACTTCGTCACCTACGCGACGCGCACGCTCGGATTCGGCCTCCCGACCACGCTCGCGATCGTGATCGGGGCCGCCGCCGTCTTCGGCCTGTCGATCGTCCTGTTCGCGCACTGGACGGACCGTATCGGGCGGCGGCGCATCATGGTCTGGGGCCTGGGCGTGCTGACGCTGTGGTCGCTGGTCTTCTTCCCGCTGGCCGACACCAGGTCGGTGGCGCTCGCCGCGCTCTCGATCACGGTGATGCTGGTGATCCAGGGGGCGTACATCGGCCCGCAACCGGCCATCTTCTCGGAGCTCTTCCCGACCGACGTGCGCTACAGCGGCGCCTCGTTGAGCCTGACGCTGGGCACGCTGGTCGGAGGCGCCATCGCGCCCATCGTCGCCACCTCGCTCTACGGCATGCGCGGCAACTCGTCGCTCGTGACGGTCTACATCACCGCGATGTCGGCGGTGTCGTGGCTGTGCGCGCTGGGCCTGCAGGAAACCTTCCGGAGCGACCTCGGCGCCGGGACGGCCGCACCCGCCCGCCCCCGGTAGGCGCGGGCGGACACGCCGCGTGTCAGCGCCCGCCGGCCGCAGCGGCCCGGATCGAGCCGCTGCGGGTCCGCACGTGCACCAGCGGCCCGCCGCCGCCCGCCCGCACCGTCACATGGCGCTTGCCGAAGGTGCCGGCGAACGCAGCGTCCTGCGCCACCACGGAACCCGACCGCGTTTCGAGGTCCAGTTCGAAGGCCGCGCCGCGGGCGAGCGCCAGCTCGACGCTGCCCGACCCGGTCGTGATCGTCCACGGAGCGGCGGGCGCGCCGTCCACCATGACGCGGCCACTCTGCGTCGTCGCCGTCAGGCCGCCGCGCAGGCCGGCGACGGTGATGCCGCCCGACTGCGTCGCCACGGTGGCGGCGCCCGTGCCGGTCATCGCCAGGCCCACGGCGCCGCTCTGTGTCGACACGGTCACGCCGGCCCGGAGCCCTTCGGCGGTGATGCCGCCGCTCTGCGTCGAGACGGTCAGGAGCCCCGCGACGCCGTCGGCGTGGACGGCACCGGAGCCCGTCTCGACGGAGGCCGGGCCGGCCAGGGCCAGCACGTCGATCGCGCCGGACTGGGTCCGGA
This sequence comes from uncultured bacterium, assembly GCA_963923455.1. GTDB lineage: Bacteria > Acidobacteriota > Vicinamibacteria > Vicinamibacterales > UBA2999 > CAWULT01. The sequence goes on from CAWULT010000033.1 coordinate 7,725, forward strand.
TGGCGGCCCCGCCGCCAACGCCTGCGACCCGCAGCGCGCCGGACTCGCTCGACACACGCACCGGCATCCCTGCCGGAACCCGCACGACGTAGGCCACCGTGACGGCGCGGCGCTCCACCGCGGACATCGGGGCGCGGAGCCGGACGGTTGCGCCATCCTGCTCGACGGGGGGATTGGTGGCGAGGCGCCGCGCGATGTCGAGCGCGTCGGCCGGCCCGGCGACACGAACGGTCACCGTGCCCTCGACCTCGACGCGTCCGGGCGCACCCACCGACACGTCGATCCGGCCACGGATGGTGGAGGCGTCGAGCGCGGCCCCATCGGCCACCGTGAACGTCCGTGAGAACGGCAACCGCTGCGCCGCGGCGGGCGCGGCGGTGAGGGGAAGGGCCGCCGCGAACGCGACGGAAAGCACCACCGACCGGACTGCAGGCATGGATCAGTGTACCGCGCGCCGACCCTCGCGCCACGGCCCTCCGCGGCCGAGGTGTGGCCGCGGGGTCCGGTCGTGGTAAGGGCTATTTCACCGCGAAGCCCGCGCGCGGGTTGAACTCCCGGCCGTCCGCGCGGACCGCGGTCACCCAGATGGCGGCGGGCCGGCCGTCCTTCATCGGGTTGCCGGTGATCTTCAGCTTCGTCCCGGGCGTGAAGTCGCTCGGCTTGATGCCGGCGCGGCGGAGGGTGCTCGGCCCTTCGGCCTCGAAGCCCCAGGTGACGACCTTGCCGCTCTTGTCCTTGACGTCGACCAGCAGCCACGAGTGCGGGTTGGTCAACTGGAACTCCTTCACGACGCCCTCGACGGTCACGGTCTTCTTCTCGTCGAACATCGCGGCGGAGTGATGGGCCAGGCCCGGCACGGCGCCGAGCGCCACGAGGCCCAGGGTGAACAACGCTGCCAACCGTCTCGTCATTGCCAGTCTCACTGCTTCGGTGCGTCGGGTGCCGGCGCGGCGGCCGGTGTGGCCGGCGCAGCCGACCCCGCGTTGGGATCGAACGTGAAGCCCTTGAACTGCGTGGTGCCGTCAGGCGTCTGGAACACGCTGTTGTTCTGGTTCTCGGCGCAGTTCCAGTACCCGATCCGCAGTGCCTTGTCCGGATCGCTGAGCTTGCCGTACACCTGCCGGACGTACCAGGGCTCGGCCAGGGCCGGCGGGTCGTACACCCAGACGTCCACGCTCATCGTGTTCGGGTCCGTCTTGCGCCAGATCTCGACCGTCTCGACCTTCTCGGTGTAATCGGGGTTCGAGCGCTGGTAGATGCCCGCCATCAGCGCGTTCGTGTGGATGACCAGCTTGTCGCCGTCCCAGAACCCGATCGAGTCGCCGTCGTAGAGCGGAATGCGATCCGCCTCCGGCGTGTGCTCGCGGCCATCGGTGTAGACGCGCCGGATGTCGTTGACCATCTCGTTGATGAGCCAGGTCTGGTTCGGCGTGGGCACGAACTCGCGCAGGAACGGCTCGGTCAACCACCGGGGATGCCCCGGGGGGGCGCAGGTGGAGATGGGGTCCCACTCGATCCCCCGCTTCACATCGGCCACACGCTTCTCGAGGCGCTTCTGGTACGCGGGCGTCAACTTCGCCGTGGTGAGCACGCCCGCCGGCAGATCCGGATCGAAGGTGAAGTTCTTCTCCGCGGGCCGGGAGTAGACGCCCGACCAGTCGGGCATCGTCGCCGGCGTCAGCGACGAGCCGCCGCCGGCCTCGAGCTTCAAGGCCTGATAGAGCTCCCAGGCCGTCTTGTGTTTCCGGCCGAGTTCGACGTTCTGGTCCTTCGAGCGGTTCGGGATCTTCGACGCGGGCGCCTTCGGCGGCTCGGGAGCCGCAGGCGCCGGAGCAGGTGCCGCCTGCTGCTGGGGCGGCGTGCAGGCCGCGGCACCGGCCACGCAACAGAGCGCGGCGGCGGCCAGAGCCAGTCGGGTACGACGTGTCATCGGGATGTCCTTCGCGCGGGAGCCTGAGACGAACTGCGCTCCGCCGGTAGCGCGAGGATACGGCGGCGATGCCGACAGGGTCAACCGGGGAGCGCGGCCGCGGGGCCAACAGCGCGGGGCCGTCGCGGGCGATCTCCGTCACGGGCGCGTCAGACGTCGAGGTCTCCGAGCACGGCGAGGAACTCCGCGAGCACCATCGCCGTGGCGCCCCAGACGCGCGCGTCGACGAGGTCGAAGTACGGCACGTCCATCGGCACGATCGGCGGGCGCGACCGCATGCGCTGCTCCCACCCGATGATGTGGGGCTGCCGCAGCCGCGACACCGGCACCTCCAGCAGCCGGTCCACCTCCTCGGGCGCCGGCGCAAACGACGGCCGCTCGGACACGAGACCGACGACCGGATGCAGCAGGTGCCCGCTGACCGAGATCGGCAGCGGCGTCAGCCGCCCCAGCACGTCGACGCTGGACGGGGGCACCCCCACCTCCTCGTACGCCTCGCGCAGCGCCGCCTGCTCCACCGTCTCCCCCGGATCGATGCGCCCTCCCGGCAGCGACACTTGCCCCGTGTGGTGGCGCAGGCTGGCGCCCCGAACCGTGAGCGGCACGTGCCAGGCCTGCTCATGGGGATAGACGAGGACCAGCCCGGCCGCCGGTCGGAGCCCCGCGAGCCCCTCCGGGCCGAGGTCGGTCCGAGGACGGGGCGCCATCAGCATCTGGGCGCTCGGTCCGGGCAGCGGGCCGGCGAGGGCGCGACGCAGCGCAGCGGCGAAGTCGGGCATCGAGGCGATCGTCACGCTACCCCCAGAAGACGCGCCGGCCCTGGCGCTCCAGGGCCTCCGCCAGGGCCCGCTCGGCGCGTTCGGCCTCCGCCCGCGTCGCGAACGGCCCGATGTCCTTCGTCAGGTCGAGGCGGAGGCGCTCGCCGTAGCGGCAGGCCTTGCCATTGGCCAGGCGGCCGCCGGCCTTGTGCTGCGCGAACCGCTCCTCAGGCGTGTGCGCGGTCTGGCCGACGTAGACCGGCGCCAGCGTACACGGCTCGTCGACGGCGGCGCGCGAGAGCTGGATCACGTAGACCGAATAGCGGCGCGCGGTACGGGCGGCCCGTCTCGTGCGACGGCGGATGGCCATCTCCCCGATTATCGCTCCGCGTCGCCGGGCGCTCGCGCGGCCCCCGGGCGCACGATCGCGCGAGGGCGGCAGCGCGGCCCGGCCTCGGCCTCGCTATACTCTCCAGGCCGCCGGACACCCGACCCACCCGAGGAGGCCCCGTGAAGCTGAGAGTGCTCGCGCCGCTCGCCCTGCTGACCCTGGTGACCGCCCAGGCGTGCTCGTCACTGTCCCCCGAACGGCAGCTCGTCGCCGACGCGGCGAAGGCCCTCGGCGGCAGGACCGCCGTGGAGGCCGTCAAGACGCTGCGCCTCACGGGCGGAGGCACCGCGTACTTGCTGGGCCAGAACCAGCTGCCCGACAGCGACCTCCCCACCTACGAGGTGACCGACTACGTGCGGACGATCGACCTCGCGGCCGGCCGGACCGCGACCCAGCAGACCCGCACGGCGCAGTTCGCCTTCGCCGGCAACCTCGTGTCGCGCACCGACACGCGGCTCGACGGCGACGTCGCGTTCAACGTCAACGCCGAGGGCAAGGCCGTTCGAGCCGGCGAGCGGGAGGCGCGCGACCGGCGGCTGGAAGTGCTGCACCACCCGCTGGCGGTCGTCCGAGCGGCGCTCGATCCGGCGGCCACGGTGGCCAACCTGCGCCAGGACGGTGACGCCGATCTGGTCGACGTCACCACCCCGAAGGGCGACACCGTCACGCTGGCCGTCGACCGCGCGACGAAGCTGCCCTCGCGCGTCCAGCACCTCGCCTCGCAGCCCAACCTGGGCGACGTCGTGATCGCCACGGCGTTCGGCGACTACCAGGACGCCGGCGGACTGAAGGTACCGGCCCGGCTGACCACGACGATCGACCGCTACCCGCAACTGACGATCCAGGTCGCGAGGCACGAGGTGGACGCGGCCACGCCGACGCTGGCCGCCCCCGATGAGGTCAGGGCCGCGACCCCGCCGACGCCGCCGGCGCAGGTCGTCGCGGTGGAGCCCGTCGGCAAGGGCATCTGGTGGCTGGCCGGATCGGGCAACCACCGCAGCGTCGTGTTCGAGTTCGACGACCACCTGACGCTGTTCGAGGTACCGGTCAGCGAGGAGCGTTCGAAGGCCGTGATCGACAAGGCGCGGACGCTCAGCCCGAAACCGCTGACCCACGTCGTCGTGTCGCACCACCACTTCGACCATTCCGGCGGCCTGCGCGTGGCCGTGGCCGAGGGGCTCACCATCGTCACGCACCGGTTGAACGAGCCGTTCTTCAGGGCCCTCGTCGCCCGGCCCCACACGGTGGAGCCCGACGCCCTGGCCAAGGCGCCGAGGGACCTGACGCTCGAGCTGGTGGACGACACGCTGACGCTCAAGGACGCCACGATGGAAGTGCAGCTCTACCACCTGCTCGACAACGAGCGCGAGGGCACGAACCTCTTCGCCTACGTGCCGCGCGACCGGATGCTGGTGCAGGCGGACCTGTACGACAACACCTGGCTGCGCCACCTGTGGGGCCAGAACGTGCTCGACAACCTCGAACGGCGCAAGCTGAAGATCGACCAGCACGTGCCGGTGCACGGCGCACGCGAACCCTTCGCGCAGATGGTCAGGACGATCAAGGCGAAGCCCGCGTGACCCTCCGCCTGTTGGGCGTCCTGGCCGCCGTGCTGGCGGCCACGTCCGGCGCCGCCTCCGCACAGGACGGCGCCGCCCTTTACAAGGAACACTGCGCGAGCTGCCACGACGCCGGCGTGGACCGCGCTCCCTCGCGTGAGGCGCTGCATGCCATGAGCCCGCAGCGCATCCTCGAGGCGCTCGAGTTCGGGCCGATGGTCTCGATGACCCACGGCCGGACGACGGCCGAGCGCCGCGCGATGGCCGAGTACGCGAGCGGCCGCTCGCTCGGTGTGCCCTTCTCCATCGCGCCGGCACGGAAGGCGATGTGTACGCCCGGCGGCGCCCCGTTCCGCATCGACGCCGCGGCGCCGGCGTGGAACGGCTTCGGCCGGGACGCGTCGAACACGCGCGTCCAGGACGCCCGCGCCGCCGGCCTCTCGGCCGCCGACGTGCCGAAGCTGAAGGTCAAGTGGGCCTTCGGCCTGCCTGGCGACGTCCAGTCCTGGGCGGCGATGACGCTCGCCGGCGGACGCCTCTTCACCGGCAGCATCGCCGGCAACGTCTATGCGCTCGACGCGAAGACCGGGTGCGTGCACTGGGCGTTCGACGCCGGCGCCATCGTCCGCACCGCCGTCAGCGTCGGTCGCCTCGGCACGGGTGAGCCCGCCCGATACGGCGCCTTCTTCGGCGACGCCCGCGGCAACGCGTATGCCCTCGACGCGGCCACCGGCAGCCTCCTGTGGAAGGTCAGCGTCGAGAGCTTCCCCACGGCCCGCCTGACCGGGTCGCCGATTCTGCATCGCGGACGCCTCTACGTCCCTGTGTCCTCGAGCGAAGAGGGCACCGGTTCGCTGCCCGACTACGAGTGCTGCAAGTTCCGCGGCAGCGTGGTCGCGCTCGACGCGGCCACGGGGCGGCAGGTCTGGAAGAGCTACACCATCCCCGAGGAGCCGAAGCCCGTCCGCCGGAACGCGAAGGGCACGCAGCTCTGGGGCCCGTCCGGCGCGCCGATCTGGTCGAGCCCCGTCGTCGACGAGTCGCGCAACGCGCTGTACGTCACGACCGGCAACAACTACAGTGACCCGCCCACGGCGACGAGCGACGCCTTCGTCGCGATGGACCTCGACACGGGCCGCATCCTGTGGACCCACCAGGTGACCGAGCGTGACGCCTACGTCTCGGCCTGCCGGCTCGAGGACAAGACCAACTGTCCGCAGGTGAACGGGCCCGACTTCGACTTCGCGGCCTCCCCCATCCTCGTGGACCTGGGCGGGGGCAGGCGCGTGCTGGTAGCTGGCCACAAGAGCGGCAACGTCTACGCGGTGGACCCGGACCGGCAGGGCGCGCGCGTGTGGAGCCGGCGGATCGGCCAGGGTGGCTCGATGGGCGGCGTGCAGTGGGGCTCCGCGGCCGACGGCGACGCCGTCTACGTGGCGCTGTCGGACCTCGGACGCGTGATGCTCACCTACACGCAATTCACCGACGCCGATCGCACCCGGGGCGGCGGCATGTTCGCGCTGCGACTGAGCGACGGCGCGCAGGTGTGGCACACGCCACCGACGCCGTGCGACAGCCGCCCGCGCTGCAGCCCGGCGCAGTCGGGCGCCGTCAGCGCGCTGCCGGGCGTGGCGTTCTCGGGCTCGCTCGACGGCTTCATCCGCGGCTACGACACCAGGACCGGCCGCGTGGTGTGGGCCTTCGACACCGTGCGCCAGTACGAGACCGTCAACGGCGTGCCTGGGCGCGGCGGCTCGCTCGACGGGCCGGGGCCGGTGATCGGCGGCGGGATGGTGTTCGTGAACTCGGGCTACACCGTGGACGGCGGCATGGCCGGCAACGTGATCCTGGGGTTCTCGGTGGACGGCAGGTAAACGCGGCGCTACTCGCCGAAGCGCCAGGACGGATCGACCTCATCGCACCCGTTCGGGCACGCCGGGCAGGCATGGCACACCGGCTCCCGGCAGCCCGCGCAGCGCAGGCGCGTGCCCTGCCCGCAGAGGACGCAGGGCGCCTCGGCGTAGCTCCCGTCGGGCTCGACGGGCTCGTCCATCGCCGGGTTGGGCGTACGGCGCGGACGGCGGTCCATGTCCAAGCGGGCTCTCACGTCCTCTCGTCGACGCTCCGGTTTCCAGGACGGCGACCTGGATGCACCCACCGCGACATCGCGCGCCGCACAGGCGTCGAGCAGGTCCCCCCATTGTCACCCCGCCCCTCAGGCCCGATCAACGTCTCGGCGCCCGCACTTCGCAGGCGTCATCGACTGGTGGCCAGCCGCTGGCGATCCAGATGCGCCAGCATCGCCCTTCGATGCTGAACCTGGCGCTCCGTGAGTCGCCTCGGCAGCCAATCCGGAGCGGCTGCGGGGAGCGGCGCGGCTGGCGGGACATCCGCCAGCTGCCTCGCCCGCTGCCGCTCCCGCTCGCGCCGGAAGCACTCGAAGTACAGGGTGTGGTCGCGGTCGGCCTTGACGACGCCGCGATGGCGGAACCGGGCCTTCCGGTCCCAGCACGACTGGCAGGTGTGCCGGGTGCGCCTGGACTCGTGGACGGCGGTGAACGACATCTCGATCCTCCACCGCCATCCTCGCAAGACCCCGTGACAGGGCTGGTCATACGCCAGGGCTTCGCCTGGCCGCTCCCGGCTATCGCTCCACCGCGACCGCTCGCAGCACGTCCCGAAGGCCCGTCGCCGGCACAACCGGCGTCAGCCGCGCGGGCGCCACTATCGTGCTGACCCGGTTGAGCCAGTCGACGATCGTCGCGGTGATGCGCGCTTCCCCCGAGAGCCCGTTTGCCCGCCACACCTGGGTGTGAACGCCGGTGAGCCGGCCGTCCACGAGGGCGTTGATGCGCCAGGAGGTCGTGATCGAGATCGAACTGCCCTGCGTGTCACCGGCCGAGAACGCTGCGCTGCCGTCGCTCTCGACGGGCGCCGAGAACGAGCCGAACCCGATCTGGCCGAGCTGGAACTGACCTGACACCGCAAGGCCCGTCTGGGTGAGCGTCATCGAGGTCGGGAGCACCCGGCCCACGGTGAAGGTGCTGCAGGCCTGACCGACGAAGGCCCCGGATTCCGTGCAGCCCTGGACCGCATACGAGCCTCGCCACTGGCCCTGGAAGTTCGGGGCCACGCGAACGTTGATGGTGCCCTGACGCCCGTTCGACACCACGTAGATGTTCGCGAGCCCGTTGGCCACGCCCGTCACCATCCCGGTGTCGCTGACGGTGGCCACCGTCGGCACGTCGCTTCGCCACCCGGACGTCACGGTCTGGCTCTGACCGTTGCTCAAGGTCACGCTGGCCGTGGCCTGGCCGGTCTGTCCGATCAGCAGGGGATTGCGGTCGAGCGTGGCCACGATGGCCGTCGCCGTCGCCGTCGCCGACGCCGAGGGCCCCGTCGGTGACGAGTCGCTGCCACCGCAGGCGATCGCCGCGCCGGCCAGTGCCGCAGCCGCCGCCAACCGGCGCATCACGCAGTCTCCGGCCAGTCGCCCCGTCGCGTGGATGAGTGGGACATCGGATGAGTGATTCACGAACGCCTCCTGGAGCACGGCGCGGCCAGTCGCGCGCGTGTGGCTCCACGGTAGGAGGCGGTAGCGCCGGAATGGGTCCTACGCCCGCGCTTCGCCGCACGTACCAGCCCCGCGTGCACGGCGACGCACGCGGCGGTGCGGCCAGACCGGGCTACGCCAGCGTCAGGCGCTGCATGTCGGTGAACGGCAACGCTCGCTGGCTCGTGAGGTCCCACCCGCGCGAGGGTCCCCTGGCCTCGAGGTCGAGGTCGAGCCGCGGCGCGTACTGGGCCCGCGCCGCGTCCAGTTCGTCCAGGATGTCGTCGGCCAGCGCCGACGGCGTCACCACGCGCACCTGGGCGCCGAAGCCCAGGATCCACCGCCGCAGCGCCCAGTCGACACAGACGTGCAGTTCGAGCCGCACGCGTCCGTCCGGCAGGTGGCGCACCTGCTGGCTGGGATGCCACTCGCGGTCGAGCAGGTGCGGCGCCAGCGCAGGGTGGACGTCGATCTCGACGCGCTGCGGCGGACCGCTGTGCACGCCGAGCGAGTGGGCGAACGGCTGAATGCCCTCCGCGGGCCGCTCGAAGTGCTCGTCGGTCAGCGCCAATCGCTCGATGCGCTCCACGGCGAAGGTGCGCGTCTCGCCGTAGGCGGGCACGAAGGCGATCACGTACAGCCCCCCGTCCGCGTACACGACGCGATACGGGTGCACCTCGTAGTCCTTCGTCCGGCGGCTCGCCATCGAGTGATAGCGCATCCGCACGACGCGATGCTGGAGGCTGGCCTCGAGCAGTTGGGCCACGCGTTCCCGCTGCGCCCGCAGCGGGCGCTTCCGGCCGGCGACCTGCTTGGCACCGACGACGGCCGGCAGTCGGTCCAGGAAGCGGCGCATCCCTGGGGTCAGGCCGCGCTCGAAGCGCCCGAAGGCCCTCGACAGTTCGTCGTGAAACGGGGCGCCGGCCAGGCACTCCAGCGTGGCCCGGCTGAAGTAGAGCGCGCAGAGTTCGATCAGCGAGAAGCCGGACTCGAGCCCGCCGAGCGCGCCCGCCTCGAGCCGCCACCGGTAGGGGCTCTCGGCCGTCTCCTGGATGAGGGGAAAGCCGGACCGTTCGAGCGCGGACAGGTCGCGGCGGACCGTGCGAGGCGTCACCCCATGCTCCCCGGCCAGGGCCTCCACCGTGAGGCCGAGGCGCGACGCGGCAAGCGCCCGAAGCACCTGCCACTGACGAATCACTTCGTTGCTGCGCTGCATGGCCGCACTATCGGCGGTCGCAGGGACAGATCAGGTCATACGCCTGAGCTTCGCCGGACGACGCCCGACAGCACGCGCACGGTACGGCGGTTGCGGTGTCACGCCGCGGTGCTACGATCCGGCTCCCGCCGGATCCGCATTCGCGGAGGAATCCAGGCGATGACGAGAGCCGAGATGGAAACGCTGCTCAGAAGTCTCGACGAACGCCTCGGGCGCATCGAGCAGATCCTGCCAACGCTGGCCACGAAGGACGACCTCAAGGCCTTCCCCACGGCCGACGATCCGAAGGGCTTCGCCATGAAGGCGGACCTCGCCGGCTTCGCGACCAAGGGAGACCTCGAAGCCTTCGCGACCAAGGGAGACCTGGAGGCCTTCGCGACGAAGAGCGACCTGACGGCCTTCGCCACCAAGGTCGACCTCGAACAGGGTCTGAGCGGGCTGCGGACACTGATCGAGGACTCGCGGAGCGACACGCGGCTGCTCGCCGAGCACGTCGCGCGGCTCATCGAGCAGGTCGAGCCTCGACGGTAGGACGGGAGCGCGCACGCCGTGCCGCCGCGTCCGGAGTTCACGTTCGCCCGGTTCCTCGAGACCGCCACCAGCCGCCCCGCGCTCCACGCGGCCCGGGCGGTCGCGGCCGACGTGGGCCGGCGCGCCCGGAGCCTCGTCCTGGTCGGTCCGACCGGCTGCGGCAAGACGCACCTGTTGCAGGGCGTCGCCGCGGCCGCGCGGGCGGAACACCCCGAGGTCACCGTCGTGCTCACGACCGCGCGCGACGTCCGCGCGGATCTGGTCGACGCGCTGCGCACCGGCGGCGACCCGCTGGCGCCACTCACGCCGTCGAGCCGGGCCCTGGTGGTCGTCGACGACCTGGACTCGCTGGCCGGCAATCCCGCCACGCAGGAACTCATTGCGCGGCGCTGGGCCGTCACGCTCTGCGCAGGCATCAGCGTCGTTGGGGCCGGCTCAGGGCCGATAGAAGCGCTCGGTCCGCTCAGAGGCGTCCTCGCACCACTTGGCACGCGATGGGTCGAGATGCCACGGCCGACCGTGGCCGATGCCGAACGCGTGCTGGCGTCGCTGCTCCGCGCCCATCAGCTGTCCCCGAGCGCGGATCTCACGGCGCGTGCGCTCCGCGACTGGAATGGGGACATCCGGCGCCTGTTCGGAGTGGTCGCGTACGCGGAGTTCGCCGCGCGGCACCCGGACGCGGCGCCGCCGCCCCTGGCGGCGCGCCGGGCCTGAGCGCAGGGACCGCGACGAGAACGAGAGGGCGCGCAGCTGGCCTACTTCGCCGCAGCCTTCTCCGCTGCCCGGGCGCCGCTGAGGATGTTCTTCATCGCGTAGTTGCCCTCGTGGCACGCGTATTCGAACAGGGCCTGCTCCGGGTCGTGGGTCAACCGCATCGCGAACGTCCACGGCCGCACCCACGTGTCGGGATCGTTCACCGTCATCGACCACTCGATCACGCCCGGCGCCGTCGGCTTGAACCGCTCGGTCAGCACCAGCTTGCCGGTCGCGTTGCGGTAGGCGGTCCGTGGGTCGAAGTTGGTCGTCTCGACGACCAGCGTGTCGCCTTCGAAGTGGCCGCGGGCCTCGCCCATGTGCGACCGCAGGCCCGTGCGCGCCGGGCCCGTCAGCGGGATGATGCGGGTCTCGTGAATCATCTCGTAGCGGATGGCGACCATGCCCGGCGCCTGGGTGATGTCGTAGGCGTTTCCGTAGATCGCCGGCATCATCGAGCCCGGCAGGCCGCGTGTGATGCAGCGATCGTAGAAGCTTCGGTCGAGCCACGTGTCGGCGCGGCCCCCCTCGCCGAACTCGCCACCGCCACGGCCGCCGCGCCCCCGGCCGCCGAGCCGCTGCTGAGCCGCCGCCGTCTGCGCGGGAATCGTCCCCTCGGGCGGGTCGGTGACCATCCATGCGCGGCTGTTCTTGGCACCATAGTGCTCGTACCAGTGCACCGGGCCGGCGCCCGTCTCCCGGCCGCCGATGCCACGCGCCGCCTCGAGCCGGTTGGCGTCGCGCGACGCCGAGAGCTCCGCCAGTTCGGAGTCGTCGATCTCGCCGAGCTGCTTGCCCGCGAGGTTGCCCGGGCGTTCGAACGGGATGCCGTTCTCGTCCTTGTTGCTGTAGCCGCCCTGGATGTCCGGGTCACCCCAAGGCGTCTTCGGGGGCGAGTAAGGCCTGGCGCTCGCGCGGCCGGCGGACGGGGCCTGGCCCGCCTGCGGTACCACCACCAGCGCGCCCACGATCGAGGCGGTCAGGAAGCCGACGGTCAGTGCCTGCTTGAACATGGCGATCTCCTCACGGCCCACAGACTACACCAGGACGCCTCCTGTCCCGTCGCGGGTGCGCGCGGGGCCGTGCGGGGACGTGAATGCGGGCAGCCGCGCCAGGCTGTGCCCGGGACCGCTCAGCGGGCTGCCGGCCCGGCCGGGCCGGAGAGGCTGGCGACGCGGGCCCGGGCGACGAACCGGTGGCACTCGACGCAACTGGCGATGAGGGCGTTGTAGGCAGACAGGGCCTCGCGCTGATCGCGGCGACCGGCCGCCTCTTCGAGGGCCTGCACGCTGAGCTGGAACGCGCTCGTCTGCTTGCCGTATTCCGGCGAGCGCAGCACGTCCCACCCGGGACGCGCCGTGACGGCCTCGAGGGCTCGACTCTCGCGATCGAGCGCGGCCCAGTTGCTCGTCACGAGCGCCGCCAGCAGCTGTGACGACCGCACCAGCTTCTCGCGCATCACCTGGCGGGTCTGCGACGTCTGCGCCAGGGCCGGCGCGCTCCCGGCGATCGCCGCCGCCGCACACAGGCCGACCAGAACCCGCGCCACCGTTCGTCCACGCATCGCGCCCTCCCTCACCTAGGCCGCGTCGTCGCCGCCGCGCCTGGGAAACAGTCTCCGCAGATGCTCGCAGTACACGCGGCAGACGTCCACCGACGTGAAGATGCCGGCCAGGCGTCCGTGTTTCGTCACGAGGACGCTGCCCATCTGCAGCTCGGCCATGCGCTCCAGCACCTGGTCCAAGGGGGCATCGTCCTCGACGACGTACGGATCGGGCACGTACACGTCCCGGACGAACAGCTCGTCCTTGGGCGGCAGTCCGAGATCCGGGTCGAGCGCGCGCTTCAGGTCCCGGTCGGTCAGGACACCGAGCAACCGGTGGTCCTTCAGCACGGGCAGGTGACGCACGCCGAGGCCGACCATCAGTTCGCGCGCGCGGATCAGACTGTCGTCCACGCCGACGGAGTGAGGAAAGGGCGTCATCACCGACGCCATCGAAGGTATGTGGTCCACGCCAGACCCGATACAAACGCGGTGCCGCTCCCAGGCGGCGCCGTTCGAGCCCGCCGGCCGCTCCCTGGCGTCCGGCGCGCGTGCCGCGTCCGCGCACTATTCCCGGTCGATGCCGAATTTCTCCGCCAGTCCCGTGGGACGGGCGTAGGATGGGCCGAGGGCGCCGGTGGCACGCCCCGTGCTCCCGCCCCCGCCGAGGAGGGTGACCCCATGAGCAGATCCGCACGACTCGCGGCGGTGTTGTCCGCCGGCCTGCTGACCGGCCACGCATCCGCGCAGACCACGGCGCCACCGACGACACAGGACCAGGGCCGCGGCCGGATGGGCGGCATGATGGCGGACCGCGCCCGGATGCGGGCGGACATGGCGGCCCAGGCGAAGAAACTGGACGACCTGGTGGCGGCAATGAACGCCGCGAAGGGCCCTGACAGACTCGACCGCATCGCCGCCGTGGTCAACGAACTGGTGGCGCAGCACAGGGCGATGTCCGGCCGGATGGAGGGCATGATGGCCGCGCCCCCGCCGGCGTCACCGGCGAGCCCGGGCCGCGGCCCCTCGGGCGAACACGACGGGCACCACTGATCGGCCGTCGTACGTCATCATCCGGGCATGGCCCACGCCTTCGGCAACGGTGATGCCGTGCAGACACCGCTCGGCAAGGGCGTGGTTCGCGAGGTCCGCAATGGCGCGCGGCTGCTGATCGAGGTGCACGGGCAGGCGGTCGTCATGGAGGCGGCGACGGTGCGGGCCCTCTTCCCTGCCAGGCGCCACCGCCAGGCGAGACAGGAACCACAGGCACCCGCCCCCGACTCCGGACGCCTCGTGATCGAGGTGGACCTGCACGGCCTCACCGTCGCGGACGCGCTGACGCGGACCGATGACGCGCTCGATGACGCCCTGCGGCGCAACGCGGACGGGGTGCGCCTGATTCACGGCCGCAGCGGCGGACGAATCCGGTCGGCCGTGCACGCGCGCCTGCGCGCGATTCCGAGCGTCCGCGCGTTCCGCATCGACCCGCGCAACGAGGGCGTGACCGTCGTGACGCTCTGAACCGGCCCGCGCCGGCCCGCAGTCTCGGTGGTACGATGCGGGCCGGAGCACGGTGCCACGATGTCCGACACGATGCGGGAAGCCCTGTTCATCACCATGATCGGCGCGGGCGTCGTCCTGGTGATCGCCGCGATCTCGATCGCGCTGTTCGTCTGGTGGAAGCGCGCGTCCGATCGCGAGCACACCCGCCCGCCTCGCTAACCGTCAGAACTGGCGGAAGGTCAGGTTGTACCGACCGTGCAGGCCGAGTGCGTCGGGCCCGGTGCCGGGCAGGATGCGGGACACACCGTGGTACCGCAGGCGCGCCTCCCCGCCGAACACGAACACGTCCCCCGACGCCAGCGTCAGCACGTCCACGGGATCCCGTCGGCGCAGGCCACCGAACTGAAAGCGCGCCGAGTCGCCCAGCGACACCGAGACCACCGGGTGGCCGGCCCGCAGCGAGGCGTCGCTCTCGTCCTTGTCCTGATGCAGCCCCATCCGGCCGTCGGGGCCGTACCAGTTGATCAGGCAGATATCGGGCGCAAAGACGAAGCCGGCGACGGCGGCGAGCGCCGACGCCATCCGCGCCCACGCCTCCGGGAGCGGTGCCACGGGGGCGTGATCGTGATCCGCACGCGTGGCTTCGTACCGGTAGGTCAGCGCATTCCAGTGGCGACCGAGGCAGGTCATGCGGACGCGCATCCTGCCGCCACCCCGGACCGTCGGCACATAGCCGCCCACCGGCCCGGTCATGCAGGCGTCGCACGCCTGGGCCCACGCGCGCTGCCGCTCGATCGGCAGCCACGCCCGCAGCCACACGGCGCCGGGCGCCACGTCTACGCGACACGGGTCCGGGTCGAGGCCCGCCAGCAGATCCGCCACCTCACCCATTATGATCGGGGCAGAGGATCGCGATGACCGAACGCGTGGCCTACTACACCTTCCTGGCGATCGTCCTCGGCGGCCTGGCCGTCGTCACGGCCGGCCTGGCCGCAATCGTCGTATTCCTCGTGAAGCAGAACCGCAAGGCCCGCCAGTCCTGACCGGGCCGCATCCGGAGCGGCTACGCCGTGAAGTGCGCGGTCACCCGGGCGACGATCTGCGGATCGGTCAGGTGATCGGCCGACTCGAGCGCCACGACCGGTTGCGGGTTCGCCATGGTGTGGGGCAGCCTGGCCTTCAACTCGAGCTTCGCCTCTCCGGGCCCCAGGATCAGCAGCGACGCCGGGTGGCCGAGCCGGCCGATTACCTCGTCGTAGTACTGCGCGAGCGCGTGGCGGTGCCGTTCCTCCTCGCGCCGCTCGCTGCCGCCGGTCTGCGCGCTGTCGGAACCGGGGTACCCGCCTCCACCGCCGACGTGGCGCGCGTGAGTGCCGAGATCCGACTGCACCGTGACCACCTCGGCCCTGCCGGGGACCGCGATGACCGCTCTCTTGTGATCGATCCAGACGCCGATGTTCATACCCGTCGGTGCTTCAAGCGCCATGCCGCCCTCTCAGTCGCCCCGTCTCCAGGTGGCGACCCGAAAACGTTACCACGGCCGCCCCGAGCCCGTCGCCGTACCGGAAGGCGCCGTGGGAGATTTTCCGACCCACGGGGACAATCTCCCCCTTCGACTTCCCCCGGGCCGCCCCTTCGGAGACGATGCGGCGGCGTGCCGGCGACGTAATCGCGGCGGATGGCACACCTCCCCAGGGTCACGCGTCTCGGGGTACGATCGTTGCCTGACGAACGAAGGGGGTGGACGATGGGGCTGAAGCCGACCATGCGGATGGCGCGGGCACTGGCGTGCGGACTGTCGCTGTTGTGGGTGTCGATTGGGGCGCTCGCCGCGCAGGCGACGAAGACCGATCAGGCCAGTACTCCGCTGACCTTCGAGATTCCGAAGGGCGCGACCACGCTCGAAGGGGTTCCGTCGGTCCGGGTGGACCTGTCGGCCGAGAGTTCCACTCGCCGTGTCCTCGGCAAGGACGAGGCGGCCAGGAACAAGCTGAACATCAAGGTGAAGAACGGACAGTTCTTCTGGGCCAGCCACGAGAACGAGCCCCTGTCGCTGCAGCGGTCGGGCGAGTTCACGTTCCTGTCGTCGACCCCCGGCAACTACATCAGCATGCGGCGCGTGAACGACAAGATCACCTACGTGGCGCACCTGGACGACAAGGGCCGGTACATCACCTACTTCGGCGAACTGCGGATCGTGCTGGGCAAGTAATCGTGGACGACACGGACATCTACGCGTCGATCGGCGAGGAGGGCTTCACCCGCCTCGTCGCCGCCTTCTACCGGCAGGTCAAGACCGACGACCTGCTGGCGCCGATGTATCCACCCGACGACATGGAGGGAGCCGAACAGCGGCTGCGCGACTTCCTCGTGGGCCGCTTCGGCGGACCGCCGCGCTACATCGAGCAGCGGGGGCACCCGCGCCTGCGGATGCGGCACATGCCGTTCCCGGTGACGCCGGCCGCCCGCGACCGCTGGGTCCAGTTGATGACCAACGCCCTCAACGAGGCCGACCTCCCCATCGACGCCGCCTCGATGCTGCACGAGTTCTTCGACCAGGTGGCCACGATGATGATCAACCAGCGGGACTGAGCACGGGCCTGTCCGGCCGGCGGAGCCGGCCTCCTGACGCGTCCCGCCACCAGGGCCGCCCTGGCGTGCCCCCTCCCCGGTTGTTTGCGATAATCATCGAAGTACATGGACACGACATCGCTGCAGCCACAGGCCGCCAGGACGGCGGCCGACATGCCGGACATCACCGTCTCGGCGCGGGAACTCTTCAAGATCGACACCGACCTGATGGTGCCGGCGTTCTCGACGACCGACGAGCACGTTCCGCCGCTCGACCCCGACTACGTCTTCGACCGCAGCACGACGCTGGCGCTGCTGGCCGGCTTCCTGCACAACCGGCGGGTGCTGGTCCAGGGGCGTCACGGGACCGGCAAGTCGAGCCACGTCGAGCAGGTGGCGGCCCGGCTGAACTGGCCGTGCGTCCGCGTCAACCTGGACGGTCACGTCACCCGCATGGACCTCATCGGCAAGGACGCGATCGTCATCCGCGACGGCAAGCAGATCACCGAGTTCCAGCCCGGCATGCTCACGTGGGCGCTGCAGCGTCCGTGCGCGATCGTCTTCGACGAATACGACGCGGGCCGGCCCGACGTGATGTTCGTCATCCAGCGCGTGCTCGAGGTCGAGGGGCGGCTGACGCTGCTCGACCAGAGCACCGTGATTCACCCGCACCCCGCGTTCCGGGTGTTCGCGACGGCCAACACGATCGGCCTCGGCGACGCGAGCGGCCTCTACCACGGCACCCAGGCCCTGAATCAGGGCCAGATGGACCGCTGGAACATCGTCGTCACGCTGAACTACCTCGAACACGATCGCGAGGTGGACGTCGTGCTGGCGCGGTGCCCGGAGTACCGCACCCCCGAGGGCCGCGAGCGCGTCAGCGCGATGGTGGCGCTGGCCAATCTGACCCGCCGCGGCTTCGAGGACGGCGACCTCTCGACCGTGATGTCGCCGCGCACTGTCGTCACGTGGGCGGAGAACACGACGCTGTTCCACGACGTCGGCCTCGCCTTCCGTCTCACGTACCTGAACCGCTGCGACGAGGACGAGCGGACGCTGGTGGCCGAGTACTACCAGCGGTGCATGGGGGAAGAGCTGCCCGACGATCGGCGGGGCCCCGGCCTTCGCTAGCGCGCTGCGCCATGCCTCCGAGCCCGTTTCCGCCGCGAACGGTCGAGGCCGTCGAGACGTGCACACGCACGCTCGCCGGCTCTGACGCCGGAGGCTCCCTCGAGCGCGCCAACGCCGGCACGATCGGCGGCCTGCGAGCCTACGCGGATCGCCTCGCGCTGCGGCAGCGCTTCCACAGCCCCGGCACCCATCACAAGAACCGGCCCGCCGACGCCGTGGCCGCCGACCTGTACGCGGCGCTCGAGCTCGCCCGTCTCGACGCGCGCGGCGTGCGGTGGCTGCGCGGCGTCGGGCGCAACCTGCTGAACCACCCGGGCCTCGAGCCCGACGCGCCGCGCTGGCTGGCGTTCGAAGCGTTCAGCGGACAGGCAGCGCCCGCCGAGAAGGCCGCCGGCGTCGCCGCCCTCCGCTCGGCGCTGCCGCGCGCCGTGCTCGACGGGCTGGCCGCGCTGGCGCCACTCATCGCGGATCAGGCCCGCTTTTCGCCGGCCGCCTCCGCGTGGGCCACCGGCGCCGCGCCGAAGCTCCCGAAGGCCCAGGCCACGACCTCGAACGCGAAGACCTTTCCGCTGCCCACCCGCGTCACCGAGGTGCACAAGCGGCGGGACTCGACCGGCGCGACCGGCAACAAGAAGGCCAAGCGGGATCTGACGACCGAGGACGGCGGCGGCGAGTCCCACCTGACGGGCAACGAGGCCGGTCCGGTCGAGGCCACCGGGCCGGACTACCACGCCTTCACGACCGCCTACGACCGCGTCGTCACGGCGTCGTCGCTGGCCACGCGCGAGGAACTGGCGCAGCTGCGCGTCGCGCTCGACGCAGACCTCAGCGCCATCCGTTCCGTCGTCGCCCGCCTGGCCAAGCGACTCCTCCGCGTGCTGATGGCGCGGCAGCAGCGCGTCTGGAAGTTCGACCAGGAGGAGGGCTACATCGACGGCTCGCGCCTGGCGTCGCTCGTGGCCACGCGCGGGCGCGCGCACCCGTTCAAGGTCGAGGCCGAGTCGCAGTTCCCCGGCACGGTCGTCACGCTGCTCATCGACCACTCGGGCTCCATGCGCGGCCGGCCGATGAAGATCGCGGCGCTGACGGTGGAGATCTTCGCGCGCGTCCTCGAGCGCTGCAACGTGCGCTGCGAGGTGCTCGGCTTCACGACCCGCGACTGGAACGGCGGCGAGCCCGCCAGGGAATGGGCCGAGGCCGGCTACCCCGAGAATCCGGGGCGGCTGAACGGACTCGAGCACATCATCGTCAAGGGGGCCGACGTGCCGTGGCGGCGGGCCCGGCTCGGCCTGGGCCTGTTCATGCGCGACGGGATGCTCAAGGAGAACATCGACGGCGAGGCGCTCAACTGGGCGCACGGCCGGCTGATGGCCCGCGCCGAGCCGCGCCGCATCCTGGTCGTGATCTCCGACGGCACGCCGATGGACGAGGCGACGATGGCCGCCAACGGTCACGAATATCTCGACCGCCACCTGCAGATCACCGTCCGGCAGATCGAGCAGAAGTCGCCCGTGCAGCTGGCCGCGATCGGCATCGGCCACAACGTCGGCTACATCTACGAGAACGCGACGACGATCCAGAAGATCGACGACCTCGGGCCGGCCCTCACCGAGAAGCTTTTGAAGCTGTTCGACGCCCCCGGTCGACGCTGACCGCGTCGCCAGCCGGCTAGAACAGCGTGAGCTGCACGCCGCTCGCGCCCTCGATCGCGAGCAGCCGCCGCTTCGTGACGATGCCGCCGGCGCCGGAGAAACCTCGCAGGTCGCCGCCCGCGGCCAGCACGCGGTGACACGGCACGATGAGAGGAATCGGGTTGCGGCCGAGCGCCTGGCCCACCGCCCGGGACGCCCCGACGTCGCCGAGGTCTCGGGCGATGTCGCCGTAGGTGCGGGTCGAGCCCGGAGGAATCGCGCAGGTCAGATCGTAGACCCGGCGGTGGAACTCCGGCACGTCGGTCAGGTCGAGCGGGAGCGTCGAGAAGTCGGGCCGCCCGCCGGCGAGGAGCGCCGCGATTTCCACCGCCGCGCGGACGACGAAGGCGGGCGGCGTCACACCGGTCGGCTCGACGGCGTCGGGCCACCGGTGCCGGCACCGGGCGCGGGTCGTCGCCACCTTGGCCGACGGCAGTTCGACGCCCACGATCGCCTCGCCGCGCCACGCGACCGCGCACGGCCCGATCGCCGTGTCGAAGAGCGTGAAGGCCTCCGCCGCGCGCCGTGCTCCGGTCGTCATGCGATCAGGCCTCGTAGTACTGCTTGTACATCCCGCGCCGGAACAGCCATCCGCCGAGCGGCCCCAGCCACTTCACGACGTGGTACATGTAGCCGAGCTCGATCAGCTCGATCAGGTTGCCGTCGAAGTCGCGGCAGAAGAAGAACCAGTGCCCGCGCGGCGACTGCTCGGGCGTCCCCAGGCACTCCACTCCCTTGGCCGTCAGGCGGGCGTGCCACGCGTGGATGTGGCGCACGTCCAGGCAGAAGTGCGTGAGGCCGACCTGGTTCCACGGGATCGCCACCGCCGCGAGCCGGGGCTGGAACTCGAAGATCTCGAGCACGCCGCCTCCCGGCACCCGGATCCATCCGATCTTGCAGCGCGGCGCCTCGCCGTCGACGCCGAAGAAGCTCCGCACGCGCTCCGGCGGCGTGTCCGCCACGCCGACCAGCGGCGCGCCGAAGACGTCCGCGTAGAACTGGACGGCCTTCGAAAAGCTCGAAACGGTGATGCCGACGTGGCTGAACGAGCGCGCTTTCACGTGTCTGTCTCCCCCGCGCCGGCGTCAGTGCGCCAGGCGCGTCTCACGGATGTGGTCGGCCACGCGCAGGGCCTGCGCGATGATCGTCAGCGCCGGGTTCACCGCCGCCGACGACGGGAAGAACGACGCGTCGACGACGTACAGGTTGTCGACGTCGTGCGCCCGGCAGAAGGTGTCCAGCACGGAGGTCCGCGGATCGGTGCCGAAGACCAGCGTTCCGCACTGGTGGGTGGTGTTCCGGCTCTTGTGCGAGTGCGTCATGACCACCCAGAATCCGAGGCGCTTCAGCATCCGGGTGGCTTCGTGGACGAGCCGGTCGTGCGCGCGGACGTTGTTCGGCCGGTAGTGGAGCTGGATGCGGCCGTCGGCCGCCACCGTCACCCGATTGTCCTCGTGCGGGAGGTCCTCGGTCATCGCGAGCCAGTCCACGCCGCGCGCCACCCAGGCCTCGTAGGCCCAGAGCGGAATCCACGGCACGACGATCTGCGCCATCACGCCGTGCGTCCGCCCCTGTGACTGGATCTGGCCCAGCGGATGGCGCGTGCCGGGCCCGCGGAAGTAGAAGTCGTTGATCGCCACCGTCTTCTGGAACACCGTCGGATTCTTCCGGAAGGGATGGAAGCCCTGCATCATCGTCGCGAGGTGGGCCATGTAGCGGCGCCCGACGAGCCCCGACGAATTGGCCAGTCCGGCCGGATGGCGGTCGCTCGCCGACCGCAGCAGCAGCGCCGCCGAGTTGACCGCGCCGCACGAGACGATCACCAGCGGCGCCTCGACGCGGCGCACCTGGCCGTCGCGCTGCACCTCGACGCCCTCGACGCGCTGCCCCGAGCGGTCGACGAGCACCCGGCGGGCGTAGCTGCGGGTCCACAGGGTCACCGCCGGATGCTGCAGCGCCGGGCGCACGCAGCACACCTCGGCCTCGCTCTTCGCATGCACCTTGCACGGGAAGGAATTGCAGGTGTTGCACAGGATGCAGCCGCCCGGCTCGCCGGGCCGCAGCAGACCCAGCGGCAGCGGGGACGGGTGCAAGCCCTGCCGCCGCAGCTGCTCCACGAGTTCGGCCATCCGCGGGGCGTGCGGCACCGGCGGGTACGGATACGGCCCGCGCGGCGGCTCGGTGGGATCCGCGTCGTGCTGGCCGTGCACCTGGTACAGCCGCTCCGCCCGGTCGTAGTACGGGGCCAGCGCCTCGTAGGTGATGGGCCAGGCCGGAGAGACGCCGTCCTCGTGCTCGAGCACGTCGAAGTCCTCGCGGCGCAGGCGGTACAGCACGCTGCCCCAGTACTTCGAGTTGCCGCCCACGTTGTAATGGGTGTAGGGCTGGAACAGCTGGCCGTCGGCGTCGAGCCACCGCTCCGTCGCCCGGTACCTGAGCTGCCGCCACACCGCGTCCGGATCCCAATTCTCGGGTTCCTGGGGCACGACATCGCCGCGTTCCACGATCAGGATCCGCGCCCCGGTGGGCGCCAGCGCGTGGGCCATGGTGCCGCCCCCGGCGCCGCTGCCGACGATGATGACGTCGAATCGGTCGGTCTGCATGGACGGGCGGCGCCTACGGTGTCACGACGACCTGCCCGCGCTGCCCCACGCTGGCGTAGATGGCGTCCATCAGTCGCTGGTCCTCGATGGCGCGCTCGAGGGACATCTCCGGCTGCCGCCCGGCGCGGATCGACGCCACGAAGTCGCGGTACATCGCCTTGTACCCGCGGATGTCGGTGAAGCCCGGGAACACGATCCGCGGCAGCCCGCGGCCGCGGACCAGCAGGACGGACCCGTTCGACTCGAACGTGATCACGCCCTCGCGCCCGAAGAGCTTCGACAGTCGCAGGCCCATCAACAGCGAGGGCACCTCGCGCGAATAGTAGAGCGTGCCCACCGCGCCGTTGTCGTAGGTGAAGGCCGCCATCATGCTCTTGAGCCGCCTGTCCGGCCCGCTGGCCTCGGACAGCGTTGGCCGGAAGCCGTGGATGGCGGTGATCGCCGGCCCGAGGCAGCCGGCCAGGTGCAGCCAGTGGATGCCCTCCTCGAAGAAGGCGTCGCCACCGGCCATCGTCTCGTCGTTGCGCCAGTCGTCGGCGGCCTTGAACTTCCGCGCGATGGTCGTGAAGTGGGCGAAGACCATCTCGCCGATGACGCCCTCGGCCAGCAGGCGGCGCAACCGGACCGCCAGCGGCTTGTAATGATCGTTCTCCCCCACCAGGACCACGCGGCCCGCGCGATCACGCGCCGCAACCGCGGCGCGGTAGTCCGCCATCGCCGGGTAGGCCGGCTTCTCGACGAGCACGTGCTTGCCGGCCGCCAGCGCGCGTTGCGTCAGGTCGAGGTGAAACCGGGGCGGTACCGCGATCACCACGGCGTCGACCCGGGGATCCTCGATGGCCTCGGCGTAGTCGCCGTAGCTGGCAAAGCCACGGTAGCGGCGCTGGAAGTCCTCGGCCTTCGCCCGCTCGCGGCTGGCGTACGCGCAGACGACGTCGTCGGGCAGCGCCTTCAGGTGCCGGCTGTGGACGCGCGTGATGAAGCCGCAGCCGAGAAAGGCGACGCGAACGGGCTCGTGCGGCGTGGGCATCAGTGGCGCAACATGCGTGCAGCGTTCATCATACCGTCGCCGGACGGCCTCAGAAGGCGACGCGCACGCCCGCATTGACGACCCGGCCGTCGAGCGGCCCCCACGCGTCGACCGTCCACCGGCCGTCCACGCGCCGCGTGGGCCGCACGAGCGGGCCGACGCGCGTCTGCCGGCGGTCGCCCAGGTTCTCGGCATTGACGAACAGGCGCAGCCCGCCGATCCGGCGTTCGATCAGCGCCCCGACGATCACCTGTCCGGGCGCGACGGTGCGGTACGGATCGTCGTCGAGCGCCTGGCGGCCGACGTAGTAGACCTCGACGCCGGCGCGCCCCCAGGACTCTCCTTCGACCATGGCGTCGAAGGCGGCGTAGTGGCGAGGCGTCAGCGGCACCTCGCGGCGGCTCCCGCCCTCCACATCCTCCTCGCGCGCCCGTGTGTGGGCGTAGGTGGCGACGGCCAGGAACGGACCTGCCCTGTAACGGCCCATCAGCTCACTGCCCCACGTGCGGGTCGGGGTGCCGGCGTTGACGAGGCGGGAGAGTCCATCGGCACCGGGCCGTACGCCCACGGCGCGGCGTACGGTGGAGGCGAAGCCCGTGGCATTCAGTTCGAAGGCGCCGAGGCGCCGGGTGAGGTCGAGCGAGCCGCCCCAGGCTCGCTCGGCCGCCAGGCCGATCGGCGCCGCGAACCGTGTGAGCCCGGCAGCGTCCGCCTCCTCGACGAACGGCGTCGGCGCGAACGCACCGCCCCCGCCAGACACGCGGATGGTCCAGGAGGCTTCCGGCCGCCACAACAGCGACGCTCGCGGCGACACCAGGGCGCCATACGTGTCGTGGGCGTCGAGCCGCACGCTGGTCGCCACGCGGAGCTCCTCGCGCCCGAACTCGTCCTGGGCGAACACGGCCGGGGCATCGAACGCGTAGTCGAAGCGCGGCAGGTCCGTGGCGCGGTACCGGTCGCGCTGGAACGCGGCGCCGACCACCCAGGTGTGCCCGGCGTCGAGACCCTGGAGCGAGGTCTCCGCGAACATCGTGGCGCGGACGCCGCGCTCCCGGGCCTCGCCGGCACGGCGGTCGTGAGCCTGGCGCACGGCGGACCCTCGCAGGGAGACCAGACGCCCGCCCGCGGTCACCCATCGTGCGACGGCGCCGCCGTCGACGCGGCGTGACGCCACCTGCTCCGTGAACGGCCGGCCGTCTGGCGCGACACGGCCGTCGAGCGTGCCGCCGTCCCGGTCCTCGGCCATCACCCCGACGGTGGCCTGCACGGCCGCCCCTCGGCCGTTCTCGAAGAAGAACCGCGGCCGCGCCATTCCGCGCACGAATCCCGGTACATCCGTCCACCCGTCGCCGTCGCGGTCGCGACGACCCTGCCGGTGGACGCCACCGATGGTGCTCCATCCCCAGCCGCCGGCGGTCCGCGCCAGGAAGGCCGTCGCATCGGTGCCGCCGAGCGACGTCACGTTGAAGAGCCCCTCGCGCCCGCCAGTGTCCGGACGGCGGGACACGAGGTTGATCACGCCGCCGAGCGCGGACGCGCCGTAGAGCGCCGAGGCCGCGCCCTTGATGATCTCGACCTGGCCGAGGTCGAGCGGCGGCACCTGCAGCAGGCTCAGCGAGTCACCCTGACTGCCATAGAGCGGCAGGCCGTCGGCGAGCAGCTGGCTGTACCTCCCGCGCAGCCCCTGGATGCGGACGTTGGCGGCACCCAGCGAGGGCGCGGTCGCCTGCACGCGCAGCCCCGTGGTCTCCCCGATCAGCATCGCCACGCTGCCAGGGGTCATGAGTGCCTTCTCCTCGATCTCCTCCCGGTCGATCACCTCGACGCGCAGCGGCTGATCCTGCAGCCGCGTGGGTGAGCGGGCGGCGCTGACCACGACCGACTCCTCGAACGCCTCGAGCGGTTCCAGTTCGACCTCGATGACGTCCGTCCCTGCCGCCAAGGGCGGCACGGTGCGTGGGACGAAGCGATCGGCGCGAACGGCGATTTCCGTGACGCCGGCTGCGGCGGGCACCGTCGCCCGCCCGTCCACGTCGGTCGTGACCTCGACGTCGCCGGCACGGACCAGGGCGCCGGCCACGGGCCGGCCGTCTGCCGTGACGCGGACCGTCCAGACCGCGGGCGCCTGCAGCGCCAGCAGCAGCGAGAGCAACAGGACCATCGATCAGCCGACGCACCGGTGGCCGGGCCCCGCGAACGGCCCGACACGACGGGCGCCTATTCGAACCAGCGGAAGAGCGCCCGGGCTCCCGGGGAGAACGGCCACGGCGTAGACAGCAGGATCACGAGCAGCGCGAGGCCGAAGAACGCCGCGGCGCTCTTGTGGCGCCGCAGCGCATCGGGCGCGCGACGGCTCTTCACCCGGCCGACGTGCGCGAGGGCAATCGCGACGAGCATACCGAAGGGGTGCTCGACGAAGAAGAAGCGGATCTGCGGACTACGCATCGTGCCCGCGACGTCATTGATGCCGAGGGTGAAGTACGGCCCCAGCCCCAGATAGAGCGCCAGCCCGATGAGCAGTTGGACGTCCAGGGACATCACGAACCACCGCCCGCGGGCGTCGTCGGCCGGGGTCCAGTCGCGTCGGGCGTTCGCGCCGCCGACGGCCCCCGCCACGGCCCAGAGGCCCAGCAGGATCGCCACCCACCGCAGTGCCGAATGCAGGACGAGAAACGCTGTGTACATAGATGCTCCGAGCATCTTACTCCCGGCAACCCGCCCCGCGCGCCCCGGAGGGGGAAAACTCCGCGCCATGGGAGTTTTTGCCGAGCGCGCGCCAGTCGCCAATGCGCCGCGCACTCCGAATCGCCGATCCGGCCCAGCCCCACCGGGCACCGCCACCGGGCACGGTTGTTGAAAGCACGAGGGGCATGTCATCGATCAGAACCGTCACACTGGCCGCCACGCTCGTTCTGCTGTCCGGGGTGGCCTTCGCGCAGGCGACACCGGAGCAGGGGCAGAAGGTGTTTGCCGCAGCCAAGTGCATCATCTGCCACTCGGTCGCGGGAACCGGGAACGCGAAGGGCCCCCTCGACGGCGTCGGCTCCAAGCTCTCGGCCGCCGACATCCGCCAGTGGATCACGGCAGCGCCCGAAATGGCCGCCAAGACCAACGCGCAGCGCAAGCCCGCGATGAAGGCGTACACGGACATGAAGAAGGACGACGTCGACGCCCTCGTCGAGTACCTCCAGACGCTGAAGAAGTGACGCGGGCCTCGGCACGACAGCCGGCCGGGGGCGCTGGCAGCGCCGGTCACGGTGCTGGTCACGGTCGAGCAGAGACGGCTGGCGGATACTGCGGTCGGCGGGGCCGGTCCATGTGGTCACGGGCACCGAGAGGATGCCAGAGGTGCTCTCCGCGGTGTGCCCACACCTTAGATGCACGATTGGGGGACACCATGCCCGTGGCCAGTTCGTCAGTCCGTGCCACGACGGCGTCTTCTCACCCGACGGCACGCGGATGCCCGGGGTAGTCGACGCCGGCGCCTTCATCCGCAACATCCACTCGGACGGCTCGAGCGACGATCCGGTCCGCGCCCAAGGCAAACAGATTTGCGAGGTCCAGGCCTGCGATGCCTGCCACGGGGCCGCGGGCGAAGGCACGCCTGGGGTCGCGCCGGCACTCACAGGCCTTCAGGGCGAGTACCCTGGGGATGCCCTCGCGACACTCCTGCGGGCGCCCACGCCGGCAATGACCGCCGGCAGCATGACGCCGACCGATGTCCGGGACGCAGACCTCGCGGCCCTCGTCACCTACATCAACGGGCTCAAGTGACGTCCCAGGGACGTCCCAGCGCCTGCAACTCCCGCAAGAGGCGATAGTCGCAACAACTGCGGCCCCGCGCGGCTTGCACGGCCGAAATCGCCGGCCGGCGCCACCGGCAAGCGCCGTGCAATGCCGTGGCGCGTGGAACCCGTTCGCCGATTCGTCTACGTCATCCAGAGCGTCACCGACCCGCAGCGCCGCTACGTCGGCCTCACGTGGGACGTCTCGAAGCGCCTGACGTCGCACAACGACGGCCAGTCGCCGCAGACGGCCCGGCACCGGCCGTGGCGCCTGGTCGTCTACCTGGGCTTCGCCACCGGCGAAGGCGCCGCGGCGTTCGCCAAGTACCTGAAAAGCGGCGCCGGCCGGCCGGTCGTCGAGCGTCTCGTGGGCGAGTGACACCGGCCGGCGCCGCCCCGGAGGCCCGTGACCGGTGGCCCGCTCACGCTCCCGCCTGCTCCAGCCACCGCTCCATCTCGCGGTGCGGCACGAGGCCGGCCTGCTGAAACACGACCTGCCCGCCGCGCAGCACGACGAAGTTCGGGATGCCCTGGACGCCGAACCGCGCGGCGATCTCGGGGTGCCGCTCGGTGTCGACCTTCAGCACGAGCGCGCGCCCGGCCATGGCCTGGGCGACACACTTCACCTCGGGCGCGGCCATCCGGCACGGACCGCACCACTCGGCCCAAAAGTCCACCAGGACCGGGAGCGGCGCGTGCGCCATGACGTCGGCGAAGAGCTCGGGGTCGGCGTCGAGCGGCTCGGCAATCGGGTCGAACGGCGTCTTGCACTTGCCGCATCGCACCACCTCGCCCAGGCGCGACGCGGGAACACGGTTCTTCTGGGCACAGGCCCGGCACACGCGGATCACAGCTCCTCCCTTCCCGGGCGACCGGCCGTGTCCGCGGTGCGCCGGCCCTCTCGGGCTCAGAAGCGCAGGATCAGGCCGGCCGATGCCCGGCCGTAGTTGAACGTCCCCTGCTCGAAGCTGACACCGGAGAGACTGAACTCGTCGACCTGGAAGTTCCGGAAGTACCTGACGTCACCGCGGACGCCGACGTGGTCGCCCATGAAGCCCATCACCCCGAATCCCAGTGTATAGCCGAGGTCGTTCGCGGACAGCGACGTCAGGTTGTTGAACTCGACGTCCCTCCGGATGAGGCCCGCGCCGGCCACCACGTACGGACGGACGCCGACGCCGCGCTGGCCACCGACCGGAATTCCCAGTACGAGGGCGGGCATCACCGTGAGCAGGTTGTTGCGGGTGACGGTCGCGCTGGTGTCCGTGTAGAACTTCGAGGTGTAGCCGAAGTCGAGTTCCATCCCGAACACGCCGCCGCCCATCGCGCCGATCCCCGCACCGAACGTCACGATGTTGCGATCGCGCACGGCCGTGCTCAGCGGACGGCCGACCTCCCCGCCGAAGTTGGCCCCGACGAACGGCACGAAGTAGCCGTCGGCGCTCGCGACGGACGGGGCCAGCGCCAGCGCGCAGGCACAAACGATCGTTCGAATCCGCATGGGGTTCCTCCTCGCTCGCATTGGGGGTCTCCCGCAGGCTAGCAGACTTCGCGGACGCGGGCGATCCGGCTCGGCTGTTGGCGCCCATAATGGAGCGGTGTCCGACGGCCGCCTCGACGACGCCGCGCTCGAACGGCTCCACCGC
Source organism: uncultured bacterium (assembly GCA_963923455.1). GTDB lineage: Bacteria > Acidobacteriota > Vicinamibacteria > Vicinamibacterales > UBA2999 > CAWULT01. The sequence goes on from CAWULT010000033.1 coordinate 35,919, forward strand.
CGCGCGCGCGCCCATCGCTGGGGCCTCGCACCGGAGCGGCTGCGGCGCGCGCTCGAGGCGAGCGCCGCTCGCGCGTTCGCTGGCACGGCACCCACCGACGCCGACCGGACGAAGTACCTCGAGAGCCTGCACCTCGAGGATCTCGCGCTCGCGTGTGCGTGCGCCGAGGGCCTCGATCCGGCGTGGGAGCACTTCGTCCGCGAGTACCGTCCACAGCTCTACCGGGCCGGCACGGCCATCGCCGGCGACGCCGGCCGCGAGCTGGCCGACAGCCTCTACGCGGAACTGTTCGGCCTGACGACCGACGCCGCGGGCGGACGGCGCTCGCACTTCACGTACTTCCACGGACGCAGCAGCCTGCTGACCTGGCTCCGGACGGTGCTGTCGCAGCGCCACGTCGACCGCGTGCGTGCGACGCGCCGAATCGATCCCCTGCCGGCCGACGAGACCCCGGGCGCGCTGCCGGCTGCATCGCACGCGCCCGACCCGGCGCGCGGCCGATACGTCGCGCTCGTACGCGGAGCCCTGATCGCGGCGATCGCGCGGCTGGCCGCGCGCGATCGCCTTCGGCTCTCCTGCTACTATGCGCAGAACCTGACCCTCGCCGAGATCGGCCGGCTGACCGGTGAACACGAGGCCACCGTCTCGCGCCACCTGACACGGACGCGCCGGTCGCTCCGCGAGGCGATGGACCGGCACCTCCGCGACGAGGGGGGCCTGACACCGGACGAGATCAGCGCGTGCGTCGCGTCGGTTGCCGCCGACGCCGGCCCCCTGGACTTGGCCGACCTGCTCTCCACGGACCCGCGCAAGGGCGACGGCCGGGACCGTTCTGTATGACGAGAGGCCCTGTGCCGCACGACCACGACGACCGTCCAGACGCCGCGTTCGACGCCGTGCTCCGGCGGACGCTGGCAGGCGCCACGCCGCGGGTGGGCGGCGGCGACTGCCCGGACGACGAGACCCTCGGCGCGTGGTTCGACCGGACGCTGCCGACCGCGGCCACTCAGGAGGTCGAAGCCCACGTCGCGGGGTGTGCCCGCTGTCAGGCCATCGCGACGGTGTTCGTGCGCACCGCTGTGGCGGCCGACCCGGCGCCGCGGTTCTGGTTTAGCTGGCGGGTCCGCTGGCTGGTGCCCGCCGCGGCCGTGGCCGCGGCGCTGCTGCTGTGGATCGCCCTGCCGGGCCGCCCGGACGCGCCCGTGCTCGAGACGGTGACGAGCCGTGCCGAGCGCGCGGCGGGTTCTGCCCTCGCCGAACCACCGGCGTCGGCGCGGCCCCCCGAACCCATCCCGGCACCCGACGCGCCAGTCGGGGCCCGCGATACCCTCCCGGCCGTGACGGCGAGCGAGGGCGTCGAACGGGCCCCCGCATCCTTCCCCGGCGCCTCGGCGCCCCCGGCCATGCCCGCTGCGGCAGAGCGGGCGGACGGCCTGCCGAAGGCCGCGGCGCCGGCACCGGGTGCCGTCGCCCCGTCGGAGAATCGCGCCGCCCGGGCCGAGCTGGCGTCCCCGACCGCGACCCGCGCCGCCGGCGCCCCGGCCGCGCTGGCGAACCCGGCGGGGTCGGTTCCGACACCAGGGGCATCCGCCGGCGCGCTCTCGGCGGAACGGGGGGCCGTCGCCCGATCCGCGGCGGCCGCGGACGCCGCCCCCGGCGACGCGATCGTCAGCGCCGATACGCCCGCGTCGCGCTGGCGGATCGTCGATCGCCGGCGGGTCGAACGCTCGACCGACGGCGGTCGGTCCTGGCAGCCGGCGGCGCTGGCGGCACCAGCCGACCTCATCGCCGGCGCGTCACCGGCGGCCGGCGTCTGCTGGGTCGTCGGGCGGGGCGGCCTCGTGTTCGTGACGACCGACGGCCTGACGTTTCGGCGCCTCACCGTGCCTACCAGCGCCGACGTGACGGCGGTGCGCGCGCCCGATGCCCGGACCGCGGTCGTCACGACAGCCGACGGCCGCACGTTCCGCACGGCCGACCTCGGCATCACGTGGTCCGCCGCGGTCCCCTGACCGACGCCTGCAAGGTTCGCCGACCGCTCCGTTCAGAGGTCAGCGCGCCCCGCCGGGGGCGCCCATCTCGAAGGGAGTTACGCATGTCTGCACGTTTCTGGCTCACGGCCCCGCTGCTGGCCATGGCCGGCGCGATCGCCGCGGCATCTGGCAGCGCACCAGCCCTCGCGGCCGGCGGCGCCCAGGCCGCCCCGCCATCGGATCAGTCCACCCTCGACGACCAGACCGAGCTGTCGCTGACCGTCTACAACGCCGACCTCGCGCTCGTCCGCGACGTGCGCGCGCTGACGCTGCGACGCGGTGGGTTCGACCTGCGGTTCATGGACATCGCCGCCACGGTCAACCCGGCCACCGTCCACCTGCGGTCGCTCTCCGATCCGTCCCGGCTGCGAATCCGCGAGCAGAACTACGAGTACGACCTGCTCGAACCCGAGAAGCTCCTGCGCAAGTACGTCGGCCGCGACGTCACGCTCGTGCGCGTGCGGCAGGAGAACGGCGCCACGCGCGAGGAGGCGATCACGGCACGGCTGCTCAGCTACAACGCCGCGCCCGTGTGGCGCATCGGCAGCGAGATCGTCACGGGCTACCACGCCGACCACATCCGCTTCCCCGAACTGCCGGGCAACCTCTTCGCACGGCCGACGCTGATCTGGTCGCTCGACAACGACGGACCCGCGCGGCAGCGCGTGGAGGCGTCGTACCTCGCGTCGAAGCTCTCGTGGTCGGCCGACTACGTGTTGACGGTCGGGCGCGACGATCGCGTCGCGGACCTCGACGGCTGGGTCACGCTGGTCAACGGGAGCGGCACCGCCTTTCCCAACGCGCGGCTGCAGCTCGTGGCCGGCGACCTGAACCGCGTGCGCCAGGTGATCGGCCGGATGGAGGCCGACCTGCGGATGAACCGCTTGGCGGCGGCCGAGGCGCCGGCGATGGTCCAGGAAGCGTTCTCCGACTATCACCTCTACACGCTCGATCGGACGACGACGATCAACGACCAGCAGACCAAGCAGGTCAGCATGCTGGGCGCGACGGGCGTTCCGGTCCGCAAGCGGTACGTCGTGGACGGCCAGGCGTTCTACTACCGTAACGCCCAGCATCCCGGCGCGCCCGTCAAGGATGCCGTGCAGGTGTTCTACGAATTCACCAACGCGCAGACCGTGGGGCTCGGCATGCCCCTTCCCGCCGGCGTCGTCCGCGTCTATCAGGCCGACTCGCGCGGCGGCGTCCAGTTCGCCGGTGAGGACCGGATCGCACATACGCCGAAGGACGAGACCGTGAACCTCAAGATCGGCACCGCGTTCGACGTCGTGGCCGAGCGCAGGCAGACCGCCTTCGAGAAGATCGCCTCGAACGTTTACGAGGTGGAGTACGAGGTGGTGCTGCGCAACCACAAGCCGACCCCGGTCAGCGTCGAGGTCAACGAGCCGATCGGCGGCACGTGGCGCATCCTGCGCGCCAGCCACCCGTACACGAAGACCGATGCGTGGGCGGCTCGCTTCACGGCGCCGGTGGCCGCCGACGGCGCGACGCCGGTGACCTATCGCGTGCGCGTGACCTACTGAAGACGCCGTCGCGCGGCCCGCGGGGCGAGGAGCGCCCCTGCGGGCCGCCGCGTCGCGGGGGCGGACCGAGACGGCACTGGCCCTTGCGCGCGCCGCACCTGACCGGTACCCTCACGAACGCGGGGCCGCGGCGGCCTGGTTCGACGGCGCCGCCCGCGGAACGTCAGCCAGGGAGGCACGCATGCAACTGGTCTTCGAGCAGATTCGATCCGGCGGCGACCGGAACTTCGGCTACCTGCTGGGGGATCGCCTGGCCCGGCGGGCCGTCCTGATCGACCCGTCGTTCTCGCCCCAGCAGTTCCTCGCCCGTGCCCGCGAGCAGGGCCTGACGGTCACCCACGTCGTGAACACCCACAGCCATCCGGACCACACCAACGGCAACGCCGACGTGGTCGCGGCCACCGGCGCGGCCACGGCATGGCACCCGGCCGCGCCCACGCCGCCGGCGGTGCCGCTGGCCGACGGGCACGTCCTCGAGGTCGGCGCGCTGCGCGTGCGATGCCTCCACGTGCCGGGCCACTGCCCCGATCACCTGGTCCTGTTCGAGACGACGCACGGGCTGCTCGTCACTGGCGACCTGCTGTTCGTCGGCAAGGTCGGCGGCACCGGGACGGACGAGGATGCGCGCACGGAGTGGCGCAGCCTTCAGCGCCTGCTGGCGGAGATCCCCGAGGAGGCGACGGTCTGGCCCGGGCACGACTACGGCATCCGGCCATCGTCCACGATCGCCCTCGAGCGCCAGAGCAATCCGTTCCTGCGCTGCCGGTCGCTCGAGGACTTCCTGACGCTCAAGCGGGACTGGGCGGTCTTCAAGAAGGAATACGGGCTGCGGTGACCTCGACCGGAATCGACGCGGCGCGCCGGTATGATCAGGGCTTGCGCCGGCCCCTCCTCCACGCCGTGCTCTTCGTGGCGCTGCTCCTCATGGCCCTGCCGCAGGCCCAGGCGCCTGCGCCGACGGCGCCCCTCCGCCTCGTGTCACCCACTGCCCGGCGCTCGATCACGACGGTGGCGGTCGGCCCGCAGGAGTACGTCGTTCTGGGCGACCTCGCCTCGTTCTTCGGGCTGGCCCTGACCGAGGACACGCGCACCCGCTCGCTGACCGTGACCACGCGCGGCAAGACCGCGCTGGCCAGCGCCGACCAGGCGCGCGTCATGGTCGATGGCCGCGCCATCACGCTCTCGGGCCGCATCACCCGTGCGGGGGACCGCTGGCTCGTGCCGGTCGAGTTCATCCCGCGCGTGATCGGTCCGCTCATCGGCCAGCGTGTCGAGGTGCGTGAGTCCCGCTTCGTGATCGTCGGGACGGCACGCGTGCCGCGAGTGACCAGCCGCGTCGAGGCGGCGGCCGGCGTGACACGCGCCGTGATCGACATCGTGCCCGCGAGCACGGTCTCCACGACCGTCGAGGCGCGGCGCGTCCTGGTCCGCGTCGAGGCCCAGGCGCTCGACGTCGCGCCGCCCGCCGGCGGGTCCCTGCCCGCGCCCGGCGTCGACCAGATCACCCAAGGCGATCAGGCGTCCGTGATCGCGGTCGTGCTGACCGCCGCCGCCGCGCGCCCCCGGGTGTCCGCCGCGGGCGCCGGGAACGGCATGCGCGTCACCGTCGAGGTGCCGGTCGACGATCGTCGTGTGCCCGAGGCACCGCCCGTGCAGTCGTCGGCTCCGTCTCCGC
>CAWULT010000034.1:0-40826 GCA_963923455.1 uncultured bacterium
GCTCGCAGGGTCTCGCGCAGTGCGCCCAGCGACTGGAGGTCGTCGTCGAGGCCGCCGGGCAGACGACGCCAGACCCGGCCGCGCTGGTCGCCGAGGAGTCCGACCCCGAGGCGGAGGAGGGCGAGGCGGGGCCCGCCGCGGCGGCGCCGGCCGACGTGCCCGCGTCGATGACCGCCGAGGAGGCCATTGCGCGGCTGCGGGAGAAGATCGACCGGCTCGGGCCCGTCAACATGATGGCCATCGAGCAGTTCGAGGAGCTCGAGACGCGGCACGTGTTCCTGACCACGCAGCGCGCCGACCTGATCGAGTCGATCGCGCAGACGTCCGAGGCCATCCGGCGCATCGACGAGACGACGAAGGCCCGCTTCACCGAGGCCTTCGCGGCCATCCAGGTCAACTTCCAGCAGACGTTCAGCACGCTGTTCGGCGGGGGGCGGGCGGGCCTGACGCTGCTCGACGAGAGCGATCCGCTCGAGACCGGCATCGACATCGTCGCCTCGCCTCCGGGGAAGCGGCTCCAGAGCGTGCAGTTGCTCTCGGGCGGCGAGAAGGCGCTGACGGCGATCGCGCTGATGTTCGCGATCTTCAAGTACAAGCCGAGCCCCTTCTGCCTGCTCGACGAGATCGACGCGCCGCTCGACGACGCCAACGTCAGCCGCTTCGTCGACATGCTGCGCGGCATGCTCGACCACACGCAGTTCATCCTGATCACCCACAACCGGCGGACCATGGAGATCGCCAACCGGCTCTACGGCGTCACCATGGAGGAGCCGGGCGTGTCGAAGCTGATTTCGGTGCAACTGCACTAGCGGCCACGCCTCCGACCAGGACGTGCGGGCGGCCTCCCTGTCGGGAGGCCGCCCGGACGTCCAGCCACGGCGAACTCCGGAACGCCCAGTTTCGTCAACGGGTCAGGAGGTTCCGATGATCAGGCGATTCCCCGGCCTCGTTCGGGTGACCACGGTGACGGTGCTGCTCGGCCTCGCGGCCGTCCTGGCGGCGTGCGACGTCAAGGTGGGCGAGGGCGGCCTGTCGGTCGACATCGCCAGCGGCAAGGCCGGAGACGAGTGGGTGCGGACCTACGACCTCTCGCCCGGAGGCCTCCTCGAGATCGTCAACACCAACGGGCCCATCGAGGTGCGGGCCGCGGCGGGTGACCGGGTCGAGGTCAGGGCCGTGCGGGCCCTCCAGTGGCGGAGCGAGGCGCAGGCGGCCGAAGCCCTCACGCAGCTGCGGATGGAGGAGGTGGTCGAGCGGGACCACGTGGCCATCCAGGCCCGGTTCGCCGATGCCTCCGCCGACGCGACCGGCCGGACACCCCGACTGTCGGTGCGCTACCGGGTGCTCGTCCCGAAGGGCCTGCGCGTCTCCGTGCGCACGCAGAACGGCGGCATTACGCTGGATGGCGTGGACGGCACGCTGGTGGCGGCGACGACCAACGGCGGTGTCTCGGGGAGCAGCCTGTCCGGCGCGGTCGACGCGACCGTGGTCAACGGGGGGATTCGCCTGCACATCGCGTCGCTGACTGGCGATGCGAGGCTGTCGTCGGTCAACGGCGGCGTGCTGCTCGAGCTGCCGAGCACGATTGCGGCCGACATCGAGGCGACGGCCGTCAACGGTGGCGTGTCGATCGACGATCGGCTGGCGGGCGTCGGGGTGCGTCGCGACGAGGGCGCGGGCGGGCCGACGCGGCGCCTGGCGGCGACGCTGAACGGCGGCGGGCACAAGATCGCGCTCTCCACGACGAACGGGGGCGTACGCGTCACCGCGCGGGGGGAGGGGCCACCGCGCTCCTGAGCGCGGCAGCCTGCGGCGCGTGGCCAACGAGGACAAGGCAACCCGCTATCACCGGCTTCGCCGCCGGGCCTCGCTGCTGGCGTCGCTGTCGGGCGCGGCGTACCTGGCGCTGCTGGTCCTGTCCGGGCTGGCCGTCCGGTTGCGCGAACTGCTGATCGGTCCGGCCGACGCCGCCGGCCCCCTGTCGGCGATGGCGTATGCCGTCGTGCTCGGCGCCGGCTACGTCGTCATCCGGCTGCCGGCGCTGCGGCACCGGGACCTCACGCTGGAGCGGCGCTACGGCCTGTCCAGCGAGTCCGAGGCCCACTGGTGGCTCGGGGAGCTCAAAGGGGTCGGCGTGGGCCTGGTGATCCTGGCTCCGCTCGCCGGCGCACTCGTGGCGTTGCTGCGCTGGAGCCCGGAGCGGTGGTGGCTGGCGGCCGCGGCCCTGCTCACCCTCGGCCTGGTCATCGCGGCGCGTCTCGCGCCGACCGTGCTGCTGCCGCTCTTCTACGACATCCGGCCGCTCGACCGGCCCTCACTGACCGCGCGGCTCGTCGCGCTGGCCGGGCGCTGCGGTGCGCCGGTGCTCGGGGTCTTCGAGTGGCGGGTCGGCGACCGCACGCGCAAGGCCGGCGCCGCGCTCGTGGGACTGGGGGCGGCAAGGCGCATTCTCGTGTCGGACACGCTGCTGGCCGATCACTCCGACGAGGAAATCGAGGTCGTGCTCGCGCACGAGCTCGCGCACCACGTCCATCGGGACATCTGGACGGCGCTGGCCGTCCAGGCCGTGCTGGTCCTGGCCGGCTGTTACCTCGCGGACCGCGCCCTCGCCGTGCTCGCCGGGCCGCTCGGCCTGCCGGGGAGGGGAGACGCCGCCTCGCTGCCGCTGCTCGCCCTGGCCGGCGGCGGCGCGTGGGCGTTGCTCGTGCCGGTCGCCAACGCCGTCTCACGCTCCCATGAGCGGCGGGCGGACCGCTTCGCCGTCGCGACCACGAACAACGCGGGCGCGCTGGTCTCGGCGCTGCGGCGACTCGGCGCGACGAACCTCGCCGAGGAGCAGCCGTCGCCCCTCGTCGAGGCCCTCTTCCACACGCACCCGTCGCTCGCCTTGCGGATCGCGGCGGCCCGGGCGCTGCAGCCGCAGCCGGCCCGCGGCGTCGATCCGCCCTCTAGAACGCGCCCACGCTGAGGCCCACGGTGAACGTCCGGCCGCGTGACGGGGCGAACTGGAAGTGTTCCCGGTAGAAGGCGTCCGTCAGGTTCTCGACGGCGAAGTTCAGGCCCAGACGGTCGCGACGGCGCGTCAGGCTGACGCCCCAGCCGATGCGCTGCACGGTGAAACCGTCCAGCGAGAGCAGGTCCTGTGCGATGCGGAACGGCGACTGCAGCAGCGTCGGCGTGATTCGCGTCACCTCGGTCTGCGTGCGGACTCCGTACTCCGCCCACCAGCGCCCGCGCGGTTCGGTGAATCGCGCGGCGAACAGCACCTTCACCGGCGTGATGTTGTCCGCCGGCTCGCCGTCGAGCGCGTTGCCGTTGATGGGGTTGATGCCGTTGGTGATCGTGCCCCGGGTCAAGGCCGCCGAGCCGCTCAGCGTCACGATGCCGCCCTCGAAGGTGAACGGCGCGTCGGCGGAGAGTTCGAGCCCGTGGATGCGGACGTCGGCGTAGTTGGTCGCCTGCGCGAGCCCGCCCGACGGCGTCGTTGCCACCACCAGGTCCTGCGCCACGAAGTTCTGGTACTGATTCAGGAAGAAGTAGGCCCCGCCCGAGACGTGGCGGAACGCGAACTTCGCGCCGACGTCGAAGTTGTTGCCGGTCTCGGGCTGCACGCGGATGTTCGGCGCGATGTAGCCGGCCGTCGCGGGCCCGGAGTAGAGCAGCTCCTCGAGGTTCGGGTGGCGGTAGCTGCGGCCGAAGCGGACGAACGGGCTGACCCGGCCGCCCGTGTTGCCGACGAGACCGATGTCGCCGGTCAGTGCCCGGCGCACGACCGTCTGCCCGTTCGGGTCCGGCAGCGTCGAGGGATCGATCGCCGGCCGTGCCCCGGCGACGATGGAGGCGACGTCGTAGCCCTGGGTCGCCTTCGTCGTCACGTTGTAGAAGTCGCCGCGCAGGCCGGCGACCAGCGAGACGATCGGCGTGAAGCGCCACTCGTCCTGCGCGAAGACGGCCACGTCGCGCAGGCTGGCGTCGGGGACCCGGACCGGGGACGCGACCGTCGGCGCGCCGAGCTGAACCGGCGACGGGAACACGACCGGGGCCGGGCCCCTGGCGCCGAGGACGACCTGGCCGACCATCGACGTCGTCGTGGTCGTCCGGCGGCGGTCGCTGCTCCGGTCGCGGTAGAAGGTCAGGCCCGTCGTGACGACGTGGTTCGAGGCCGGCGTGATCACGGCCTGCACGTCCACGCCGGGCGTCCAGACGCGCTGTTCGGTCTCCGACAGGATGTCGAGGCGCATCACGGCGATCGGGAAGAACGCCCCGGCCGTCGGTGCGGGGAACTGCACGGGCAGCAGGTTCTGCAGTGTCCGGTCCGTCCGCTGGTAGTGCGCGGTCACCGAGAGGTTGGCCAGCCACGGCGTCACGGCCCTCGCCTCGTAGCGGGCCGACACGCGGTCGAGATCGCTCTTGGGCAGGGACGTCGCGTTGAAGAAATAGGGCTGCGCGAAGTCCGGGAAGCCCACCTTCGACATCCGCCGGCTCTGGTAGCGCACCCGGACCGTGCGCCGATCGCCGAGCTTGAACAGGCTCGACAGGTTCACGAAGTGGCCCTCGGCGCCCGAGTTCTGGATCTCGCGTTCGGTGCGGACGTACGGCGCATTGAACGGGTCTGGAAACGCGCGGAACTGGAAGCCGAAGTTGTCGTCGATCGTGTCGGCCCGCGTCAGCCGGCCGGCGGTGAACAGCGGACGCGTGTCCTCCACGTCGAACGCGCCGGACCGGTAGTCGTCGAAGCGCTCGAGGCCGGCCTGCAGGCGGACCGCGTAGCGGGCCCCGGTGGCGCCGACGGTGGCCGTGCCGCGCCGGCCGTTCTCGTTGGTGCTGTAGAAGCCGTTGAAGCCGTAGAGCGCCCGCGGCCGGTCGCTGAACGTCGGCTCGTTCGTGATGATGTTGATCGTGCCCGCGAGCGCGTCCGAGCCGTAGAGCAGCGTGCCCGCCCCGTTGACGACCTCCATCCGGCTGATCGCGTCCGGCGAGACGAGGCCCACCTCGGCTCCGGTCCGGTCGGTCGCCTGCCGGGCCGTGTTCAGGCGCTCGCCGTCGACGAGCACCAGCAGGCGGGTGGAGTCGAGTCCGCGCAGGCGGGGCCGGACGCCGAACGGGCCATTGCCGACCGGCGTCACGTTGGCCAGGGTCGACAGCGCGTCGCCGGTCGACAGCTGGTTGCTCTGCTCGATCGACTCCCGTGTGACGCTGTCGACGTGGAGCGGGATCTGGCGGGTCTCGCGCTCGGCGCGCGCCGCGGTCACGCTGACCTCGGCGCTCAGGCCGCCGACCTCCAACTGCACCGGCACGTCGACCGACGTCTCGGCGCTCTCCACGAGGACGGTCCGGGCCGATTCCGAGAACCCCGCGCGGGTGACGATCACGAGATAGCGGCCGGCCGACGGTACGTCGACCCGGAAGCGGCCGTCGTCGCCCGTCTCGGTGGCGACCTCGACGCCGGTGGCGATCCCGCGAACGACGACGCGGGCCTCGCGCAGGGCGGCACCGGTGGCGTCGGTGACGGCGCCGGTGATCGATGCGGCCCAGGCGGGCAGGGCCAGGAGCAGAGCGGACAGGGCGAGCAGCAGCACACGACTACGCATGACGGACGAACTCCAGCGGTCGCCACGGCCGAGGCCTCGACGGCGTCGGGGACCTGGCGGACGAACCAGTAACGCGAAACGGTGACGGGGGCGGCGAGCCGGACGGATCAGCCGCGGGGCGGCGGGCGGGCGTCGAGCCGGCGATCGAATCCGGCGCGCGGCACGGCGGCGACGGGCCGTCGAGCAGCCACGAGGGGGCGCAGGCCCGGGCGTGGTCCCCGCCGGGCTGACCGGGCCGCCAGCGCGAACGCGCCGAGAGCGAGCGCCCCGGCGCCGGCGAGCGGCATCACCTGCAGCATCGAGGCGGTGGTCTCGGACAGCCCGGGGTCGGCCGACAGCCGGCTGAGTGCGGGGCCGTGGAGCAGCGCGGCCATCGCGCACACGGCCACACCGCGTCGGCTGGCCAGCGATTCGCCGGAGCGCTGCAGGGCCCAGAGCGACGCCACGAGGCCACAGGCCACGAGCCACTGGACCAGCCCGCCGGGCTCGTCGAGGTGCCCGGCCTGGAACTGGTCGACGAGCACACGCCCGTGGAAGACCACGAGGGCGATGACCAGCAGGCTCACGGACGCGCGGAGCATCCCGGCATTGTACTGTGGCAGGCCCGTACGATCGCCCGGGGTGGCGCCGGACGGCGTGACCCGGCGCGTCTCACGACAGCGGGAGGGTGACGAACCAGGCGCCGAACGCGGCCCAGGCGGGCAGGCGGTAGAAGGTCAGCACCGACACGTGATACGCGACCACGATCGCGAGCGCGACCGGGAACACGTCGGTCCGGCGGTTGACGCGCCAGTCCCACAGGCACAGCCCGACGAGCAGCCCGTCGGCGAGCAGGAAGCCCGCGGCGGGCAGGACCGGTGCGCCGTCGATGCGAGGCACGAGGGACACGACCGACGGCACGTACGGGCCGAACAGGCGGTCGGTCACGGGGGTGAACAGCGGAAACACGGTGGCCAGCATGTAGCGGGCGTGCACGGCCGGACGCGCCCGGTGATACAGGCCCAGGCCCCACAGCGCGACGAACGCCACCAGCGCGTTGACGATGAGCGAGAGAAAGTAGAGGCCGAACGGGCCGAGGTCGGCGACGCCACGCACCCGGAAGTGGATGAAGTGCAGCGTTGCGGCGACCATCAGGGGCACGAGCGCGTAGGACGTCAAGCCGAGGCGCGCGTGCAGGGCCCGGCGTCCGGATCGAATCAAGACGGCCTGCGCGACGACCAGCACGCACCACGCGGTCATGGCGAGGCCGTGCAGGTGCGGGTGGTACGTGGGCTGGTCGGCCAGCCGCGAGAAGTAGGTCGGCCAGAAGGCGACCACCATCGCCAGCAGGAACGCCCCGAGCAGCCAGACGCTGGCTGCGTAGACCCCTCCGGTCCGGGGCGCCGGCGTGGCGGCGACGGCACGGGCCCCGGTCTTCGGTGGTCGGTTGCGGCGGCGCATCGGGCGTGATTCTGTCATGGATCGTCCGGGCGCCGCGCAGGGGTCGCCGGTGGGCTACACTGCGCGTGCCGGCCCGTGCCGGTCCGACCTCCATGCGCCCGCTGCTGATGACCGCCCTGGTACTGGCCGCCGCGACCGCGGGGGCGCAGGACGCGCCGCGTCCGGCGGGCCAGGGCGGTGGCGCGGTCGTGCGGGTGGACCTGTACCCGACCGAGGCCGGGCGGATCGTCGACGGACTGACCCGCGACGACATCGACGTGCTCGAGGACGGCGTGCCCCAGGCCATCGACACGCTGGAGCAGGTGCGGCTCGTTCCGCCCGCGAGTTCGGACGCGGGTGCCGCGCCGGGGGGCCGGGCGGCGGAGCCGACTCCGCGCCTGTTCGCGATCTTCCTCGACACCTATCACACGCCGATCGCCCGGGACGGCACCTTGCGGCGTGCGCTCGTGCGCTTCCTCGATCGTGTCCTGGGGCCCGACGACCTCGCGGCCGTGATGACGCCGGAGATGGCGGCGACCGACGTGGCGGTCTCCGGCAAGGCCGCCCTCATTCGGAACCTGCTGCAGGACCCGTGGTCCTGGACGCGGGGCGGGGCCGGCGACCGGGATTCGAAGGACCGGCTGTACGAGGGATGCTTCGACGCCGCCACCGCGCAGGAGATGATCGCGCGCCGCCGCGAGGCCCTCACCCTGGACGCACTGAGCACGTTCGTGGCGCATCTCCAGGGCCAGCGCCTGGGACGCACGGCGGTGCTGGCCGTCACGGAGGGGTGGCTGCTCTACGCGGACAGCCGCCAGCTGGCGCGTTCGGCGCGGCGCGACGCGGAGCGCCAGGACACGCCCGGCACGTTCCGGCGGGGGCGTCCGGAGCCGGCGGATCGTCCCGGCGTCGGCGGCGTGTCCCGGACCGAATGCGACGCCGATCGCCAGGCCCTGGCGAGCCTGGACCACGCACGGCGCCTCCGCGCGATCGCCGACCAGGCGAACCGGGCGACCGTGTCGTTCTATCCCGTGTACGCCCCCGCCCTGGCCGCGGCGGCGCCCGGTGCCGGCGACGCACCCGCGGTGCCGGTGCCCGCGCAGGACGCGGCGAACGCGCGAACCCGCCAGGATTCGCTGCTCGTCCTGGCCGAGGGAACCGACGGCCTCGCGGCCGTCGCTGGGCCCGGGCTCGAGGGCGCGGCCGCCCGCATCGTCGCGGACCTGTCGTCTTACTATCTGCTGTCGTACACGTCCTCGAACACGCGGCTCGACGGCCGGTTCCGCGCCATCTCGGTTCGCGTGCGCCGGGCCGGCGTGACGGTGCGCGCGCGGCGGGGCTACCGCGGGCTGACGGCGGCCGAACTGGTGCGCGACCGCGGCTTCGACGGGGAAGGGGCCGCGGCGTCTCCGTCCGCCGTCGCCGTCGACACGCGGGCACCGTTCAGGATTCGTGCCTCGTCCTGGGGACCGCAACCGGCCGGTGCACCAGTTGAGGGTCCCGCCGGGGCGGGGACCGGGATGTTCTGGGTGGTGGGAGAGCTCGATTACAGCACGCAGCGCGAACTCGTCTGGACGGCCGGCGCGCAAGCCGAGGTGACCGTCGTCGCCGCCGACGGCCGGGAAGTGCTGGCTGCCACGGTGCCGGTGCCGGCCGCCGACGGGGGCTTCGCGCTGCGCGTGCCCGAGGTCGGTGGCGTCGCGCCCGGCGAGTACGCGGTTCGCGTGCGCGTCCGCCCCGATGGCGACACCGCGCGCGTGCTGACCGACACGGCCCGCGTCGTGGTCCCGCCCGCCGCCGGCGTGCTGGGCGACGCCGTGCTGTGGCGCCGGGGGCCCGCGACGGGCCCGCAGTTCGTCCGCACCGCCGACCCGCGCTTCCGGCGCAGCGAGCGCCTGCGGCTCGAACTGCCGACACGGGCCGAGGGCGCCGCCACGGCGCGCATGCTGGACCGTGCCGGGAACCCGATGCAGGTGCCGGTGCAGGTGGCCGAGCGCGCCGGCGAGGGCGGGGCCTTCCGCTGGATCGTGGCGGACGTGGCGCTGGCGCCGCTCGCCATGGGCGACTACGCCATCGACGTGACCCTCGACGGCCGCTCACAGGTGACGGCGTTCCGGATCGTGCCGTGACGACGTCCCTGCCGCCCGCCCCGCGAGGTCGCCTGCGCGCGTTCCTGTCGTCGATCTACGGCCAGGTGCTCGTGGCGACCGCCATCGGCGTCGTCCTCGGGCACTACGCCCCGGAGGCCGGCGCGGCGATGAAGCCGTTCGGTGACGGCTTCATCAAGCTGGTGCGGATGATCGTCGGCCCGGTGATCTTCTGTACGGTCGTGGCCGGTATCGCCGGCGTCGGCGACATGAAGGCCGTGGGGCGAACCGGCGTCGTCACGCTGGTCTACTTCGAGGTGGTCAGCACGCTGGCGCTCGTGATCGGCCTGCTGGTCGTCAACGTCGTTCAGCCAGGCGCGGGGATGCACGTCGACCCGGCGACGCTCGACCCGAAGGCCGTGGCGTCCTACGTCACCCAGGGCCGGCCGCAGGGCCTGGCCGAGTTCCTGCTCGCGATCATCCCGACGAGCCCCATCGACGCGTTCGCACGCGTCGACATCCTGCAGATTCTCTGTTTCTCGGTGCTGTTCGGCTTTGCGCTGAACGCGCTCGGCAGCACCGGGCGCGGCGTCGCCGAGACGATCGAGGGCCTCGCGAAGGTGCTCTTCGGCGTCGTCGGGATCGTGATGCACGTCGCGCCGATCGGCGCCTTCGGGGCGATGGCGTTCACGATCGGAAGCTTCGGCGTGGGCACCCTCGCACAGCTCGGCGGGCTGATCGCGTGCTTCTGGATCACCTGCGCGTTGTTCGTGCTGGTGCCCCTGGGCGCGGTGGCGTGGGCCCACGGCTTCGCCGTGTGGCGGCTGGTGGCCTACCTGAAGGAGGAGCTGTTCGTCGCCTTCGGCACCTCCTCGTCCGAGACCGTGCTGCCGCGGCTGATGGCGCGGCTCGAGCGCCTCGGGGTGGAGCGCGAGGTCGTCAGCCTCGTGGTGCCGGCCGGCTACTCGTTCAACCTCGATGGCACGGCCATCTACCTGTCGATCGCCACCGTCTTCATCGCCCAGGCCACCGACACGCCGCTCGACCTGCGGCACCAGATCACCCTGCTGGCCGTGCTGATGCTGACCTCGAAAGGGGCGGCGGGCGTCGCAGGCGCGGCGCTGGTGGTGCTCGCGGGGACGCTGTCGGCCGCCGGCACGATTCCGGTGGCGGGCGTGGCCCTCGTCCTCGGCATCCACCGCTTCATGGGAGAGGGGATGGCGGTCACCAATACGATCGGCAACGCCGTGGCCGCGATCGTGGTGAGCCGGTGGGCGGGCCGCCTGGACACGGAGCGGCTTCGTGAGGCGCTCGGGGGGAGGGAAGCCTAGCGGGGCGGCCTGACGACCAGCTGGCCCTTCGCCTGGGAGTGCCGCGCGTCGTTGGTCAGATTTGAGTAGTAGGGGAACGTGCCCTCGCGATCGGCCTGGAACTCGACGATGACGCTGCCGCCGGCCGGCACGCGGCGAGAGACCCGGTACGCGTCGATGGTCAGGCTGTAGGCGACGTCCTCGCTCTGGACCGTCAGCCGGACCAGATCGTTCCGGTTGACCTCGATGCGATCGGGGGAGAAACGAAAGTCGCGCGCGACCACCGTCAGGTCGCGGCGGGTCGGGGCCTGTTCCTGCGCCGCGGCGCGTTCGAACGCTCGTCCGGACGGCCACGCCGCCCATCCCGCGGGCACGACCGCGCCCAGGGCGAGCAGCAGGCCGAGCGTCTTCGCTGTGACAGCCATACGCGTGCAGCGGCCCCCTGACTGAGGTCAGGGGGCACACTCCTCACACGTACCTTAGGCCTTCGGGGCTTCGTCCTGCAAGAGGGCCTTGCGGCTGAGGCGGATCTTGCCGGTGGGATCGATGTTGATCACCTTCACCAGCAACTGCTGACCTTCCTTCAACTCGTCGCGCACGTCCTTCACGCGATGCGTCGCGATTTCCGAGACGTGCAGCAGCCCGTCGGTGCCCGGCATGATCTCGACGAACGCGCCGAAATCGGTGATCCGCTGCACCTTGCCCATGTAGGTCTTGTTGAGCTCGGCCGTGGCGGTCAGCTCCTGGATGATCGAGATCGCCTTGGCGGCCGACTCGCCGTCGGCCGAGGCGACGTTCACCTGGCCGTTGTCCTCGACGTCGATCTTGACGCCCGTCCGTTCGATGATGCTGCGGATCATCTTGCCGCCGGGGCCGATGACGTCGCGGATCTTGTCGACGGGAATCTTGATCGAGACGATGCGCGGCGCGAACGCCGACATGGCGGTCCGCGTCGAGCCGAGCGTCCTCGCCATCTCGCCGAGGATGTGCAGGCGGCCGGCCCGCGCCTGCTCGAGGGCCTTGGCCATGATCTCCGACGTGATGCCGGTGACCTTGATGTCCATCTGCAAGGCGGTGATGCCGTCGGCCGTGCCGGCGACCTTGAAGTCCATGTCGCCGTAGTGATCCTCGGCGCCCGCGATGTCCGACAGGACGGCGTACTTGCCCGTCTTCTCGTCCATGATGAGGCCCATCGCGATGCCGGCCACCGGCGCCGCCAGCGGCACGCCCGCGTCCATCATCGCCATCGAGCCGCCGCACACCGACGCCATCGACGACGAGCCGTTCGACTCGAGGATGTCCGAGACGATCCGGATCGTGTAGGCGAACTTGTCCTCGGACGGGATCATCGGGGTCAGCGCCCGCTCGGCGAGCGCGCCGTGGCCGATCTCGCGGCGGCCGGGGCCGCGCTGCGGGCCCGTCTCACCGACCGAGAACGGCGGGAAGTTGTAGTGCAGCATGAAGCGCTTGTAGTACTCGCCGCTGACGTGCTCGATCTTCTGCTGGTCGTCGGCCGTGCCGAGCGTGCAGCTGACGAGGGCCTGCGTCTCGCCGCGGGTGAACACGACCGAACCGTGCACGCGGGGCAGCACGCCGGTCTCCGTCCAGATCGGGCGGATCTCGTCGAACCTGCGTCCGTCGAGGCGGACACCCTTCTCGAGCGCCTCGACGCGCATCACGTGTTCCTGCATCTCGTGGAACAGGTGCTCGGCGTCCTTCTTCTGCTGGGCGTCGCCCTCGACGAGCGCGGCCATCAGGTCGGCCTTGACGGCGTCGACCTGCGCGTAGCTCTTCAGCTTGTCCTTGATGCGCATCGCGTCGGCGAGCGGCCCCTCGATGGCCTTGGCGACCATCGTGCGGAACTCGTCCGGTATCTCGTGCGCCTTGACGGTCAGCTTGGGCCGGCCGCAGGCGGCCCTGAGGTCGTCGATGGCGGCCACGATCTGCTTGATCGCGTTGTGCGCGGCCTCGAGGGCACCCACGACCTTGTCTTCCGGCACGATCTTCGCGCCGGCTTCGACCATCACGATGCCGTCTCTCGTGCCGGCCACGATGAGGTCGAGCAGGCTCTGCTTGCGCTCCTCGAAGGTCGGGTTGATCACGAACTCGCCGTTGACCAGGCCGACGCGGACGCCGGCCACGGTC
Source organism: uncultured bacterium (assembly GCA_963923455.1). GTDB lineage: Bacteria > Acidobacteriota > Vicinamibacteria > Vicinamibacterales > UBA2999 > CAWULT01. The sequence goes on from CAWULT010000034.1 coordinate 12,553, forward strand.
TTCTCGAACGGCAGCTCCGAGATGGCCAGGGCCGCAGAGGCGCCCGTGATCGCCAGCACGTCGGCGTCGTTCTCCGTGTCGGCCGACATGACGAGCGCGATGATCTGGGTTTCGTGCCGCCAGCCGGCGGGGAAGAGCGGACGGATCGGGCGATCGATCAGGCGGCTGGTGAGCACCTCCTTCTCGGCGGCCTTGCCCTCGCGCTTGAAGAAGCCGCCCGGAATGCGGCCCGACGCGTACGCGTACTCACGGTAATCCACCGTGAGGGGGAGGAAGTCGACGTCGCGCGGCTTGGCCGCGCGCGAGGCCGTGACGAGCACCATGGTGTCGCCGGAGCGCACCATCACGGCGCCGTGCGCCTGTTTGGCGAGCTTGCCGGTCTCGAGGACCAGCGTGCGCGACCCGATGCGGATCTCGCGCCTCTGCAGATTGACGTTGTGCATAGGAATTGACCGTCGAATGGCCGAATGGACGACTACTTGCGAATGCCGAGACGCTGGATCAAGGACGCGTAGCGCTCGGTGTCCTTGCTCTTCAGGTAGTCGAGCAGCCGCCGGCGCTGGCCGACGAGCTTGAGGAGGCCACGACGGGAGTGGTGGTCCTTCGCGTGAACCTTGAAGTGTTCGGTGAGGTAGTTGATGCGGTCGCTGAGGATGGCGACCTGTACTTCGGGTGAGCCGGTGTCGGTGTCGTGCGTCTTGTAGGTGCCGATGATGTCGGTCTTGCGATCCTTGTTCAGAGCCACTGTCTACCTCCACGAACGGTCCAGACGTGCGGGGCACACCAGACCGCCGTATGTTGCTAAGTTCAGTTCACGAAACGACTTGTGTAACTCATGGATCTTAGATCAGGACCCTGGGAGGATGCAAAGCACTCGCCCCCGTCCGGGTCCGGGGGGCTCCCCTGAGGGGACGTCAGAGCAGCACCACGGAGGGCCGGATCGCGCCAGTGACGCCGTCGGGCTGGCCGAGTGCGGCCAGCGTTCCGGCCGCGTCGAACAGGCGCACCCAGCCTTCGGAGCCAGGCAGGGCCGGCCCGGGGCGGACGTCGTAGTCGGCCGGGGGCACGGCGCGCCCGTGCGACACCCAGGTGCGGCCCTGCGCCGTCAGCGTGACCGCCGGCAGGTCGGGCAGCAGGTGCGCCAGCGGGACGACCGGCAGATCGGCCGCGTGCGTCCCGGGCGCCGTCAGCCGGTCCCACGCGACCGCGTCAGCCAGCGAGAAGCCGCCGCTGCGGGTCCGCCGCAGGGCGGCCAGGCAGGCGCCGGTGCCGACGCGCTCACCGAGCGCATGGGCGAACGACCGGACGTAGAAGCCGGCAGAGCAGGTCAGCGAGACGTCGGCGTCGTCCCCCGTGAAACGGGTCAGTCTCGCGGAGGGCACGCGGACCGGGACGGGCGTCAGCTCGATCGACTGGTTCGCCCGCGCCAGCTCGTAGGCACGCCGGCCCGCCACCTTCTTGGCGGAGTAGGGCGGCGGCAGCTGCAGATACTCGCCGCGCAGCGCGTCGATCGCGGCTTCGACCGCCTCGAGGGTCGGCCGAGCCGGCGACTCGGCCACCGGAGTGCCCGTCACGTCGTACGAGTCGGTGGCCAGGCCGAACCGGATCGTCGCGTCGTAGTCCTTGTCCGAGGCCGTCAGGAAGCGGACGAGGCGCGTGGCCCGGCCGACCGCGAGCGGCAGCACGCCGGTGGCCATCGGGTCGAGCGTGCCGGTGTGCCCGACGCGCGTCTCGCGCAGCACGCGCCGCGCCACGGCCACCACGTCGTGCGAGGTCAGCCCCCGGGGCTTGTCGACGACGAGGACGCCGTCCATCGCGAATCCGACGGTGGTGGTCAGCGGCCGGCGGCGACCCGCGCCTCGACCAGCCCGATGGCCTCGGCCACCTTGCGCTCGAACAGCGGGGCGAGCTCGGCGAGCGACCCGGCGGCGCCGCATCCGGCGGCGTTCTTGTGGCCGCCGCCGCCGAACTCGGCGGCGATGGCCCGTACGTCGACGTCGCCCTTGGAGCGCATGCTGACGCGCCACTGGCCCGGGCCGTTGTCCTTGAAGAACACCACGGCCTGCATCTCCTTGACGGTCAGCGGCAGGTTGTTCAGGCCGTCGGTGTCCTCGTAGGTGCTGCCGCACGAGGCGATGAGCGCCTCGTCCACGAACAGGGTCGCGATGCGGCCGGTCGGGTCGAGCCGCATCTGGTTCAGCACGGCCCCGAAGAGGCGCAGGCGGCCGAGGTGGTTGCTGTCGAAGATGGCGCGCGCGACCGCCGGCGGATCGACGCCCGCCTCGACGCACTGCCGGCAGATGTCGAACGTGCGTGGCGAGATGTGCGAGTAGTGGAACGAACCGGTGTCGGTCAGGATCGCGATGTAGACGTGGGTCGCGATCTCCCGGGTCAGTGCGACGCCGAGTTCGCGGACGAGCTCGAACACCATCTCGCCGCAGGCCGCCGCGGTCAGGTCGAGCCAGTTCATCGCCCCGTACATCGTGTTGCCGGGGTGGTGATCGATGTTGATGACGAAGCCGGGCTCCAGGCCCTCCACGCCCGTCCGCGCCAGGTCGCCGCACTCCATGACGATCACGGCGTCGCCTGGATCGTCGGTCCGGGCGACGACCTGGATGTCCCCGATGCCCGGGAAGGAGGTCATCGGGGCGGGAGCCGGGTCGCGGTTCAGGATCCGCACGTCCTTGCCGAGCGCGCGCAGCGCGTACGCCATCGCGAGCTGCGAGCCGATGGCGTCGCCGTCGGGACGGACGTGCGACGACAGGACGAAGCGCTGGCGCCGCCGGATCTCGGCGGCCACCTGGGACAGGGTGGACTCAGTGCCGGCCATCATCGGGGTCGGTAGGGGCCTCGGGTTCCGCGGGCCCGGAGGCAGCCGCCTCGGCGGCCCGCTTGGCCTCCTCGGCGTGCAGCTCGCGCAGGACCTGCTCGATGCGGTCCTGGTGCGCGACGGACTCGTCGATCCGGAAGTCGATCTCGGGCACGCGCCGCAACTGCAGGAGCTTGCCGATCTGCCGGCGCAGGAACGGAGTGGCCCGTTCGAGCGCCCGGGCGGTGTCGCGGCGCTGCGCGGGATCGCCCAGCGTCGTGTAGTAGACGTGCGCCACCTGCAGGTCGGCCGACACCTTCACGCGGGTCAGCGTGATGAAGCCGATGCCAGGGTCGTGCACCTCGCCGCGGGTCAGCATCTCGCTGATCTCCTGGCGGATCTGGTCGCCGACCCGTTCGGGCCTGTGGCTCAGGGACACGCGTCTACGCGGTGACGGCCGCGACCTTCTCGTTCGCCACGACTTCGATCAGGTCGCCCACCTTGACGTCGTTGAACTTGTCGAGGCTGATGCCGCACTCGAAGCCCGCCCTGACCTCGCTGACGTCGTCCTTGAAGCGGCGCAGGCCGCCGATCCGGCCTTCATGGACGACGACGTTGTCGCGGACCACGCGCGCCTGCACGTCGCCCGACCGCGTGATGCGGCCCTCGGTGACCATGCAGCCGGCGATCGTGCCCGCCTTCGGCACCCGGAAGACCTCGCGGACCTCGGCCGTGCCCCGCTTGACCTCCTTGAAGGTCGGCTCGAGCAGGCCGGTCATGGCCTTCTGGATCTCGTCGGTCACGTTGTAGATGACCGAGTGCAGGCGGACGTCCACTTCCTCGCGCTCGGCGACGGTCGCCGCGTTGCGGTCGGGCCGGACGTTGAAGCCGATCACGATGGCGTTGCCGGCCGCGGCCAGCAGGACGTCCGACTCGTTGATGGCGCCCACGCCCGAGTGGATGATGCGGATCTTGACCTGCTCGGTCGACAGCTTCGTGAGCGTGTCGGCCAGCACCTCGGCCGAGCCCTGCACGTCGGCCTTGACGATGATCGGGAGTTCCTTGACGCCGCCCTCCGCGATCTGCGCCTGGAGCGACTGCAGCGTGAGCCGCGAGCCCTTGGCGCCGAGCGCGCGTTCCTTGGCCTGGGCCTGGCGGAACTGGGCGATCTGCCTTGCTTTGGCGGCGTCGGCGACGGACTGGAACGTGTCCCCGGGCGACGGCAGGCTGGTCAGGCCCAGCACCTCGACGGGGGTCGCCGGGCCGGCGTGCTTCACGGCGCGGCCGCGATCGTCGATGAGGGCGCGGACCTTGCCGACGACCTGGCCGGCGATGAAGTTGTCGCCGACGTTCAGCGTGCCGTCCTGCACCAGCACCGTGGCCACCGGGCCGCGTCCGCGATCGAGCTTCGCCTCGAGCACGGCCCCGGAGGCGCTGCGCTTCGCGTTGGCCTTGAGCTCGAGGATGTCGGCCGACAGCAGAATCATCTCGAGCAGCTGGTCGAGATTCTGGCGCTTCTTGGCCGAGACCGGCACCATGACGGTCGTGCCGCCCCAGTCCTCGGGCTGCAGGCCCACTTCGGCCAGCTCGCGCTTGACGTTGTCGGGGTTGGAGCCCGGCTTGTCGATCTTGTTGATCGCCACGACGATCGGCACGTTGGCGGCCTTCGCGTGGTCGATGGCCTCGCGGGTCTGCGGCATGACGCCGTCGTCGGCCGCGACCACCAGCACCACCACGTCGGTGACCTTGGCGCCGCGGGCACGCATCATCGTGAACGCCTCGTGGCCCGGCGTGTCGAGGAACACGACGCTGCGTCCGCCGACGTCGACGTGGTAGGCGCCGATGTGCTGCGTGATGCCGCCGGCCTCGCGCTCGGCCACCTTGGTCTCGCGGATCGCGTCGAGCAGCGACGTCTTGCCGTGGTCGACGTGGCCCATCACGGTGACGACCGGCGCGCGCGGCTTCAGATCCTCCGGCTTCGACTCGTCCTCGGCCGAGACCAGCTCCTCCTCGAAGCTGCGCATCTCGATCTCGGCGCCGAACTCGCGGGCCAGGTCCTTCGCCGTCTCGATGTCGACGACGCTGTTGATGTTCATCATCATGCGCTTCATCAACAGCTTCGCCAGCACGTCCTTGACGCGGACGTCGAGCTTGTCGGCCAGATCCTTGACCGTCATGCCCTCGGCGAGGGTGATGGTGCGCGTGATGGGCGGCGGGGCCGCGGCGACCGGCATGGACGGGGCCGATGGCCGCTCGCGACGCGTCTGCGTCGGACGGCTGCCGGGACGCTGCTGCCCGAAGGGCGGACGGCCGCCCATGGGCGGACGCTGGCCCGGCAGCGGCGGACGCTGCCCGGGCATGCCGGGCTGCGAGGGCCGCACGGGCTGGCCGGGCAGGGGCCTGGGCCCGCCGAGCATGCTGCCAGGCGCGCCCGGCCGCGTCGACGGCGAGTAGGGCGGACGCATGCCCGGGGCGCCCGGGCGTCCGACCGGCTGGCCCGGCCGCCCGACCGGCGGGGCCGGGCGCGCGGCGGCTGGCGGTGGCGGCTGCACGATGCGTGGTTGCGTGACCATCGGACGCTTGGCCGGCGTCGTCGGCCGCGGCGGCTGCACCGCCTGGCCGGGTTCCTCGATTCGCAGGCGCAGCGTCGGCGGTACGAAGCGACCGGCCGCCTGGGCCGGGGGCTCGGGCGGGGCCTCGACGGCGGCCCGGGCCGGCTCCGCGACGGGTTCGGGTGCCGCGACCGCGGCCGGTGCGGGCTCGACGGGCTCCGGTTCCGGCGCGGCTGGCGGCGGCGCGACCTCCACCGGCTCCGGAACGGGTTCGACGGCGACCGGGGCCGGCGGCGCTGGCGGGGCCTCCACGACCGGCTCCGCGTACACCACCTCGGGCTCGTGCGGCGGGGCCTGTACCTGGGGGAGCGGCTCGACCGGTGGCGCAGGCGCGTGCGCGGGCTCCTCGCCGGGGTGCACGACGGGCTTCACCGTCTTGACCAGGCGCGGCGGTCCGAGCACCGGAGCGGCCGGCTTCGGCGGCTCCGGCTTCTTCAGCACGGGACCCTTCTTGAGGCCGGCGGCCTTCGGTGGGGCCGGATGCTCGGCGAACATGTCGCCGCCCGGCAGCGCGATGTTCCGCTGGCGGGCCACCCGTTCGACGAAGGATCGGGCCACGACCTCTTCGAGCGTGCTCGACGCGCTCTTCAACTCGATGCCGTGCTCGCGCTTGAGCAGGGCGAGCACTTCCTGGCTCGTCGTGCCCAGCAGTTCAGCGACCTTGTAAATCCGGACCGTTGCCAACGTTGTTCCTTCGTCTTAGGCGTTCGTGTCGTCCGTCTGCGGGCCCTCGGCGGCCGGGGCCCCCTCGGCCTCGGCGCCGTCGGTCTCGCCGGCAGCGGGCTCGGCCTCGCCCTCGGCGGCCGGCGCCGCGCCCACCTCGAGCGCGCCGAACTGTTCCTCGACCTCGCGGCGCTTCTCTTCCTCGCTCTTGATGTCGATGCGCCAGCCCGTCAGCTTCGCGGCCAGCCGCACGTTCTGGCCCTTCTTGCCGATGGCCAGCGACAGCTGACTGTCCTCGACCACCACCTCCATCACGCGGTCGGCGTCGTCGACGATCGACACGTGCTGGACCTTGGCCGGGCTGAGCGCGTTCATGACGAACGAGATCGGGTCCTCCGACCACTCCACGATGTCGATCTTCTCGCCGCGCAGCTCGCGGATGATGGCCTGCACGCGCGTGCCCTTCATGCCGACGCACGCGCCCACGGGGTCGACGTCACGCTCGCGGGAGTAGACCGCCACCTTCGCGCGGTCGCCCGCTTCGCGGACCGCGCCGCGGATCATCACGGTGCCGTCGTAGATCTCCGGGACTTCCTGCTCGAACAGCTTGATCAGCAGCGCCGGGTCGGTCCGCGACAGGATCACCTGCGGCCCCTTGATGCCCCGGTTGACGCCCTTGATGACGGCGCGGATCCGCTCGCCGGGGGAGTAGCTCTCGGCGCGCGACTGCTCCTTCCGCGGCAGCACGGCCTCGATGCGGCCGATCTCGACGATCAGGTCGCCGTTCTCGAAGCGTTTGACGGTGCTGTTGATCACCTCGCCGACGCGGTCGTTGTACTCGGCGAAGATGTGCTCCCGTTCCGCGTCGCGGACCTTCTGGAAGATCACCTGCTTCGCCGTCTGCGCGGCGATGCGGCCCAGCACGTCGGTGCGCTTGGGGAACTCGATCTCCATGTCGACTTCCGCCTCGTCGCCGTAGAGCTCCTGGGCTTCCTTCAGCGAGATCTCGGTCGCCGGGTTGGTCACCGTCTCGACGATGTGCTTGGTCGCGAACAGGTCGACCTGGCCCGTCTCCGGGTTGAAGCGGGTCTTCAGGTTCTCGTTCGTCTTGTAGAACTTGCGGGACGCCGTGAGCACGGCGTCCTCGATGGCGGTGATGATGGTGTCGGGCTCGATGCCTTTTTCCTTGGCGAGCGCTTCGATCGTCTGCAGCAGGGGGTTTTGCATGGCGTTTCGGTGACCTGCGTCCTCAGAATTCCACTTCGAGCCGCGCGCGCGAGATGAGTCGCATCGGCAATCTGTCGATCCGGCCGTTCGCGGCCTCCAGCAGCACGTCGTCGTGGTCGACGCCGCGCAGCCGGCCTTCGAACGCCTTCTGGTTATTCACGGCCTCGGTCACGACCACCTTCGCCAGCCGGCCCGCGAAGCGCTCGAAATCGGCGCGCTCGCGCAGGGGCCGGTCCAGTCCCGGCGACGACACCTCCAGCACGTAGGCGAAGGGCAGCGGATCTTCCACGTCGAGGATGGTGCTGATCTCCCGGTTGACCTGCTCACAGTCCTCGATGCTGACGCTGTCCTCCGGGGTCGCCGCCGGCCCGGGCCGGTCGATCACGACGCGGACGACATGGCCGCTGGCTTCGCGGCGGCTCTGGATGTCCCACACCTCCAGGCCCCGCGCCTTCACGACCCGTTCCGCAATGGCTCGAACCTGCTCCAGCGGCTGCACGTACCCCGCCCCAAAACAAAAAAAGTGGGCACCAGCCCACCAGCGTCTTTCCTCGCCTAGGTGACCTTGAAGTGTATCACGCCGGTTCGGCTTGAGCCAGAGGGCGTGCGAGGAGGTCGTACTGGGCGTCCTCCCGTCCCTCGCCGGGGTCGTCGCCGGGGTCGGCGTTCCCATCCTCCGCCGCCAGCAGCTCGGCCTCGATGAACGTGCCCGCCTGGAAGTCGGACGGGTCACAGTCGGTCAGGTAGACGACCGGGTCGATCTCCGGCGCCTGGCCTTCCAGCCGGGCCCGGAGCACCATCTCGTGCTCGGCGGCGGGGCCGTCGACCAGCAGCCGGACGCGCTGTCCCGCCCGGGCGCGGTTGGCGTCGCGGACGATCGCCTGCTGCGCCTCCATGATCCGGGCCCGGCGGGCGAGCTTGGCCTCGTCCGGCACGTCGTCGGCCAGATCGTGGGCCGACGTGCCTTCTTCGTGCGAGTAGGTGAACACGCCGACGTGGTCGAAGCGGACCTCCCGGACGAACGCTTCGAGGGCGTCGACGTCGGCCTCGGTCTCTCCGGGGAAGCCGACGATGAACGTCGTCCGCAGCGTCACGCCGGGCAACCGGGTCCGGATCCGCTCCAGCAGGCGCGTGTAGCCGGCCCGCGTGCCGGGGCGCTTCATACGCTTCAGCACGGCGTCGGACGCGTGCTGGAGCGGCAGGTCCACGTAGCGGCAGACCTTCGGGTTGGCCGCCATCGCGTCGAGCAGGGCGTCGGTGATGGTGGTCGGATACAGGTAGAGCATCCGGATCCACTCGAGGCCCTCGACCCGCTGCAGCGCCGACAGGAGTTCAGGCAGGGCGCCGCGTTCGCCGCGGTCGACCCCGTAGTAGCTCGTGTCCTGCGAGATGAGCAGCAGTTCCCTGACGCCCTGCCGCGCCAGCGCCTCGGCCTCGCGGACGATCGAGGCGATCGGGCGGCTCCGGTAGTCGCCCCGGAGCGTCGGGATGATGCAGAAGGCGCACCGGTAGTCGCAGCCCTCGGCGATCTTCACGTAGGCGTAGTGGCGCGGCGTCGCGAGCAGCCGCGGCGTGTCGGCGTCGTAGAGATACGTGGGCAGGCTGCGCTCGCCGGCCGGTGTGGGCGCCATGACGCCGCCGGGTCCGTCCTGGCCGCGGCTGGCCGCCCGCCCCGTCGTGAACGGCACGGGCTCCCCGTTGGCCCGCAGCAGCGGGACCAGGCCCTGCGACGCAGGGCGGCCGGTGGCCCCCCCGCCAATCGCCCGGACGATCTCCGGCACCTCGCCGGTGCCGAGCACGGCGTCGATCTCTGGAATCTGCTCGCGGAGCTCGTCCCGGTAGCGCTCCGCGAGGCACCCGGTCACGACGAGGGTCCGGCAGGCCCCGGTCTTCTTGTGCTCGGCCATCTCGAGGATGGCGTCGACCGACTCCTGCTTCGCCGTGTCGATGAACGCGCAGGTGTTGACGATCAGCACGTCCGCCGCGGCGGCGTCACGCGTGAGCTCGTGGCCCGCCTCGCGGGCGAGCCCCAGCATCACCTCGGAGTCGACGAGGTTCTTGGGGCAGCCGAGGGACACCATCCCGATCTTCATGGGTTACGGATACATACGGTACAGCATCCGGGGGTACGGGATGGTCTCCCGGACGTGCTCGAGCTTGCAGATCCAGGCCACGCAGCGCTCGATCCCCATCCCGAACCCGCCGTGCGGCACCGTGCCGTAGCGCCGCAGGTCGAGATACCACTCGAAGGCCTCCTGGGGCAGGTCGTGCTCCTTGATCCGCCGCAGCAGCAGGTCGAGGTCGTCCAGGCGCTGGCCCCCGCCGATGATCTCGCCGTAGCCTTCCGGCGCCAGCACGTCCACGCACAGCGCCTTGTCCGGCTGGTCGGGGTCGGGCTTCATGTAGAAGGCCTTCACGTCGGCGGGGTAGTGCGTCACGCAGACAGGCCGGTCGAACTGCTCGGACAGCACCGTTTCGTCGGTGCCGCCGAGGTCGGTGCCGTACTGGAACGGCAGGCCCTTCTCCTGCAGGATGCGCGCGGCCTCGTCGTAGCGCAGGCGCGGGAACGGCGCCGTGACGGCCTCCAGCTTCGAGGTGTCCCGCTCCAGGATGGCCAGTTCGGTCTTCCGGGTGTCGAGCACGCGGGCGACCACGGAGGTGATGAGGCCCTCGGCCAGTTCGATCACGTCGTTCAGATCGGCGTAGGCCATCTCGGGCTCGACCATCCAGAACTCGGTGAGGTGCCGGCGGGTCTTGGACTTCTCGGCCCGGAAGGTCGGGCCGAAGCAGTAGACCTTGCCGAGCGCCATCGCGTTGGCTTCGTTGTAGAGCTGTCCGCTCTGCGTCAGGAAGGCCGTCTCGTCCTCGAAGTACTGCACGGGGAACAGCGTCGACGTCCCTTCGCACGCGGCCGGCGTGAAGATGGGCGTGTCGCACAGGACGAAGCCGCGGCCGTTGAAGAAGTCGCGGACGGCGTTGATCACTTCATGGCGCACCCGCAGGATGGCCGCCTGGCGCTCGGTGCGGATCCAGAGATGGCGCCGATCCATCAGGTAGTCGACGCCGTGCTCCTTCGGGGTGATCGGGAAGTCGTGCGACTCGCCGTGTACCTCCAATGCCTGGACGTCGAGTTCGTAGCCGCCCTTGGCCCGTGCGTCGGCGCGGACCGTGCCCGTGACCGACAGCGAGGTCTCCTGCGACAGGTGGTCGGCGCGCGCGAAGGCCTCCGGGCCCACCGCCGCCTTGGACATCACCGCCTGGATGAAGCCCGTGCCGTCGCGGACGATCAGGAAGTGGATCTTGCCGCTCGACCGCCGGTTCGAGAGCCAGCCGTCGATCGTCACCGTCTCGCCGACGTGCCGGGCGATGTCGCCGATGTGTGCGCGCATGTCAGTGACCCCGTCTGTCAGAAATCGAAGAACAGCGACTCGAGCCGGGTGCGGGCGGCCGCGAGGCGCCGCAGCACGTCGTCGGGCGAGCCCTGACCGGCTGCCTCGAACATCAGCACACCGTCGTAGCCAATCTTCTGCGTGCCCATGATGGCGGCGTCCCAGTCGATGGTTCCCTCGAAGGGCGGCAGGTGTTCGTCGCTCCGGCCCCGGTTGTCGTGCACGTGGGTCGTGGCGAGATGCCCCGACAGGGCCTCGATGGCGTCGCCGACCTCGCCGAGCAGGTGGGCGTGGCCGAAGTCGAGGCAGACGCCCACGTCGAGATCCTCGGCGTCGTCGATGAGCCGTACCAGCGCGTCGGGCGTCGACAGGGCGTTCGGGATCACCTCGAGGGCGACCTGGACGCCGGCCGCGTCCGCCAGGGCCGCGACCTCCTCGACGCTGCGCCGCGCCGCCGCCGGCTGGTTGTCGTCGGCCCGCGCGTCGCCGGTCGGCACGCCCAGGTGGACGACCAGCGTCGTGAACGGGACGCGGGCCGCGATCGCGAGCGCCGCGCCGATCTCGGCGACGGCCGCCTTGCGGCGCGCCTCGTCGCCGGCCGCGGTCGAGAACGGCCCGACCCGCTGGCCCTGCCGCACGGCTTCGACGACGGGCGCGTGGACCGCGTGGAGCGCCAGGCCGGTCTCGTGGAGCCAGGCGGCCAACGCGGCAACGGCCGCGTCGTCGCGGTAGTCGACGTGCGAGCGCGTGGCGAAGACCTCGACCGTGTCGAAACCGTGGCGGGCGATGCGCTCGAGGTGCTCGCGCGTCAGGCGCTCGTCGTGGAACAGGTGCGTCGAGATGCCGAATCGTCGGGTGGTCACGGCCTGGGGCGGCCCGTGGTGGCGCGGGACCGTCCATGCGATTCTACCAGCGTGCTCCAGCCAATCGTCGGATTCCACCAGGACGAAGAGGGCCACTGGGTGGCGGACCTGGCCTGCGGCCACGGCCAGCACGTCCGCCACGACCCGCCGTGGCAGAACCGGCCGTGGGTGCTCGCGGAGGAGACGCGGCGGGCGAAGCTGGGCATCGAGTTGAACTGCGTCCGCTGCGATGCCGGGGAGCCCCCGTCATCGCCCCCGAGGGACCAGGGCCGGTGACGCGATACGTCGCGTTCCTGCGGGCGATCAACGTCGGCGGCCGCACGGTCAGCATGGACCGGCTGCGGACGATCGTGGCCGGTGTCGGCGTCGATCGCGTGGAGACGTTCATCGCGAGCGGCAACGTCGTGTTCGAGTCGCGCGCGGGCGCGGCGACGCTGGCTCCCCGCATCGAGGGGGCGCTCCGCGACGCTCTCGGCCATGACGTGGCGGCGTTCCTGCGCACCGACGCCGAGGTGGCGGCGATCGCCGCCCGTGCGGCCTTTCCCGCGGAGGCCGTTGCCCGCGCTGGGGCCCAGGTCGTGGCCCTGCTGGCGTCCCCGCTCTCGAAGGCCGGCGTGCGCGCGCTCGCGGGGCTCCGCACCGACGTCGACGACTTCGCCGTGCACGGAGCGGAGGTCTACTGGCTGTGCCGCACGCGCCAGAGCCAGTCGACGTTCTCCAACCAGGTGTTCGAACGGCGCGTCGGCGTGCCGGCCACGTTCCGTTCGGTCACGACGCTGCAGCGGCTGTCGGCGAAGTACCCGCCCCGGGGGTGAGTCCGGCCGCGGGGCGGCCCGGACGGTGCCGTGTCAGCGGAGTTCGTCGAGGTGCGTGGCCAGCAGCCGCCGCAGCCGCTTGAAGCGCGGATAGCGCTCGAGGTTCGCCCGGACGTACCCGAGCGTCCGTGGCACCGACGCCAGGTAGGCGGTGTTGCCGCGGCTGGTCGCCTGGAACCCGAACGTGCCGAGCGCCTTCAGGTTCCGCTGCAGTGACATCAGGTCGAACCGCCGGCGGAACTCCTCGCCACTCTCCGGCCTGGCCGCGGGGCGTGTCCGCCGCAGCGCCTGGAAGACGGCGATGAGCTCGTCGCGCTCGCCGTCGGCCACGTCCACGTAGGCATCGCGCAGCAGCGACGCCAGGTCGTAGGTGTCGGGCCCCATCCGCGCGTCCTGGAAGTCGATCAAGTGCAGGCGCCCGTCGTGCAGCATCAGGTTGCGGCTGTGGTAGTCGCGGTGGCACAGCACGCGCTGCTCGGCGGCCAGTTCGGCGACGATCGCGGCGAATTCCTCGTCGAGGGCCGCGCGGTCGGTGGCCGCGAGCGTGGCCCGGCGGTGCCCCTCGAGGAAGTGCGTCACGAAGAACCGCAGCTCGAACGACAGCTTCTCGACGTCGAAGGCGAGCCCGTAGGGCAGGAACCGGGGCGAGGCCAGCGCCGCGCCCCGCCGCTGCAGCACGTCGATGAGGGCCACGGCCTCGCGGTAGCGCGCCGCGCGCTCGGCCGGCGCCGCCCGCTCCAGGTGCGCCTGCAACGTCACGTCACCGAGGTCCTCCTGCGCCACGATGCCGAGCGCGTCGGCATGGCCCAGGATGCGCGGCACCGGCACCGGCATCTCCGACAGCAGTCGCGCGACGTTGACGAACGGCAGCCGATCCGCCTCGATGGGCCCGGGGTGGACGGCGAGCACCTGTGACGTGCCGTCGGTGAGTGCCAGGCGGACGTAGCGCCGGTCCGAGGCGTCGCCGGTCAACGGGACGACGTCCCGCACGCGGCCGCCCAGGCCGGTCTGGGACAGGTACGCATCGAGAAGGAGGCGGAGGTCGTTCATGGGCGCCGCCTCACAGCGGGGCGACCGCAAGGTCGCCGATCCGGCGTTCGGCCGGGACGAGGGCGTCCGTCGCGCGCCGGATGGTCACGCCGTCCCATGTGGTGTGGTCCGGGATGCGGACGCCGTCGGTGACCACGGCACGGTGCAGCCGAGCGCCCGTGCCGACGACCACGTCGTCCCAGAGCACCGAGTCGACGACGTGTGCCGCCGGGTCCACTTGCGTCCTCACGCCGTCGGCCCGGCCCGCGCCCTCGCGTGCCGCGAACAGCAGCGACGTGCGGAGGTAGTCGGCCGGCGTGCCGATGTCGTGGAACTCCGCGTCGGTCTCGAACACCCGGATCGACCCCGGGTGCCCCGCCAGCAGCGCCGGGTACAACGCGCCGACGGACTCGTACGGCACGTCGGGCGGCACCGCCTCGAAGGCTGCCGCCGAGACGATCTGCACGCCGGTGAAGTGGAACGAACGCTGCGAGGTGCCCCGGCGGACGAACCCGGTGACGGCGCCGCCCTCGGCCAGCACGCCGCCGTACTTGTCCGGCTCGCGGTTCGGCGTCACGGCCATCGTCACGAGCGCGCCGGACCTGGCGTGGTCCCTGGCAAGGGCCGCCAGATCGACCGACGACAGCGTGTCGCCGTTCAGCACGAAGGCGGTCGGCGTCCCGAGCAGCGGCAGGGCGCGGCGCGGCCCGCCGGCCGAGCCGAGCACCGGCACCTCCCACGAGTAGCGCACGCGGAGGCCGAGGTCGCTGCCGTCGCCGATGCGGGAGGCAATCGTCTCCGGCAGATGGTGAAGGTTCAGGACGGCGTCGCGCACGCCGGCGTCGGCGAGGCTCCGCAGGATGCGCGCGACCAGCGGAACGCCGCCGACCGGCAGGACGGCCTTGGCGCGGACGAGTGACAGCGGGCGCAGGCGCGTGGCCAGGCCGGCGGTGAGAACGAGCGCGGGGATCATGGCGCCGGGAAGATCATGTCGCGCCCGGTGAGGCCGAGCCCGGGCGCGCGCTGCAGGAAGAGGCTGCGATACGAGTCGAGGACGAACTGTTCCGGCGTGCAGCCGAGGGCGAGCGTCGCCGACAGGATGCCCGCTTCGGCGCCCTCGAGCTCGACGTAGGTGCCGACCGGCGTCTCGTCGATCGCGATGACGATGCCGGCGGCCCGGTACTCCTCGCGGTACTTCTGGTACCGGAACCAGGCGCGGTAGCCGAGCCCGTCGAGCGCACGGGCGAGGGCGTCGCCGTCGTCGACGCCCGTCTCGTGCTCGGGGCGCACCTTCATCGGCCCCGGTTGCGTCGGCCCCTTGAACGTCAGCACCGCACGGTCGCCGTCGCGCCGCAGGCGCAGCACGCAGCGCTGGCCGCGGAGCGTGCTGTCGGCGGTGTCGTAGAGGGTGTCGTCCTGCAGGCGGCGATGGCGGAACAGGACCGCGCCGGCGGAGACGACCGCGGCGCGGGCCTGTTCCAGGCTGTCGAAGGGGAGCTTGACCTCGCGTTCGAGCAGGTCCCTACTCCTTGGTCACCGGGACGAACGTCTCCTGCCCGTTGCGGAAGACGCGCAGGAACGCCGTGCCCTTGGAGGGCACCTTGGCGAGCTCGCGCTGCGCCTCGGCCGCCGACGCGACCGGGGTGCGGCCGACGCGCAGGATCACGTCGCCCGGCGCCAGGCCCGCGCGGGCCGCCGGGCTCTGCGGTTCGACGTCGGTGATGAGTGCGCCCTTGGTGTCGCCGAGCCGCAGGCGGCGGGCGATCTCGGGTGTCACGCGGTCGAGCGTCAGGCCGAACCCCGTGCTCGTCTGCTGGTCGGGGCTCTGGTCGCGTTCGCGATCGCCCGCGCGGGCCTGGTTACCCTCGGCCTCGAGGTCGAGTTCGTCGACGACCAGCGTCAGCGTCTGCTCGCGGCCGTCGCGGACGATGCGCACCGCCACCGACGTGCCGGGCCGCGTGGCGGTCACCATGTTCACGAGGTCGTTGCTGTTCTTCACCGGCTTGCCGTTGAAGGCGATGATCACGTCGCCCGGCTCCATCTTGGCCTTCGCCGCCGCGCCGTCCGGGGAGACCGCGGCCACGAGCGCGCCATCGCGGCTCTTGAGGCCGAACTCGTCGACGGCGTCCTTCGGGATGGCCGACACGTTGACGCCGATGCGGCCGCGCACGACCTTACCGGCGCGCAGCTGCGGCAGCAGCTCGCGGACGGTGTTGCTGGGGATCGCGAAGCCGATGCCGATGTTGCCCGGACGGGCGCCGTCCGAGATGATGGCGGTGTTCATCCCGATCACTTCGCCGCGGACGTTCAGCAGCGGACCGCCCGAATTGCCCGGGTTGATCGCGGCGTCGGTCTGCAGCACCTGCGCGCGGCGCCCCTGCGCGACGTCGAACGGCCGCTCGAGGCCGCTGATCACGCCGACGCTCACGGTGTGCTCCAGGCCGAACGGGTTGCCGATTGCGAGCACCCAGTCGCCCGGCTGCATCTGGCTCGAGTCGCCGAACTTCGCCTCGGGCAGCGTGTGGTTCGGCTTCTCGGTCAGCTCGATGAGCGCGCTGTCGCTCAGCGGGTCGCGCCCCACGATGCGGGCCTCGTATTCCTGGTCCTCCTCGCCGTACAGCGACACGGCGATCTTCGTGGCGCCTTCGACGACGTGGTTGTTGGTCAGGATGAAGCCAGCCTTGTCGATGATGAAGCCGGTGCCGGCGGCCTGCACCACCTGCTCACGCTGGCGCCCCTGGCCTTGTCCTTGACCCTGCCCCTGCCCCCGGGGGCTCGGCTGGCCGAAGAAGCGCTCGAACAGGTCGCCTCCGCCGCCTCCGAAGAAGTCGCTCAACTCCTGGGTGCGCTGGCGCGACTCGGTCCGGATGTTGACGACGGCCGGCGAGACCGTCTTGGCGATGTCCCGGAAGGTCGACGCCGTCAGCGTGCCGGTGAGCGGGGCGCTGTTCATCGGCGGCGCCGCCACGGTCTGCGCGGTCGACGCCGGCGACAGGTCGAGCCGTGACGCGATCACCATGCCGACGAGCAGCGACATGACCACGATGGGGACCAGGTAGAGCAGCGTAGTTTTCCGGTTGGACATCAGTGCCTCCACACCCCGAGCCGACGTGCCGGCGCCCGGCACGTCAATCATCTCCCGAAAGAATCCCGCCCGCTACACCAACGGCAGCAGCGCCGTCTGGCATGGTCCCGTGACGAGGGCCTCGTGCGCGGACCTGAACATGTTGATTTCCGAACGAATGCCGAACGTCTCGAAGTAGAGCCCCGGTTCGATCGTGAACCCCGTGCCCGGCAGGATCCGCCGGTCGTCATGGGTCTCGAAGTCGTCCAGGTGGGTGCCGTTGCCGTGTACCGACTCGCCCAGGCTGTGGCCCGTCCGGTGCAGGACGTACGCCCCGAAGCCGGCGCCCTCGAGCACCCCGCGGGCGGCGCGGTCGACCTCCCAGCCCCGGAGGTCGCGCCCGGCGCGGGCGGCGTCCTGGACCAGCGCGATGGCGGCGTCGCGGGCGCCGGCCACCGCCGCGAAGGCGGCTTCCACCTGAGCCGGTGCGGTCCGGGCGGTGATGCCCACCCAGGTGATATCGGCGAATACGGCGCCGGGCTCCGTACGCTTGCCCCAGAGGTCCAGCAGCAGCACCTCGCCGGGGACGATCGGTCGCGAGGCGGACGCCTGCGGCAGGTAGTGCGGGTTGCCGGCGTTGGCCCCGATGGCCACCACGGGCGCCGAGTCGCTGACGAGGCCCTCTTCGGCGAACCAGCCGACCATCTGCTGCTGCAGGGCGTACTCGGTGAGGGGCGTCGCGTCCCGCAGGGCCCGCGCGGCGGCCTCGAACGCGCGATCCTTGATGCGGTAGAGCGCGGCCGACGCCTGCTGGTGCGACGCGAGCTGGGCCGGCGTCCAGACCGCCTCGAACGCCTGCACGAGGTCGCCCGACGAGACGATCTCGATGCCCCGGGCGCGGATGGCCTCGGCCGTGCCGGCGTCGAGCCGGGAGAGATACGGAATGGCGCCGCCCGGCGAGTATTCCATCGCCACCTGCCGCATCCCGGCCAGCAGGTCCGACAAGCCCGCGTCGAGCTGGGTACGCCCGGCATAGACGACCGTCCGGCCCGGCAGGTGATCGAGGTTGTGCCGCTCGATGGCGTGGACGAGCGCCGTCGGCTCACCCGTGGCGGGGATCAGGTAGTACCAGCGCCGGGTGGTCATGTGGGGCCCGCCCGCCAACCCCGTCAGGCTGGCGGCGATGGGATTCGACCCGTGGAAGTCGTACAGGAGCCACGCGTCCAGGCCGGCGGTCCGCAGCGCGCCCTGTATGGCGGCGACGTTCAGGCTCATGCTGGCATCAGTATACGGTTGGACGTCCGAGCGCGGACGGCGGTCTGGCACGGAAAGTCCGCCGGGACCGCGCGGCCGTCCTATAATCGGCCTGCCTGCCACAGTCGGTGCTTCTATGACCTCGAGAACCGCAGTCGCGCTCCTGGCCGTCGCGTTGTGCAACGGCGTGCTGGCCGCCCAGCAGCCCACGGCCCAGCCACAGGCCCAGGAACCCCCGCCCGTCACCTTCCGCGTGGAGGTCAACTACGTCGAGGTGGACGCCTACGTCACCGACGCGAACGGCGGCGTCGTGACCGGGCTGACCGCCGACGACTTCGAGCTGCTCGAAGACGGCAAGCCGCAGAAGATCTCGACCTTCGCGCCGGTCACCCTGCCGATCGAGCGGGCCGAGCGGCCGCTGTTCGCGTCGACGCCGATCGAGGCCGACGTCCAGACCAACCAGCGGCAGGAGGGCCGGGTCTACCTGTTCGTGCTCGACGACCTGCACACGGACTTCACGCGCACGCCGCGCGTGAAGGACGCCGCGCGCCGGTTCCTCGAGCGCAACTTCGGCGTCAACGACGTCGCCGCCGTCGTCTTCACCGGCGGGCGGGCGGCCGCGCAGGACTTCACCAACAACACCCGGCTGCTGCTGGCCGCGATCGACCGGTTCAACGGGCGCAAGCTGCGATCCGCGACGCTCGAGCGGCTCGACGCCATCCAGACCAACCCCGAGACGGGCGGCCTGAGCCCGGGCCAGGATCCCTTCGATCTCGAGCGCGGCTACAACGCCCGCTCCGCGATGTCCACCATCCGCCAGTTGTCCGAGTTCATGGCGGGCATGCGCGGGCGGCGCAAGGCGATGCTGCTCATCAGCGAGGGCGTGGACTACAACATCTTCAACGTGGTCACGCAGAACATGAACGCGGCATCGGCCGTGCTCGAGGACACCCGCGACGCCATCGCGGCGGCGCAGCGCGGCAACGTGTCGATCTACGCGATCGATCCGCGCGGCCTCGCCACGGGCGGCGAGGACCTGATCCAGGTGAGCTCGACGATGCCCGAGCAGGGCGCCGGTCTCAACTCGATGCAGTCGGAACTGCGGCTGTCGCAGGACAGCCTGCGGGTGCTCGCCGCCGAGACGGGTGGCTTCGCGGCCGTCAACCGCAACGACTTCAACGACGCGTTCGACCGGATCGTGGCCGAGAACAGCAGCTACTACGTGCTCGGCTTCTACTCGACCAACGAGCGTCGTGACGGCCGCTACCGGAAGCTCGAGGTGCGCGTGAAGCGGCCGGGCGCGCGTGTCCGGCACCGCAACGGCTACATCGAGGCGCGGGGCCGCAAGCCGGCGCCGCCCAAGGCGCCGAGCCCCGGGGTCGTCCCGGCCGTGGCGGACGCGCTCGGCAGCCCCCTGCCGGTGTCCGGCGTGCCGATGCGCATGTTCGCGGCGGCCTACAAAGGCACGGCGCCGAACGCCGCCGTCGCCCTGGTCGCGGAGATCGACGTCAAGGGGTTCAGCTTCGTCGAGAAGGGGGGCACCTACAACGAGCAGCTGAGCCTGATGCTCGCCGCCACCGACGCCACCGGCAAGCTGTTCCCGGGTGACCGCCACACGGTCAACCTCGCGCTCAAGCCGGAGACCTACCAGCGCATGCAGCAGGACGGTGTGCGCGTGATCACGCAGCTGAACCTGCCGCCGGGGCGGTACCAGGTGCGCATCGCCGCGGGCAGCGGATCAGGCGTGGCCGGCAGCACCGTGTACGACCTCGAGGTACCGGATTTCTACAAGGCGCCCTTCGTGATGAGCGGCGTCGCGCTGACGTCGACGCTGGCCGGACGGATGCCGACCATCAAGCCGAAGGACCCGCTGGGTGACTTCCTGCCCGGCCCCGCGACGGCCGTCCGCGAGTTCGACGCGGCCGACACGATCGCGCTCTTCGCCGAGATCTACGAGAACGAGCGGTCGAACCAGCCGCACGCGATCGATCTGCGCGCCGAACTGCGCGACGAAGGCGGCAAGGCCGTGCGTGAGGTCACCGAGGAGCGGTCGTCCACCGAGATCAAGGGCGGCGGCGGCTTCGGCTTCGCGGCCCGGCTGCCGCTCGACGGCCTCAAGCCCGGGCTCTACGTGCTGCACGTCGAGGCCCAGTCGCGGGCGGGGGACCGCCCATCCACGAGCCGCGACATCCAGGTCCGCGTCAAGTGATCCCCCGGGTGCCGAGGCCCTGACCGTGCGCCTCGACCTGGTCCAGACGGTGGCGTTCGCCGGGCTCGCGCTCTTCGCAGGCCACGGCGTCAGGAGCCTCGTGCCACCGCTCTCGCGCTACAACGTTCCCGCGCCGGTCGCCGGCGGGCTGCCGGTGGCGGCCGTGCTGGCGGCCTGCTACGCGGGTGGCTGGCAGCCGCTCGCGTTCGACACCACCCTCCAGGTGCCCCTCCAGAACGTGTTCTTCGCGTCGGTGGGGTTCGGTGCGAGCGTGCGCCTGCTGCGGCGGGGCGGTCCGCTGGTCGCGATCATGATGGTGGTGGCCTCGGTGTCGGCGGCGCTGCAGAACGTGCTCGGGGCCGCGGTGGCGGCCGCGATCGGGGAGCACCCGCTGATGGGCGTGCTGGCCGGATCGGTGACGCTGACCGGCGGGCCCGCGACGGGCCTGGCGTTCGCACCGCTCTTCCAGCAGGCTGGCGTGGAGGGTGCGTCGACGCTGGCGGTCTCGGCGGCCATGGTCGGCATCGTCGCCGGCGGGCTGCTCGGCGGACCGATCGGCACGTTCCTGCTGAACCGGCACGCGGCGGGCCGGCCGGCGCCCGCGCCGACCGGGCCGCTCGAGGCGCTCGCCGAGCGCTACGTCGAGGAGCGCGAGGCCCGTGCGCCGCGCGGCGAGGACGTCGAGGCCTACGGGCTGCTGAAGCACCTGGTCGTGATGATCGTGGCGGTCGGTGCGGGCTCGTGGGTGAGCGCGGGGTTCGCCGCCGCCGGCTGGACGCTGCCCGCGTACATCGGCGCGATGGTCGTGGCCGCGGCCGTCCGCAACGTCGACGACGCCACGGGCGTGGTCGGGCTGTCCCAACGGACCGTCGACGACCTCGGCAGCGTGGCGCTGGCGCTGTTCCTGGTGATGGCGCTGATGACGCTGCGGCTGTGGGAGCTCGGCGGGCTCGTCGTGCCCTTGCTCGTGATCCTGGCCGCGCAGGTGGCGCTCGTCGCCGCGCTCTGCCTGGCCGTGGTACCGCGAACGATGGGGAAGGACTACGACGCGATCGTGATGTCGACGGGCTTCTGCGGGTTCATGCTCGGGACGACCGCCAACGCGGTGGCCAACATGGGCGCGCTCGTCGAACGCTACGGCCCCGCGCCCAAGGCGTACCTGGTCGTACCCCTGGTCGGTGCGTTCGGCATCGACTTCGTCAACGCGCTGCTCATCACCTTCGCGCTGAACGTCTTCTAGCCCGGCGGGGCCCGATGGGGCGCCTCGGGCCGGCGCTTCTTCGCGCGGAGCTCGTGCGTGCCGAACTGGCCGGTCAGCGTGGGGGCCTCCGGCGTGGGGCTCTCGAACGCGAAGCGCGCCGCGACCTCCACCGGTGCGAACCGCAGGCCGAGCGCCTCGAGGTGCGGGCGGAACATGACGCACGCGATCACGTCGTCGCGGCTCGACGGCTTCACCTGGCCCCGCCAGACGTAGCTCTCGTTCGGCAGGTCGGCCGTGGCGCGCAGCAGTCGCCGCGAGCGGAGGCAGAAGCCGCTGTTGCCGACGCGGTAGGGCGTGCCGGTGTGGCCCGGCGGCCAGGGCGCCCCGATGTAGTCGTAGTCGAGCCAGGCGTCGTCCCAGGCGGCCGGGTTGACGATCCGGCTGTCCGCCTGCACGGTCAGGCTGTGGCTCGTCTCGATGTACCGGTGGAGTTCGGCGAGACAGAACTGGTTGTACCCCTTGAGCGACAGGGGAGGGATCGCCACCCAGTCGACCGGCACGATGGCCTTGGCCAGTCCGTCGGGCGGTGCGGGCGAGAGCAGCAGCACCCGGGCGAACGGCAGCCGCCGGGCCGACCCCAGGAGCGAGGCGAACGTCGCTGCGGGCTTCGTCGTGCCGTCGACGGCGACCAGGGTGACGCGCGACAGTCCGGGACGCACCGATGCCGTCACGCCTCGTGGTCTCCGGCCGCGTCCGTCGCGCCCGAGTCCGTGCGGCGGAGCCCGAAGCCGACCTCGTAGACGTGTCGAGGCGCCGCGCCCGGAGGCGGCGGCGCCGTGACGAACGACGCCGGCCCCACGAACGCGACGGCGGTGTTCTCCCGGTGCGGCATCGGCAGGCCGGGTCCCGTCCCGGACGGCGCCGGTTCGGCACCGCGTTCAGGGCCGGCGG
Organism: uncultured bacterium; assembly: GCA_963923455.1. Taxonomy (GTDB): domain Bacteria; phylum Acidobacteriota; class Vicinamibacteria; order Vicinamibacterales; family UBA2999; genus CAWULT01. The sequence continues at coordinate 34,639 of CAWULT010000034.1, forward strand.
GTGGTTCGGCGCCGGACCGCCCGAACACGATCGCCAGGTGCCCGGGCCCGCGCAGCGGGGCGGGTGCACCGGCGGCACCGGGTTCGAGGCGCACGAGGCGCCCCGGTGCGGTCTCCACGTCCGATGCCGTCGGGGCGCTGGCCGCCACACTGGCGGGCCCGGCTGCGAGCCACGGTCCGAGGCGCGCGGCGACCGCCGGCACGAGGGCCTGGTCGACCACCTGCGCGACGAACGTCCACGCCACGATGGTGTCCACCGGGGCGAGCCTCGGGGGGACCCGCAGGATGGACGCCACGGCACCGCCGCCATCGAAGAACACGGCGCCCGGAATCGTGTCGACAATCGCCTCGTACGCCTCGCGCGGCCACAGGTCCCGTATGGCGACGTGCGGAACGGGCTGTTCGAGGACGGCGGCCCGCGAGACCGCCTCGCGAACGTGCGCGGCGACGTGCTCGGCGTCGAGGGCCGCCGCGAGCGCATCGAGGCGGGCACCGAGGTCAGGGGCGTCGTCCCGCAGCGCCCGCAGCCGCGCCACCTGCCGCTCGGCGGCGTCCGTGCGCGCGGAGAGGACGTCGAGTGTCCGCCGCAGCGCGCGCAGGTCCTCCCGCAGTGTCTTCGTCCGGGCGCCGAGCGCGCGCAGGCGTTCGGCCTGCGCGTCGAGGTCCTTGGGCGCGAGCGCCCGCCGGAGCGCGCGGAGCCCGATCACGATGCCACCCGGGGCAGCACGTCGTCGAGGAACCTGGCCAGCTGGTCGAGTGGCACCTGGTCCGGTCCCACGAAGTAGTGGCTGGTCTGGCCGAGCGCCGCCGCGACGTGGCCGTAGAAGCGCGGCGAATCGCCGAGCCGGGCCAGTTCGCCGTCGCCCGTCGCGGCCGGGTGCATCCACAGCGCGCGCGACTGGCCCTCCTCCGCATACCAGCGCATCAGGTCGTCGCTGACGAGCGTGATCACGTGCGCGCCCGGCGGGGCGAACACGATGTCGGCGAGCCCGGCGCCGCTGATGCCGGCGATCACGCCGGCGCGTCCGAAGATCCGCAGTTGGTCGGGCAGCGGGCACGCGTTCATCGCCACGATCGTGAAGCCCCGGCTCGCGAAGAGCGCCTCGACGTCGGGTTCGTTGGTGGCCCATCGCCGGTGCGGCTTGGCGTCCCGCCGGGCCACGTAGACGCGCCCCGTGCCCGGCTGGTCCGGCAGCCCGGCCCTGTGCGCCAGCCGCTGCCGCATCGCCAGCAGGGCCGAGAGCGGACGGCCTCCGCCGGCCCGGCCGTCGTCCTCGAGGACGAGCAGGCGTTCGCAGGCCAGCCGGTGCCCGTCCCAGGCGAGCGTCTGCGACTCCGGCACGCCCAGCAGGGCGAGCGTCGCGCGATGGACGCCCTTGAGCGACGGGGGCAGCAGGAACAGGGCGTCGGGGGCCAGATCCACGAGGGCGGCGACCTGCGGCAGGCCGTCGAGTAGCCAGTGGCCGACGTTGCGCAGCTTGCGCGCGGAGAAATGGTGCGTCAGCTTCGGCACGGCCACCAGTGGATACGCCGGCACGGCCATGTCGGGTGCGACAGGCCGTTCCCGTGCGCCGTCGAGCGCCACCGTGAGCCCGTGCCCGCCCGGCATCGACACGGTCGCGCCCGTCATCTCCAGGATCGTGGCGGGCGCGCCGCGCAGGCGATCGTCGGTGCAGGCCGCCTCGCGCGCCGTCAGGTGGTCCCACAGGGCCCGCACGTCCGGAGCCGTGCTGGCCAGGCAGGTGAGGCCCATCCGGCTCCCGAACGGCACGTCGACCGGTGCGCCCGAGGTCAGCCGCCGCACCTGGAGGCGTGCCGACGGTGGCCCCTCCAGCCGGATGCCGTCGGCGTTCAGCCTGGCGCCAGTGACGGCGGCCAGCCGGGCCCGGGCCTCGCCGTCGTCCCGGCAGGCGTCCAGCAGTGCCGCGGTGTCGTGGTGGAGGGCCTCGAGCCGTCCCGCCAGCGCGTCCATCGTTCCGCGGACGTGCGCGAGGTCGTCGTACAGCGAGGAGGTCGACGCCTCGAGCGACGCCAGCGCCTCGGCCTGGCGGTCGAGAGCGGCCGGACGGACCATCCGAGCGAGACGTGCGAATGGGTTCACGCGGAAAGGGGCGCCGGGCTGATGTGGTCGGGCGGGCGCCGGCCGCCGGAGCGCTCGGCGCCGGGCTCGCGTGTCGCGAGCCCGGCGCCGCGCGGGTCTTACATCTTCGCCATCAGCGTCGGCTTGATCTTGCCGTTGGCGTGCTCGAACTTGTAGCTGTTCCGGTCCATCTTCGGGTTCACGGGCACCGTCAGCGTGACGTCGATCACCTCGCCCGGCATCAGCGGCTTGCGCCACCGGAAGGTGGGGGCACCGGCGACCGTCTCGCCGCCCTTGTCGTACCAGAATTCGTCCACCTTGAAGCCGGCGATCGGGCCAGACGCCAGGTTCTTCACCTTGAACGTCGTCACGATCGTGCCGCCCTTCCGCTGCACGTTCGGCTTCGTGTACCCGATCTCCGCCTCACCGCGGACGGGCGACAGCAGTTTCGTCGTGCCGGCTGCGGGAGCCGCCGGAGCGGTCTGCGCCAGCAGGGCCGTACCGGTTGCCGCGGTCACCGTGACCGCCAAGGCACAAGCCACCAGCGTATGCGTCTTCCCAGTCATAACGTCTCCCTTCAGCTTCCCAGAATTCCGCGCCGCATTATAGGACAACGGGCGCCTACATTTCGCCGTTCCAGTCCTCGGGCTCGGGCGCGGAGGACCGGAAGATCTCGAGATGCCACTTGCCGCCGCCCCACGGTTCGATGACCTCCGTCGCCACCACGTCCACCAGGATCTCGGCGAACGAGCGGCCCTCCGGATCGCCCTCCAGATGGTAGGCGGCGTCGTCCCACCCGAAGGTGGGGTAGAGGATCACCGTCAGGAACAGGTCGTACCCGTCGTCGACCACGATGATCTGGCCGCACGGCCGCTTGAGGGTGGAGTGGTAGATCAGGTACTTCTCCGCGCTGTGGGCGCGGATGTAGCGCTTGAGCGCGAACTCCCGGGCCACGATCTCCTCGATCGCGATCTTCTTCTCCCAGCAGTCGCGGCAGTATCGCTCCTCGCCCCGGGGCTCCGAGACGTCCTTCGCGCCACACAGCGCGCACTTGCTCTTCACGACGTTCGTCTTCCTGGGGGGCATCGGTCGATTATAGCGAGAGGCCGTGACGCCACCAGTCAGCTCCTGCCGCTGCCCGGGGCCACCGGGGGCGCGTACATCTGGCGCGCGTACTCCTTGACCATCCGCCGTGCGCCGAAGCGGGGCAGGACGGTGCGAATCGACTCGCGGACGATCTCGAGCCATTCGTGCGGGATGCCCCGGGCGTCGCGGGCGTAGAAGGTCGGCACCAGCCGGTCCTCGATCGCCTCGTAGAGCGCCTGCGCGTCCGCCCAGTCCTGGGCGGCGTGATCGGCGGGGTCCGCCTTGCCCTCGATGAGCCAGCCGTTGTCGCCCGTGAACCCTTCCGCCCACCAGCCGTCGCCGATGGACAGGTGCGGCGTGCCGTTGATGGCCGCCTTCATGCCGCTCGTCCCGCTCGCCTCGAGCGGCTTGCGCGGGTTGTTCATCCAGACGTCGCACCCCTGGACCAGGAAGTGGGCGACGTGCAGGTCGTAGTCCTCGATGAAGGCGATGCGGCCGCCGAAGCGGGGATCGAGCGCCCGCTGGTAGATCCGCTGCAGGTGGTGCTTGCCGCCGTCGTCGGCCGGGTGGGCCTTGCCGGCGAACACCAGCTGTACCGGGCGATGCCAGGCGTTCAGGATGCGGGCGAGCCGGTCCGGGTCCGCGAAGATCAGCTCCGGGCGCTTGTAGCCTGTGAAGCGGCGGGCGAAGCCGATCGTGAGTGCATGCTGATCGAACATCGTGCCGGCCGCCACGACGCGCGACGGCGAGCCGCCGGCGGTGATCCACCGCTGGCGCGCGCGTTCGCGCACGAACTGGAACAGGAAGGTGCGCAGCTGCGTGCGGACGGTCCACAGTTCCTCGTCGGGGATGTCGCGCACGCGGTCGCAGACGTCCGGCTCGTCGTGGTGCTGCAGCCAGTCGGGCCCGAGGTACCGCTCGAAGAGGCGCCGGATGTCGGCCGCGATCCACGTCGGCACGTGGACGCCGTTGGTGATGTAGGCGACGGGCAGCTTCGCCCGGGGCGTTCCGGGCCACAGCGGCTGCCACATGTCCTTGGTGACCTCGCCGTGGAGCTGGCTGACGCCGTTGATCGAGCCGGCCGTCCGCATCGCCAGCGCGGTCATGTTGAAGAGGGGGCCGCTGCCGCTGTCGTAGTGGCCGAGCGCCATGAACCGGTCGCGCTCGGCGCCGAGGTCGCCCCAGATGCCGGACAGGTGGTGCTCCACCATGTGGAACGGGAAGGCGTCGTGCCCGGCCGGCACCGGCGTGTGCGTGGTGAAGACGGTGGTGCGCCGCACTTCCTGCAGCGCCGACTCGAAATCCCAGCCCTCGCGCCGCAGATCGTGGATGCGCTGCAGGGCGACGAACGCGGCGTGCCCCTCGTTCAGGTGGAAGACGCCGGGGGTGATGCCGAGCGCCTTCAGCACGCGGACGCCCCCGATGCCGAGCACCACCTCCTGCTGGACACGGGTTTCGCGGTCGCCGCCGTAGAGCCTCGCGGAGAGCTCGCGGTCCCACGGCGCGTTCTCCTCGAGATCGGTGTCGAGCAGGTAGAGCGTGACGCCGCCGACGCGCACGCGCCAGACGGCCGCCAGAACGGTCCGGTCGCCGAGCGGAACCGCCGTCACGCAGGGGCGCCCGTCGGCGGTCAGCGCCGGCTCGATCGGGGCGTCCGCCCAGTTCAGCTTCTCGTACCGCTCCTCCTGCCAGCCGTCGGGCGTGAGGGCCTGATGGAAGTAGCCCTGCGGGTACATGAACCCGATGCCGACGAGCGGGACGCCGAGATCGCTCGCCTCCTTGCAGTGGTCGCCCGCGAGCACGCCGAGGCCGCCGGCGTAGATGGGCAGCGACTGGTGCAGGGCGAACTCGGCGGAGAAATACGCGACGGTGCTGCGCGCGAGGGCCGGCAGCTCGCGGTCGCACCACGTATCCCGGGAGGCCCGCGCCGCGTCCAGGGCGGCGACGGCCCTGTCGTAGTGGGCGAGCCATGTGGCGTCGACCGACACTTTGTTGAGCGTTTCGCGCGGCACGGTCTGCAGCATCTTGACGGGGTTGTGCGCCGTCAGCCGCCACAGCGGGTAGTCGAGATGCCGGAAGACGTACCGGCCGTCGTGCGTCCAGCTCCACCAGATGTCGTGGGCCAGTTCGCCGAGCCGGTTGATGCGTTCAGGGAGTTGCGTCACTGGAGTCAGGTCGATGAGAGATGCCGTCGGAGTCTTCCCGTGTTGTCGGGCCGAGTGCCGGAGCCCGACAGCGGCCGGCGGCGGCACGCGGGCCGTACCGGAACGACGCCGGACCGCCGATCGTAGCACGCGGCCTCCGGCCGCCCGACGGCGGGATCGTGTATTCTGAAGTCGTCATTTCGGCACCGCGAGGTGCCGCCTTCCCCAAGGACGGACGCATGGCCCCGAACGCTCGCCCAACCGCCGCGAAACGCAACCGCGAGAAGTCGCTCGTCGAGCGGCGTCAGGAGAAGGCCGCGCGCCGGCGCGACGCCAAGGAGCGGAAGGCTTCCATTGGACCGCGCCAGGCCGGTGTCGATCCCGACATCGCCGACATCAAGCTCGGCCCGCAGCCCCCGGCCGACTGGCAGCTCGACGTCGACGTCGAAATCGAAGCGGAAGAGTAGGCGTTCTCCGCGGCGCAATGGACGAGGGGCGGCCGGCGTCAGCCGGTCCCCCCCATTTCGTGCGTACCAGTTCTTGCGTCGTGCCGGCCCGGTCAGGCGCCGGCCGTTCGCCGTGGTTCAGTTCGCGGCGAAGCAGTAGAGCAGGCCCGCGCCACCGGTGGCGACCAGGTTGGCCTGGCTGCAGCCGGCCGACTTGTGCGTCGCGTTCCACGACGAGTTGCCGCCGCCGGTACGGTCGTGGTGCCCAAGCCACACGCCCGGGCCCTGCCCGCGCGGCGTACCGGGCGCCGGCGACGCGTTGCTCGTGTAGTTGCTGCAGGTCGTGTCGTCGGACCCCGCCCGCGCCCGCCCGAACGAGTCGGAGCCCGTCAGGATGTCGTGCTGGTTCGGCATGTCGCCGACGCCGTTGACG
>CAWULT010000035.1:0-39940 GCA_963923455.1 uncultured bacterium
GCGAACGTCCACGATCTTGAGGTCCTTCTCCACCTCACGGGTGCGCGCGCACCCGGCCAGCAGCACCGACACCGCCAGGCACGCCGCGAGGCGCAAGAATCTGCTTCGACGCATCGGGAGATTGTACATGCTGCCCTCGTTGGACACCGGGCGGGCAGGTTGGTTCCCGGGGACGGGGCGTCCTCAGTGCTGCCGGACGTCCACTCGCTTTCGCACCTCGTCGAGCGAGAGCCGGCCGGCCCGGAAGGCGGCCAGGTCGCTGCCCTTCACGCGGAAGATCAGCGTCTGGAGGTCGGTGTCGCCGGGCACCAGCGGGTCTCGCGGCACGTTGTCGCGCGCGGCCACGGTGAGCCACTCGTCCGGCCCGAGCTGCAGCGGCGTGCTGTTCTCGATCATCGCGTCGACGAGCGCCTCCTTGACCGCGCGGGTATAGGCCTCGCTCGGGTCCGCGATCACCGGGTTCGGGGGACGATTCTGCTGCGCGACGGCCACGCGCTCCTCGAGCTGGCGCACCAGCACGTCGAGTCGCTCACGGTCCGCCGGCTGCTGGGCCACGAGCGCGCGCAGCTGCGTCAGGGCAGCGTTGGCCGCCCGGCTGTTGTCCTCGGACATGTAGCGGAGCGTCCACGCGAGCGGCGTGCGCAGCGCCGGCACCTCGACGTCGAAGAAGACGCCGTAGCCCTCGAGCCGGAAGCCGCGTACCTCGGGCACGCCGGTCAGGATCGGTGTGTCGGGCATCACCGTCTTGACCTCGCGCAGCAGGTTCTCGGCGCCGTTGGCGACGGCGCGTTCGAGCATGCCCTCAATCATCGAGATGCGCTGGCGCGCCTTGATCGCGTCCGCCTCCGACTGGGGCGCCTGGGCCGAGGCCGTCGCCGCCACGAGTGTCACGCACGCCACTGCGAATCCACGTACGTACAGGTTCACCACGGCCGTCGTCCTCCGCCTTCCACCGGTCGCCGTCATGGGCCGCCCGGTCGTCACCGCACCGTGCCCCGCTGCGACACGTTGTTCATCAGGAAGTTCCAGAGCTCGCGCTGCTGTCGCAGTTCGGCGCCCGTGGAACCCTCGATCTGCCCCATCGTCTGCTGCACGCGCGTCAGGTCCGCGCGCCGCTGGGCGTCGAGATCGCGCACGACCTCGGCGGTGCGCAACGCCAGCTCGCGCCGCTGCCGTTCCTCGCTCTCGCCGATGAGCGTCTGCACGCGACGCAGCATCGCCTGATCCTGGTCCTGATCCACGCGGTGTACGACGGCCGCCGGCTGGGCCTGCGACGCCTTCAGCTGCGCGATCTCCGACCGCAGGCGCGTCTCGAGCCCCGCCAGGTCGCTGGCCGACGCCGGCACCGCCGCGGGCGCAGACGCCTCAGCGGTCGTGGCCGCCGGGACCGGTGACGCGGGCGCCGGCTGCCGGCCCCCCACGGCCATCCCCGCGCCGAACACGAGCACCGCCGCCGCGGCCTGCATCCAGGCCGGCATCGGCTGCCGCCACCAGGGCACGACGACGGGGGCCGCGCCCGTTGGCCGTCGGGTCACCTGGAAGTCGAGGCTCTCGATCGGCGGCTGCCACGTGGCCAGCCGCGAACGGGCGCCGCCAAGGCCCGCCACTTCACGGGCGCACGACGCACACGCGGCCAGGTGCGCCTCGGCCGCGCGGCGCTCGTCGGGGCTGTCCTCCTCGTAGAGGTAGCCGACGAGCGCCTCCGGATCTCCACATCGAAAGGACTGACTCATGCGCGTTTCACCACGTCCGAAACCAGTTGTCCGTTCCGCTCGAGATGTTTGCGGACGACCGACAGCCCCTGGTAGAGGCGCGTCTTCACGGTGCTGAGGGGGCACCCCTGCAGTTCGGCAATCTCCTGGAACGTCATCCCGTGGTACTCCTTCAGGATGATGGCCGTCCGCTGCTCCTCCGGCAGTTTCGCCATGGCCGCCTCCACCGCGGACGTCAGCTCGCGGCGGGCCACCAGATCTTCCACCGACTCGACCGGGCCGAGATCGGCGGCGATTTCCATCGGGTCTGCGTCCTCCGGCATCTGCGACACGGGGGCGCGCCGTTGACGCCGGCTCCAGTCCCGGCACAGGTTCAGCGCGATCCGGTACAGCCAGGAGGAGAACTTCGCCTGCCCCTTGAACCCGGGCAAGGCCCGGAAGGCGCGCAGGAACGTCTCCTGACACACGTCACGCGCGTCTTCGTCGCGCCCGATGACCCGGTATGCGAGGGCATAGATCGGCCGCTCCCATCGCAGGATGAGCTGATTGAAACTGTCCATGTCGCCGCCCCGTGAGCGGGCGACCAGTTCCTCGTCGGTCCAGGTCATCGACTGTCCAAGCGCCGGCAGACACTGAGTTAGACGGCGCAGGCGGGCATCCGGCCGGATCAGCCTGATCATACGGCCGTCCCGGCCGGCGGTGCACCCGGGGGGCCTTCCAAGGTCGAATTGACGGCTAAGTCGTTTCAGAGGCGTGGCTTAGAGCCGGAAGCCCAGCCTGCACGTGTACAATGGGGTGTTCCGGAACCGACCGTGATCCAACTCTCCGAACTCACCAAGACCTTCGGCGACCGCACCCTGCTCGACCACGTCACCTGGCAGATCGGCGACGGCGACCGGGTGGGCCTGTGCGGCCCCAACGGCGCCGGCAAGACCACGCTGCTCAAGATCCTCGCGGGCCTCGAAGAGCCGGACTCGGGAGCCGTCGTCCGCCCCTCGGGCCTGACCATCGGCTACCTCCCACAGGACGGCCTGACGCACGGCGGTCGAACGGTCTTCGAGGAGGCGAGCAGCGCATTCAAGCCCCTGCTCGACATGAAGGCCGCGATGCACGACATCGAGCACCGGCTCAGCGACCCGTCGGTGCCGGAATCCGAGCACCACTCCATGCTCGAGCGGTACTCGGAGCTGCAGGACCGGTTCCGCCTGGCCGACGGCTACAGCATCGACCTGCGGATCGCGACCGTGCTGCGGGGCCTGGGCTTCAGCGCCGAAGACGCGGAGCGGCCGGCCGAGACCTTCTCCGGCGGATGGCAGATGCGAATCGCGCTGGCCAAGCTGCTCCTCGGGCGGCCGAACCTGCTGCTGCTCGACGAGCCGACCAACCACCTCGATCTCGAGGCGCGCAACTGGCTGGAGGAGTACCTCTCGGACTACCCGTACGCGGTGATCCTGGTGTCGCACGACCGCTACTTCCTGGACGCGGTGGTGACCCGCATCACCGACCTGAACCTGCGCAGGCTGACCGACTACGTCGGCAACTACAGCAAGTACGTCGAACAGCGCGACGCGATGCTCGAACGGCTGCGGCAGGCCAAGAAGGACCAGGACGAGGAAGTCGCGCGGGTCAAGATGTTCATCGACCGGTTCCGCTACCAGGCCACCAAGGCGGCCCAGGTGCAGAGCCGCATCAAGCTGCTCGAGAAGGTGGTCCCCATCGAGGTGCCGCCGGAGCGCAAGCGCATTCACTTCACGTTCCCGTCCTGCCAGAAGAGCGGGCGGACGGTGCTCGAGCTGAAGCACGTCCGCAAGGCGTACGGCCCGCTGACGGTGTTCCGTGACGTCAGCCTGCACGTCGAGCGCGGGGATCGCATTGCCCTCGTGGGCCCCAACGGGGCGGGCAAGTCCACTCTGATGCGCATGCTGTCGGGGGAGGAGCGGCCCGATGACGGCACCTGCACGCTCGGCCATCAGGTCGTGCTGGAGTACTTCGCGCAGGACGAAGCCGTCCGGCTGAACCCGTCGTTGACGGTGTACGAGACGCTCGAGGCCGGCTCGCCCAACGACATGGTGCCGGCCATCCGCAACATCCTGGGCGGCTTCCTGTTTTCGGGCGACGACGTGCACAAGAAGGCCGGGGTGCTCTCGGGCGGCGAGCGCACGCGCCTCGCCGTGGCGCGGATGCTGCTGCGGCCGTCGAACACGCTGCTGCTCGACGAGCCGACCAACCACCTGGACCTCGACTCCAAGGACGTCCTGCTCGAGGCGCTCGAGGACTACGGCGGCACGCTGATCCTGGTCTCGCACGACCGCTACTTCGTGGAGAGGCTCGCGACCAAGATCATCGAGATCGGGCACGGCGAGGCCGTCGTCTATCCGGGCTCCTACACGGAATTCCTCTGGAGCAAGGAGCAGGCGGCCGCCCGCAAGGCTCAGCCGGCCGCCGGCGCCAGGACGGCTCCGCCAGCCCAGCCCAAGGGCAGCCAGACCCAGGGCAAGGGTGGCCAGCCGCCGGTCACGCCGAAGCCGGTCCCAGCTCAGCCGGGCCAGGCGAGCGTGAAACCCGCCCCGTCACAGGCCGAGGACCGCGAGGCCAGGAAGCGGCTGGAAGCCGAGCGCAAGAAGAAGCAACGCGAGGCGGAGAACCTCCAGCGCCGCATCGCCGACCTGGAGTCGCGGATCGCCGCCCGGGAGGCCAAGGTCAAGGAGCTCGAAGCCGCCATGGCGGCCCCGGGCTTCTTCGACGACCGGGAAGCGTCCAAGCCGGTCGTCGACCAGCATCAGGCGCTCATGTGGGAGGTGGGCGACCTGATGGGCCAGTGGGAGGCGCTCCAGGAGCACGCCTCCGAATCGTAAGCCCCGCCGGCTCAAGCCGACGAATCTGCAAGCCGATTACACAACCGTAACTATCCGAAAGTGGCGTCGGGCCGATAACGTGCCTGATCGCAGAGATTTGCCTGTTCGGACATCTCTGGAACGCAGGGCACGGCCTTTGCCCTGACTGGAAGGACAGGGCAAGGCGTGAGATCCATCCATCCACAGACCCTCGTGCACCCGATGCCCGCGGACGTCACCGCGGTGAGCGATGCCATGACTCGTCACGCCGGCGGGATCGACGATACGTTCTTTCGCTACATCGTCTCCGGCATGCGCAACGGCGTGCTCGCCATCACCCGGGCCGGCAGCCTGGCCCTCATCAACGACGAGGCCTGCCGGATCTTCGGGCTCGCCGGCAGCGCGGACGACCTGGGCCAGCCCGTCAGCTGGGTCCTCAAGGACCACCCCGACGTCGTCCGCGTGCTCGGCGGGGTGTTCGAGCTGCACCACCCGCCCAACCGCGTCGAAATGCGCCTGCGTCCGTCGGGCAAGGTGATCGGGTACACGCTGGCGCACGTCCGGAACGATGCCGGCGAGGTGGTGGGCGCCGCGATGTTCTTCAAGGACCTGACCCGCGTCGAGCAGCTCGAAGAGCGGGAACGGCTGCGAGACCGCCTGGTCGCCGTCGGGGAGCTGGCCGCCGTGTTCGCGCACGAGGTCAAGAACCCGCTCGCGGGAATCGAGGTGTCCGCGGGCCTGCTGCGGCGCAAGGTGCCGAGCTCACCCGAGGCGCAGGGGCTGCTGAGCGACATCATCAAGGAAGCCAAGATGGCCAACGCCATCGTGCAGGAAGTGCTCGACTTCGTCAGGCCCATCCGCCTGCAGGTGGAGCACACCGCCCTGCCCGATGCCATCGAGGCCGCCATCCAGCTGGCCGACTCGAAGGCCCAGCGCGGCGGCGTGCAGGTGTCGCTGGACCTGCCGCCCGGGCTGCCACGCATTCAGGGGGACCAGCACCAGCTCACGCAGGTGTTCACCAACCTGATGACCAACGCCTACGAGGCCATGAACGGCCGCGGGCGCATCGCGATCTCGGCCGCGCGAGTGCGGCTCGAGGACGGCGAAGACGGCCGGGAGGCCGTCCGGGTCGACGTGGCCGACGACGGGCCCGGGATTCCCCCGGACGTCGCGGACAAGGTCTTCGACCCGTTCTTCACCACGAAGCCGCAAGGCTCGGGCCTGGGCCTGGCCGTCGTCCGGAAGATCGTGGACGCCCACGACGGGCGCCTCGATCTGCTCCAGACGGGACCGGGGCTGGGGACGACCATCCGCGTCACGCTGCCGATCATGGCCAGCGACGACGCGGCGTAGCACAAGGAGACGGCAGGACACATGGGACGGATCCTCATCGCCGATGACCACGACACGCTGCGCCGCGGGCTGGTGCAGGCCCTCACCGACGCGGGACACGACGTCGAGGAGGCGCAGAACGGCAACGCGGCCATCGAGAAGCTCCACGAGGGCTTCTTCGACGTCGTGGTCAGCGACCTGCGCATGGGCGGCAGCACGGGCATCGACGTGCTGAAGACCGCGAAGACGCTCCACCCCTCGTCGGCCGTGATCCTCATGACCGCGTTCGGATCCGTCCAGACGGCCGTCGAGGCGATGCGCTCCGGCGCGTTCGACTACGTCCAGAAGCCGTTCGAAATCGAGGAGATGGAGGTCAAGGTCCAGAAAGCCCTCGAGATGCGGCGGATGCAGCACGAGATCGACTACCTGCGCCACGCGCAGGGCGACATCTACGACTTCGACCGGATCATCGGGTCGAGCGGCGCGCTCGAGAGCGTGCTCGGCGTCGTCCGCAAGGTGGCCCGCAGCAACACCACCGTCCTCGTGCGCGGCGAGACGGGCACCGGCAAGGAGCTCATCGCCGGCGCGATCCACCACAGCTCGCTCCGCGCCTCTCGCAGCTTCATCAAGGTCAACTGCGCGGCGCTCCAGGAGAACCTGCTCGAGTCGGAACTCTTCGGGCACGAGAAGGGCGCGTTCACCGGCGCCGACAAGCAGCGCATCGGCCGCTTCGAGCAGGCGGACGGCGGGACGCTGTTCCTGGACGAGATCGGCGACATGAGCGCCAACACGCAGGCCAAGATCCTCCGCGTGCTCCAGGAACACGAGTTCGAGCGGCTCGGCGGCACCCGCACGCTGAAGGTCGACGTGCGCCTGATCGCGGCGACGAACCGCGACCTCCCGACGATGGTGGACGCCGGCGCGTTCCGCGAGGACCTCTATTACCGCCTGAACGTCGTCACGATCGAGATGCCGCCCCTGCGCGAACGCAAGGAGGACATCGCGGCGCTGGCGAACTTCTTCATCAGGCGCTTCTCCGGCGAGCTGAAGAAGAAGATCGACGGCCTGGCGCCAGACGCGCTGAAGCTGCTGATGCGCTACCACTGGCCGGGCAACATCCGCGAGCTCGAGAACGCGATCGAGCGCGCGATGCTCCTCGCGGACGGTCAGCACATCGCGATGGAGGACCTGCGGCTCGGTGAGACGGGCGCACACGGCACGCCGCGCGAGAACTCATCGGTCGTCAAGATCCCGCCGACCGGGATTCCGCTCGAGGAAGTGGAGCGGATGGCGCTCATCGAGGCGCTGAAGATGTCGAACTGGGTGCAGAAGGACGCGGCCGAGCTGCTGGCCATCTCGCCGCGGGTGATGAACTACAAGATCAAGACCCTCGGCATCGACTTCCCGCGCGGCCGCCGCGCGGCGATGCACACCAGCCATCACGAGGCCGCGTCCGCGGCCTTCTGAACGCGCTGATCGCCGCGCGCCGGCCGCTCGAATCACCTTCGCACGGGCCCTTGGCTCACCCCCGCGGGCCCGTCGCGTCTCGGCGCCGCCCGCTGCACCGCTGAACGCCAGGAACCCGGCGGCACGACCGGCCGCGTCGGTGGGCGCGTCATGTACCGCCCTTGGCGCGCGGATGCGCGCGCCGGTACACGTCGAGCAACTGGGCCACGTTGACGTGGGTGTAGCGCTGCGTCGTCGACAGCTGCACGTGCCCCAGCAGTTCCTGGATGGCGCGCAGGTCGGCGCCGTGCTCGAGCAGGTGCGTCGCGAAGGAGTGCCGCAGCGCGTGCGGGCTGATTCCGAAACGCATGCTGCAGGCTGCCACCGCACGCGCCACGATGCGCTGGACGCTCCGGCCCGTCAGGCGCGTTCCGCGCGCGTTGACGAACAGGGGTTCGCGGGCGTCGGCGCGCCTGGTCCGTGCCGGGGCGGCCGAGGCGGCCTGCCGCCCCAGCAGCGGCTCCCGCAGGCTCGAGCGATCGCGGAGCCAGGCCCGCAGCGCCGACTGGGCGGAGGAGTTGAACGGCACCTGGCGCTCCTTGCCCCCCTTCCCCATGACGCGGACGATGCGGCCGCCGAGGTTGATGTCCTCGACGTCGAGCCCGACGAGCTCGCTCAGCCGGAGTCCCGACGCATAGAGCAGCTCGAGCATCGCCCGGTCGCGGCGCCCCAGGGGCGTCGTCACGTCGGGTACCTCCAGCAGGCGCGCCATCTCCTCGACCGACAGGTGCGGAGGCACCTTCTGCTCGCGCTTCGGCCCCACCGCCAGTGCCGCCGGGTCGGTCGCGACGTGCCCCTCGCGCCTCAGGTAGCGCCCGAAGGCGCGGAGCGCCGAGAGCCGGCGCGCGACCGACGCACGCGCCTGCCCGTGCCGGTGCATGTCGGCCATGAACCCGCGCACCGCGGCGAGATCGAAGTCACCGGGCCCGAGAGCCTCGGCCGCCACGCCGCGCTCGTGGGCGAGGAACGCGAGGAACTGCGAAATGTCGCCGTCGTACGCGTCGACGGTGTGGGCGGAGGCGTTGCGGTTGAACCGCAGGTAGTCGAGGAAGGCGCGCAGCTCGGCCTGCACGGCTATCGGGCCGCGACTGCGCCCATCCAGTCGTCGAGCGCGCGCAGCGCGCGCTCCGCGGTGACGGTCTTGCGCTCTTCCCTGGTCTGGCGGCGGCCGCCGGCCGGCGGGTCGGGCGGAGGCATGATGCCGAACGTGATGTTGCTCGGCTGGTAGTGCGCCGGGTCGGCGTGCGACACGTAGTACCCGAGCGCGCCAATCGCGGTCGTTCGCGGCGGTGCGGCCGGCGCGTCGCCCCGAGCCAGGGCAGCCGCGTTCCGGCCCGCGATGAGGCCAGACGCGGCGGACTCGACGTAGCCCTCGACGCCCGAGATCTGCCCGGCGAAGAGCAGGTCGGGGCGCATCCGCGTCTGCCAGGTCTCGCGCAGCACCGTCGGCCCGTTGATGTACGTGTTGCGGTGCACCATGCCGAACCGGACGAACTCGGCCTGCTCCAGGCCGGGTATCATCCGCAGCACGCGGGCCTGCTCGCCCCACTTCAACTGTGTCTGGAAGCCCACGAGGCTGTAGTGGTCCCCGGCCAGGGTGTCCTGCCGCAACTGCACGACCGCGTAGGGGAAGCGCCCCGTGCGCGGGTCGGTGAGCCCGACCGGCTTCATCGGCCCGAACCGCAACGTGTCCCGTCCGCGATGGGCCATCACCTCGATCGGCAGGCAGCCCTCGAAGAACTTCTCCCGGTCGAAGTCGTGCACCGTCGCGGATTCCGCCGTCGTGAGCGCATCGTAGAACGCGTCGTATTCGGCCTTGGTCAACGGACAGTTCAGGTAGTCACCCTGCCCGTCGTCGACTCCGCACGCAGGGCCGCCGGGCTCGGGCGCCGCCGCGCGGATGCTCCTGTCCCACCGGGACGCGCGGAACACTTTCGTCCGGTCGATGGACTCGGCGAGCACGATCGGGCTGATCGCGTCGTAGAAGTAGAGATGGCCGGATCCGACGAGCGACGCAATGTCGGCCGAGAGCGACGGCGAGGTCAACGGGCCGGTGGCGATCACGAGCGGATACATCGCCGGATCCGACGGGATCGACCTGACCTCCTCGCGGCTGACGGTGATGAGCGGGTGCGCCTCGATGGCCCCGGTGATGGCGTCGGCGAAGCGCTCGCGGTCCACGGCCAGGGCCGCGCCCGCGGGCACGCGATTCGCCTCCGCTTCCCGCATCACGAGGGAGCCAAGGCGCCGCATCTCCTCCTTCAGCAGGCCGACGGCGTTGTCGAGCTTGTCACCACGCAGGGAGTTCGAGCACACGAGCTCGGCCAGCCGGTCCGTCTTGTGGACGGCCGTCGCACGGACCGGGCGCATCTCGTGCACCACGACCCGTTCGCCCAGGGACGCCGCCTGCCACGCGGCCTCACAGCCGGCCAGGCCGCCACCGATGATGTGAATCATGCGTGTGCGGAGGCCATGCCTCCGCTGCCAGTCTATGCCTCGGCTGCCTTCTTCCGCCGGGCCGGACGCTTGCCGCCCGATGCCGCCTTCCCCGTCCGCCCCACGCCGGCGGTCCGCCGGGCGCCGCCCCTGCGCGGCGCCGGGGCGGCCTCGCGCCGGGCCGCGAGCAACTCCATCGCCTGCGCGAACGTCAGCGACTCGGGGTCGACGGTCTTCGGAATCGATGCGTTGGTGGTGCCATCGGTGACGTACGGACCGTACCGGCCCGCCAGCACCTTCATCGCGGCGCCCTCGCCGGTCAGCTCGCGCAGGACCTTCTTCTGCGCCGACTGGCGGCGCCGGGACTGCTTCGGCGCGGCCAGCAGGGCCACGGCTGCGTCGAGCGGAATGGTGAAGACGTCCTCTTCGGACTCGAGCGACCGGAACTCGTCGTTGTGCCGGACGTATGGACCGAAGCGCCCGAAGTTCGTGGTGACCGGCTGCTGATCGTCGGGATGGAGACCGACCGTCCGCGGCAGCGACAGCAACCGAAGCGCGTCCTCGAGCGTCACGGTGGCCTCGGTCATGCCGCCCTGCAGCGACGCCCGCTTCGGCTTCTCGGCCTTCTTGCCTTCCGGCGTCTCGCCAAGCTGCACATAGGCGCCGTAGCGGCCGTTCATCACGTACACCGGCAGGCCGGTCGCCGGATCCGCGCCGAGCATTCGCGGCCCCTCGGCTTTCGCCCGAATCAGCTCGAGCGCGCGCGCCACGGAGAGGTCGGCCGGCGCCACGTCCTCGGGCAGCGACGCCGTCTTGCCGGGGCCGCCCTCGCCGAGCTGCACGAACGGGCCGAAGCGCCCCACGCGGACCCGCACGGGCTCTGCGCTCTCCGGGTCGGTGCCCAACTCCATCGTCGGGTAGTCGGCCTTCTCGGCCCCTGCCTCGACGGCGCCGCGCAGCCCCCGATGCTTGCGATCCCCGAAGTAGAACTCCTTGAGGAACGCAGTCGACTCGCGCTCACCGCGGGAGATCTCGTCGAGGTCGTCCTCCATCTCCGCGGTGAAGTCGGTCTCGACGAAGTCGCCGAAGTGCTCGCGCAGCAGCTTCGTGACGGCGAAGGCCGTGAAGCTCGGCACGAGCGCCTTGCCCTGGCGAAACACGTAGCCACGCCGGACGATCGTGGCGATCGTCGGGGCGTAGGTGGAGGGTCGGCCGATCCCGAGACGCTCCAGTTCCTTGATGAGCGACGCCTCGGTGAAACGGGCGGGCGGCGTCGTCTCATGGCGCTTGGGATCGGTGCCGAGCAACGTGATCGGGGTCCCCGACACGTCGATCCGGTCGCCAACCTTGCACTGCGGCAGGATCGCTTCCTGCTCCTCGAGTTCCGCCGCGGGGTCATCGCTGCCTTCGACGTAGGCGCGGCGGAAGCCTGGGAACTCGATGGCCTTGCCGCTGGCCGTGAACACGGCCGTCTCTCCGCCGGGGCCGGTGGCCGAGACCTCGACGCCCGTGCGGAGCACGCGGGCATCGACCATCTGCGAGGCCATCGTGCGCTTCCAGATCAGCTCGTAGACGCGCAGTTCGTCGGCGTCGAGGACGCCCTCGAGCTGGCTGGGAGCCCGGCGGAAGTCGGAAGGTCGAATCGCCTCGTGCGCCTCCTGCGCGTTCTTGACCCGTGTCTGGTACCGGCGTGGTCCCGCGTGGTACTCGACGCCGAACATCTCCTGGATCACGCGTGCCGACTCGGCGAGCGCCTTCTCGGACAGGGTGGTCGAGTCCGTGCGGTGATAGGTGATCAGGCCTTCCATCTGGCCGTTGCCGAGATCCACGCCCTGGAACAGCCGCTGGGCCACCTGCATCGTCCGCTCGGTCGAGAAGCCCAGCTTGCGGCTGGCCTCCTGCGTCAGCGTCGACGTGGTGAACGGGGGCGCGGGCCGCTCGACCCCCGGCTTCTGTTCGACGGACGTGACCGTCCACGGCACGTTGGCGCGTACCGCAGTGGCGAGCGACGTGGCCGCGGCCTCGTCGAGCAGGCGCGCATTCTCGTTCCTGAGCGCACCGGTCGACGGGTCGAAGTCCTTGCCCGAGGCGATCCGCCGGTCGGCGACACGTGCCAGGGTGGCGACGAACTCGCGCCCGTCACCGCGCATGCGTGCCTCGAGATCCCAGTAGACGGCGGTGTTGAACCGGCGCCGCTCCTCTTCCCGCTCGACGATCAGGCGGACGGCGACGCTCTGGACGCGGCCGGCGCTGAGGCCGGTCTGCACCTTCTTCCAGAGGACCGGCGACAGCGTATAGCCGTAGAGCCGATCCAGGATCCGGCGGCTCTCCTGCGCCCTGACCAGGTTCTCGTTGACGTCGGCCGGGTGGGCGAGCGCCTCCTTGACGGCATCCTCCGTGATCTCGTGGAAGACGATGCGCCGCACCGGCACTTTCGGTTTGAGCACCTGTGTCAGGTGCCAGCTGATCGACTCTCCTTCACGATCCGGGTCGGTGGCCAGCAGGAGCTCTGACGCCTCCTTGACCGCGGTCTTCAGGTGGGCCACCTGCTTCTTCTTCTCGACCGGGACGACGTAGTACGGCGTGAAGTCACTGTCGATGTCGACGCCGAGCCGCCCCCAATCCCGCTCCTTGATCTCCTTGGGCACCGACGCCGCCGACTCCGGCAGGTCGCGGATGTGCCCGTAGCTCGCCTCCACCCGGTACTTCGTGCCGAGGAAGCGCCCGAGCGTCTTCGCCTTGGCGGGCGACTCGACTATGACAAGCGGTTTGGCCATCGATCACTCGTGGGCGCACTGTGCCCCAAACGGAACTCACACTAGCACACGTCAGGACGCCAGCATGAACCGGCCCCCGTCGAGCCGACGCACCAGCCCCCGCAGCTCCCAGTCGCTCAGCCGGGTCAACAATCCGGCCGCCTGGAGGCCCAGCGCGCTGGCCAGCTCGTCCAGGTCGTAGGCCCGCCCCCGGTCCAGAGCCGCAAGGGCTGGATCGCCTGAACCGACTGATGTACAGGGGTTTGCCACCACAGCAGCCGCGAAGGAACTGCCCGAATCCAACGTGAAGCCCTCGAGGATGTCGTCGGCGGTCTCGACGATCTTCGCCCCATCGCGGATCAGAGCATGCCCTCCCCGGTTCCGGCCGCTGAGGACGTTGCCGGGTACGGCCATGACCTCCCGCCCCTGGGCCAGCGCCCAGGAGGCCGTAATCAAGGAGCCAGACTTCTCGGATGCCTCGATCACCACGATGACCCGGGAAAGGCCACTGATCAGGCGGTTGCGCTGCGGAAACCGGAACGCCAGCGGCACGGCATCTGTCTCGTATTCGCTGAGCAGCACACCCCGGGCGGCGATCTCCTGGGCGAGGCGGCCGTGCTCGGGCGGGTAGATTCGGCCCAGGCCGCTCCCGAGGACAGCCGCGGTCGGCCCCCCACCCGTCAGGGCGCCTCGGTGCGCGGACGAGTCGACGCCCCTGGCCAGGCCGCTGACGACCAGCACGCCCCGTTGCGCCAGGTCGCTGGCCAGGCGCGAGGCGGTCTCCAGCGCGACGGCCGACGCGGTCCGGGAGCCGACGATTGCGGCCGCGGGCATGGCGAGGCAGGCCGCATCACCCTTGAACCAGAGGACCGGCGGGCAATCGTCGAGCGTCAGCAACGCGGCCGGGAATCGATCGTCCGTACACGCCAGTGGCGCGATGCCGAGCTGGGCGGCCCGGCCACAGGCCTCCCGGGCGCGCCCGACGAACGGCGCGGCGGCTTCTGCGAGGTGCGGGTCTTCGCCCCGCAATCGGGCGACGAGGTCTTTCCGGGGAAGCGTGTCGAGGAGTGAGAGTGCGACGAGCTGCTCGAGGGTCCACATGGTGCGACTCGCAAGCGCGTCGGAGGCGGACGGGCCCGGGGCCCGCGCACCGGACGCGCCGATGGCGTGGCAACCCGACCCGAAACGTGCTCGATTATAGACAGTCGGGCCCGCCCTCACCAGCCGAGCCTGACACTTGCGCCCCTTTCTCCCGGTGGCTATAGTGGGGTTCATTCCACAAATGCCCTATCGCGCATTGCTTGTCGCAGTCCTTGTGGTGCTGGCGTCGGCCCCTGCGTTCGCCGATGCGCGAAGCGATGCCCGGAAGCAGGTGGAGTTCGGCATTCTCGTCGCGCAGAAGGGGCTGTGGCGGGAAGCCATCTATCGATGGGAGCGGGCCACGCAGCTCGATCCCACGTACGCCGCGGCGCACAACAATCTCGCGGTCGCATACGAACACGAGGGCGACCTCGAGAAGGCACGGGGCGCCTACGAGAAGGCGATCGAGCTCGAGCCGGGAAACGCGCAGATCAAACAGAACTACGAGCTGTTCAGGGAAATCAATGACCGTACGACTCGCAAGGATTCTCAGTAGCGTCGCCGCGGTTCTGCTGACGGCGGCCTGCGCGACCACGTACGAGATCCCGATCGAGACGCCGATCAGGCCGACGCTCGACGTCTCGGCCTTCCAGCGGGTGCTCGTGGCGGGCTTCGTCGCGGGCGGGTCGGAGGACGTCGACGGCAACCTGGAAACGACGCGCCTGCTGCGCAGCCAGCTCCGCAACAAGTCGGCCCTCCGCGTCATCGATGCCGACGCGTTGCCGCTGATGTCGGTCGCCACCGAAGGGCGCGGCGAGGCGCCCCCCGTGAAGGAAGAGAAGGATCTCGACGCCTACTCGAACGTCTTCGCGAACGTGGAGTACTGGAAGCGGATCGGCGAGGAGTACCAGCAGCCGCTCATCGTGACGGGCACGGTCCTGTTCGTACCCCAGCAGCGCAACAGCATCGTCCAGCGCGAAGAAGAGGTCTACGACTCGTTCGGGCGCCGGCGAGTGGTACCGGTCCGCACCTACATGGAGCGAAAAGGGTTCATGTTGAGCCCCCGGTTCATCTTCATCGACGGCCGGACGGGCACTGTCATGCACTCGACGACGGCCCGCGAGGAAATTCTGTACAACGCCAACCAGGCCACCCCGGCCCTTTCCTCGTATTTCGAGCTGATGGACCGGGTCCTGCCCACGTTCCTGAGCACCCTGAGCAGCCAGAAAATCAAGGGAACGAGAGTTCTGTTGCAGTAATTGCCAGGATCAGGCTAAGCTTAGTCCTTTGTGCGGCTTGCGTTGACCCCATTCTGGCGCCGCACGCTTTCTCACGACTGAGGTAACGCTCGTGTACGCGATTGTCCAGGCCCGAGGCCGCCAACTGAGAGTGACCCCTGGCGCCGTCGTCGAAGTCGACGGCACGCCGGGCGAGGTCGGTTCCGAGTTCACGTTCGACCAGGTCCTGCTCGTCGAGAAGGACGCCGGCGACATCATCGCGGGCGCGCCGTACGTGGCCAACGCGAAGGTGACGGGCGTGGTCGACGGCGAGGCTCGTGGCCCCAAGATCCGCGTCTTCAAGAAGAAGCGGCGCAAGGGCTTCCGCAAGACGCGCGGGCACCGCAGCGTCTTCACGCGGGTCCGGATCACCAACATCGAGGCGTAACGGCACGCCCGGCAGGAAACGACGATGGCTCACAAGAAAGGTCAGGGCAGTTCGCGCAACGGGCGCGACAGCAACTCGCAGCGTCTGGGCGTGAAGCGCCACGACGGCAACATCGTGACGGGTGGGTCGATCCTCGTCCGGCAGCGGGGCCGCAAGTTCGAACCCGGCCTCAATGTCGGCCTCGGCAAGGACGACACGCTGTTCGCGAAGATCGCGGGCAAGGTCCGCTTCGAGGACCACGGCCAGCGGGGCCGCCGCATCTCGGTCATCCCGGTCGAGTAGTCCGCACCATCCAGGGCCGGGCCGTCGGCCGGCCCGCCCCTCGCCTGTCCATGTTCGTCGACGACGTCGACATCCACGCCAAGGCCGGCGACGGCGGCCGTGGATGCCTCAGCTTCCGTCGAGAGAAGTTCGTGCCGCGCGGAGGCCCCGACGGGGGTGACGGCGGCGCGGGCGGTTCGATCTACGTCGTCGCGTCCCCGGCAAAGAACACCCTCGTCGACTTCCGCTTCCATCCCGAGTTCCAGGCCCGAAACGGCCAGCACGGCCAGGGGGCCAATCGGACCGGCGCCAGTTCCGCCGACGTCGAGATCAAGGTGCCCGTGGGCACACTCGTGTTCCGGCGCGACCCGGCCGACCGCACCCGCCTCGAGTTGCTCGCAGACCTGACCGACGAGGGCCAGAGGGTCCTGGTCGCCAGGGGCGGACACGGGGGCCGTGGCAACGCGCGATTCGTGTCGTCGACCAACCGGGCACCGCGCCGCACCGAACCCGGCGAGCCTGGCGAAGAGGCCTTCCTGCGGCTTCAGCTCAAGCTCATCGCGGACGTGGGCCTGGTGGGATTCCCCAATGTCGGCAAGTCCACGCTCATCTCGCGCATCTCCGCGGCGCGGCCGAAGATCGCCGACTACCCGTTCACCACGCTGGTGCCGAACCTGGGCGTCGTCTCGATGAGCGGTGACCGCAGCTTCGTCGTCGCCGACGTGCCAGGCCTCATCGCCGGCGCGCACGAAGGCCACGGCCTGGGTCATCAGTTCCTCCGCCACATCGAGCGAACGAAGGTCCTGGTGCATCTGGTGGACGTGTCGGGTGCGTCGGGGCGCGACCCGGTCGAGGACTTCGAGACGATCCAGAACGAGCTGCGCCTGTTCGACCCGGGCGTCGCCGCGAAGCCCCAGATCGTCGTGGCGAACAAGAGCGATGCGGTCGACGATCCGGATCGGGTGACGCGCCTCGCCGCGCACGTCGCGCGCCTCGGGCTGCCGTTCCACACGATCTCGGCCGTGACCGGCGACGGCCTCGGGCCGCTGCTCGAGGCGGTGTGGCGCGTCATCGCCGATGTGCGCGCGGCGGAGCTCGTTCCGGCACCCGCCGAGGCGCCGGCCGGCGTCGATCTGCTGACACCGGCCATGACCCGCCGCGACACATGAAGACGGGCCCCCGGCTCGGCGTGCTCGGCGGCACCTTCGACCCGATCCACCTGGGACACCTCGACGCGGCCGAGGCCGCACGTGCCGCGCTCAGCCTGGACGGCGTGATGCTGCTCCCGTCCCACGACCCGCCGCACAAGGCGGCGGACCCCAGGGCTTCCGGGTTTCACCGCTTCGCGATGGTGTGCCTCGCCGTCGCCGATCGCCCTGGGTACGTGGCGAGCGACCTGGAGCTGACGCGCCCTGGCCCGACCTACACTGTCGACACCCTTCGCGCCCTCCACGCCCAGGGGTGGCGCCCGTCGCAGTTGTTCTTCGTGATCGGCGCTGACGCGTTTGCGGATATTGCGACGTGGCGGGAGTTCCCGGCCGTGATGGACCGCGCCCACTTCGTCGTGATCGGCCGGCCAGGCGCTACACTCGAAGGAGCGTTGGCCCGGGCGCCGCAGCTCCGGCCACGCGTCCGGGACCCGAGGGGGCCGGGCGCCGATGCGCCAGGGACGGGCGTGTTCCTCGTCGAGGCGCGCACGAGTGACGTCTCGTCGACTCTGATCCGCGCGCGCCTCGCTGGCGGCCAGTCGATCGCCGACCTGGTCCCCCCGGCGGTGGCACACCATATCGTGACGCACCACCTGTACGGGGCGGAAGACAACTTGCATGGCCAAGACCAGCGTTAACAGGGCCTCGAAGGCGAAGACGACCACCACGGCGCCCGCACAGCCAGCGACGAAAGCTCCGGCACGGAAACGATTGCCCAAGGCGATCGCAGCCGCGGTGCGCGCCGCGCAGAGCAAGAAGGCCACGGACGTCGTGGTGCTCGACCTGCGCAAGGCGGGCGGCTTCACCGACTACTTCGTGATCTGCACGGGCGAGAACACGCGGCAGATCAACGCGATCGCCGACGCGGTGCGGGAGACCCTCAAGAGCGAGCTCGGCGAGCGGCCGGTGCTGGCCGAAGGCGAGGACAGGTCCGAGTGGATTCTGCTCGACTACTTCAACTTCGTCGTGCACGTCTTCAGCCGCGAATGCCGCGCGTTCTATGACCTCGAGCGCCTGTGGGGGGCCGCGGTCCGGGTCACGGTGGAGGACGTCGCGCAGGCCTGACGTCGGTTGGCCACGCGGCGGCGGGCGGGCGCGTGATTAGCGTCGGGCTGCGGCGCGTCGCCGACGCGTTGCTCGCCGCCGTGCTGGCGCCCACGTGCGCGGCGTGCGCCCACCCGCTCGACTCTTCGTTCGACGGCCCCGTCTGCGCAGCCTGCTGGGGGTCGATCGCACCGCCCCAGCCGCCGCTGTGCCGTCTGTGCGGCGCATCCCTGCCTTCGTGGCGCACGATCAGTACCGCCCTCTCGCGCTGCGTCGAGTGCCGGCGGTATCGGACGACGATCGCCAGCGGAGCCTCGGCTGGCGAGTACGCGAATGCCCTCCGGGCCATCGTGCATGCGTTCAAGTACGACCGGCGCCGGTCTCTAGCCGCGCCGCTGGCCGCCCGGATGCGGGACGCCGGCGCGGCCGTGCTCGACGGGGCTGACTGCGTGATCCCGGTTCCGCTGCACCCCTGGCGCCGCCTCGAACGCGGCTTCAACCAGGCGTCGGACCTGGCGGACGGCCTCGGACTGCCGGTGGTGCACGCGCTTCGCCGCCGGCGCTCGACCCCGCCCCAGAGCGGTCTTCGAGCCGCGTCCCGGCGGCGAAACGTGCGCGACGCGTTCACCCTGTCATGGCGGCTGTCGGACGCCACGCGGAGGCGCCGACTGACGGGACGCGTGGTGGTCCTGGTGGACGACGTCCGCACGACGGGCGCCACGCTGGACGCCTGTGCCCGTGTGCTCGCGTCCACCGGCGTGCGCGAGGTCCGCGCGCTGACGCTGGCGCACGCGCCCATCCGGCCGGGTCCCGTCGAGGGGGCCAGTCGACGCCGGCGCGGAGCCGCCCGCACGGGCGGCCGGCCGTGACCCGCGTGCCACCGGTCTGCACGCCGCTGGCGGGCGGGTCAGAGCAGGGCTGCGACCGCCGCGTGGACGTCCGCGGCAATCACGGTGCGCTCTCGGCGCGCGTCGAGCTGCACCCAGCCGGCCCCGCGCGCCTGGGCGAGGTAGCTGGCCCTGACACGCCCGAGCAGCGTGAGGTCGCGCTCGTACCTGTCGCGGTCCGCGATCTTCCGCGCCGCCGAGACCTCCGGGGGGATGTCCAGCAGCAGCGTGACGTCCGGACGGGGCAGATGGGCCTGAATCGTCAGCAGCCAGGCGGGGTCGAGGCCCTGGGCCTCACCGTACGCCACGCTCGACGCCAGGTAGCGATCGCAGACGACGACGGTGCCGGCCGCCAGCGCGGCCTCGATGCGCGGCTTCCACTCGGTCCGGTTTGCGACGTACAGCAACTGCATCACGTCGGGACCGTACTCTCGTTCGCCGCGCAGGGCGCGGCCGATCTCCTCGCCGATCGCCGTGTGGTAGTCCGGAAAGGATACGAGCTGGACGGTTCGGCCGGCCGCTCCGAGACGGTCCCGCAGCAGCTCGGCCTGGGTCTGCTTGCCGCTCTGGTCGAGGCCCTCGAACGCGATGAGGAGTCCGCGCATCACCTGGCTCCGCCGCGGCCGATCAAGCTTCCAGGGCGAGGACGTCGTCGAGCGTCTGGCGACGCCGGATGACGGCCCAGTGCCCGTTGTCGACGAGGACCTCGGGCGCCAGCAGCCGGCGGTTGTAGTTGGACGCCATCACGGCACCGTAGGCGCCGGTGTCGAGAATCGCAACGAGATCGTCGACCTGCAGGTCGGGGAGCTGGCGATCGCGCGCGAAGACGTCACTGCTCTCGCAGATCGGCCCGACGACGTCCCACGGTCCTTCGCTCCCCGGCCGCGGCCGCACCGGCACGATACGGTGGAACGAGCCATAGAGCGCAGGACGCATCAGTTCGGTCATGCCGGCGTCGACGACCGCGAAACGCCGACCGTCCGGGTACTGTTTGACATCGACCACGCGCGTCACGAGCGCGCCGGCGTGCGCGACCACCGACCGGCCGGGCTCGAGCACCACCGGAACGCCGCAGCGCCGCAACTGGGGCACGACGGCCTCCGCGTACTGCGCGGGCGTCAGCGTCGGCTGGCCGTCGTAGCCGATGCCGAGCCCTCCTCCGAGGTCGACATGCTCCAGCCGGACGCCGTCGTCGGCCAGTGCGAGCGCCAGGTTCACCAGCGTGACGGCGGCGCGCTGGAGCGGCTCGGCCGAGGTGATCTGGGAGCCGATGTGCACGTGCACGCCGACGAAGTGCAGTCCGGGCGTGCTTCGACGCGCGCGGTAGATCGCGCGTGCCTCCTCGAGTGCCACGCCGAACTTGTTGGTCTTGAGGCCGGTGGAGATGTTCGGATGGCTCTTCGCGTCGATGTCCGGATTGACGCGCAGCGCGACGCGGGCGGTACGGCCCTGCGCGTGCGCAATGGCCCCGATCCGATCGAGCTCGCCTGGCGACTCGGCGTTGATGGCACCGATGTCGAGGCCGACGGCGAACTCCAGCTCCTCACGCGTCTTGCCGACGCCCGTGAAGACGATGTCGCGGGGCTCGAACCCGGCGCGCAAGGCCACGCGGATCTCCCCGCCGGAATTGGCGTCGGCCCGGCTGCCCAGAGCCCTCAACAGGCGCAGCAGGGCGAGCGTGGAATTCGCCTTGAGCGCGTAGTGGATGGCGTGGGGATATTCCGCAAACGCGGCATCGATGGCCCGGTACGCCTCGCGCACGGCGTGCGCGCTGTAGACGTAGGCAGGCGACCCCACCTGTTCGACGATGGATTCGAGGCTGACGCCGTCGCAGGCGAGGCCGCGATCGGCAGGCTGAAACGGTAGGTACACGGCCAAAGCGCATGTTATCATGCGCCATTCCTACGCTCGCCAATCCAGGCGCCGGTTCAACGGATACACAAGGCCAGCATGTCCGCTGACGCCTCGTCCCCGCAGGCGATGGACGAGATCATCCTGCGATGCCTGAACGGGGATCAGGCGGCGTGGGACTCGATCGTCCGGCTCTACTGGCGCAGGGTCTTCAACATCGCGTACAAGTTCGTCGGCCGGCACGACCAGGCCGAGGACCTGACGCAGGACGTCTTCCTGAAGCTGTACAAGTCGCTCGGCACGTTCGACCGGCGGGCGAACTTCCAGACCTGGCTGGTCAGCGTCAGCCGGAACCTGTGCATCGACCACTACCGCAGTGCCCGGCGCGAGCGCGAGACGATCAGCCGTGACGTCGACCCGGCTGACCTGGCCCCGGCGGCGCCGGGCGTGAGCGCCTACGCCCAGCTCGAACAGCGCGACCGCGTCGAACTGCTCAAGGCGGCGCTCGACCGGATGGCGCCAACGCTGCGAACGGCGGTCATGCTGCGCGACATCCAGGAACTGACCTACCAGGAGATCGCGCAGCAGCTGAACCTGCCGGAGGGCACGGTGAAATCGCGGATCAACCGCGGCCGGACCGAGCTGGCGCGGCAGATCCAGGAACTGCGGGAACGGCAGGACGCCGTCCCGAGAAGCGGAGCCTGAGGATGAATGTGACCACCGACCGCAACCAAGGTGTGTCGATCGTGCGGGTCAAGGAAGCACGTCTGATGTATCCCCTCCTGCCGGAGTTCACCGGCGCGGTCGGCGCGCTGATCGGCGCGGGGTGCAAGGTACTGGTCGACCTCTCGAGCGTCACCTACGTCGACAGCGCGACGATCGGGTGCCTGATGGACCTCTACCGGCAGACCACCGCCGCGGGCGGCACGTTCAAGCTGTCGGGGGTGCAGAAGCGCGTGGAAACGATGCTGTCGATGACCGGCGCCCACAACTTCCTCGAGATCCACGCCGACGAGGCTTCGGCTCTCAAGAGTTTCGGGGTGTGACCGTGCGGACGATCAAGACCTCCACCGGCGCCGACATTCCCCTCGACGGCGACCTGCTCGCCGTCATGGAAACGCTGTACCGCGAGGTGACCGCGCGGCGCGGGCTCGACCGATCCTTCGAGGACATGATGCGGGAGATCAACCACCTGATCGACCAGATGGACGAAGGCGAGCGCCGCGCGTACCTGCTCGAGAGCCTGTTCCTGAATACCGTCACCTACGAGAACGACAAGCTCGAAGCCTACATGCGGAAGATCAGCGGCTGAACGAGAGGCCGCGGGCGGGAGGCCGGCAGCGTGCGGACGCGGGTCAGCCCTGCGCCCGAACGGCGTCGCGGACCGGCAGGGCGGCCTCGTCGGCCACTGGGTCTGGCCCGTCGACCAGCGTCCACGCGTCGCGCTCCTCCAGCAGCTGCGCCGCGAAGGCGGTGTGCAGGCCGTGGCCGCCGCGGTGCACCACGAGATGCCCGATGATCGGGTGCCCGACCAGGGCCAGGTCGCCGATGACGTCGAGGATCTTGTGCCGCACGCACTCGTCGTCGAAGCGCAGGCCGTTGTTGAGCACACCCGTGTCACCGATGACCACGGCGTTCTCGAGCGAACCGCCCAGCGCCAGCCCCTGCTGCCGCAGCATCTCCACTTCCTTCAGGAACGTGAACGTGCGCGCCGGCGCGATCTCGTCGATGAAGGTCGACTCGGTGATACGGATCGTCCGCGACTGGTGCCGCAGCAGCGGGTGATCGAACGCGATGCTGTAGGTGACCTTGAAGTGGTCTGACGGGTACAGCGCAATCCGCTTGTCGACCCGCGTCAGCGACACGGGACGGCGCACCTTGAGGTAGCGGCGGGGCGCGTCCAGGTCCTTCACGCCCGCTTCCTGAATCAGGTAGATGAACGGTGCCGCGCTGCCGTCCATGATCGGCACTTCGGGCGAGTTCAGCTCGACGACTGCGTTGTCCACCCCGAGGCTCACGAGCGCCGACAGCAGATGCTCCACCGTGTCGACCCGGACCGTGTCCCGGGTGAGGGCGGTCGCATAGTTGATCCCGCCAACGTGCTGCGCCGACGCCGGAACCTCGAGGCCCCCGAGGTCCGACCGGCGGAACCGGATGCCGGAGTCTGCCGGGGCCGGCTTGAGGGACAGCGTGACCTTGTTGCCGGAATGCAGACCGATTCCGGCACAGGACGTGGAGCGGCGGAGCGTGCGCTGCGTGTGGGTCACGGACGTGTCAGCCTCGGTGGACAGCCGTGAAGAACGCTAGCAATTCGAGGGCCATTCAAGGGCGGACCGGAAACATCGAAGAAAGCGCATGTATTCCAAGCGTTTATGGAGACCTGACCAACCAGGATGCGGTGCCGAAACGCCTCGATCGTGGCCCCACAGCCACAGTCTACTTGATCACAGGTGTGTCGTGAATACCACGCCAGCCTGTCACTCCAAGGACGCTCACGCGGGGCGAACCGCGCGGTCGCCGGCCGAGAACAGCTCGCGGAGAAACTGTCCGGTGGCCGACTGCGGAACCGCCGCAACCTCCTCGGGCGTGCCGCACGCGACGATCCGGCCCCCGCCCGCGCCCCCGTCGGGCCCGAGGTCGATCAGGTGATCGGCGCATCGAATGACGTCGAGGTTGTGCTCGATGACGACGACGGTGTTGCCCTGCTCCACCAGCTTGTTGAGGACGTCGAGCAGCTTGCGCGTGTCCTCGAAGTGCAGGCCGGTCGTGGGCTCGTCCAGGATGTAGAGCGTCCGGCCGGTGCCGCGACGGGACAGTTCCCTGGCCAGCTTCACTCGCTGCGCCTCACCACCGCTGAGCGTGGTGGCCGACTGGCCAAGCTCCACGTACCCCAGGCCGACGTCCTGCAGGGTGCGCAGCTTGTTGGCGATCGGGGGAAAGTTCTCGAGCAGGGGAATCGCCTGATCGACCGTCAGGTCCAGGACCTCGGCGATGGACTTGCCACGGTAGAGGATCTCGAGTGTCTCGCGGTTGTAGCGGCGGCCCTTGCACTGCTCGCATACGACGTAGACGTCGGGCAGGAAGTGCATCTCGATCGCGATCACGCCGTCGCCCTGGCAGGTCTCGCACCGGCCGCCCTTGACGTTGAACGAGAACCGGCCCGGCTTGAAGCCGCGCGCCTTGGCCTCGGGCATCATCGCGAACAGCTCGCGGATGAACGTGAACATCCCCGTGTAGGTGGCCGGGTTCGAACGCGGCGTACGGCCGATGGGCGACTGGTCGATCTCGATGACCTTGTCGATGAGGTCGATGCCGTCGATCCGGTCGTGCGTCCCCGGCTCGGCCGCTGCCCGGTAGATGGCGCGCGCGAGGGACCGGTACAGGATGTTGTTGACGAGCGTGGACTTGCCGGAGCCGCTCACGCCGGTCACCGCGGTCAGCGTGCCGAGGGGAATCGTCACGTCCACGTTCTTGAGGTTGTTCTCGCGAGCCCCGCGGATCACGATCGTGCCCTTGCCCCCCTGGCGGCGGACCGTCGGGGTCTCGATGGCGCGCTCACCGCGCAAGTAGGCCCCGGTCAGCGACTCGTGTCCCCCGTCGAGCAGCGCGGCCGGTGGCCCCTGGAAGATCACGTGCCCGCCCAGTTCTCCGGCACCCGGACCGAGGTCGACGACGTAGTCGGCAGTCCGGATGGTCTCCTCGTCGTGCTCGACGACCACGACGGTGTTGCCGAGGTCACGGAGCCGGGCCAGGGTGTTCAGCAGCTTCCGGTTGTCACGCTGATGGAGCCCGATCGACGGCTCGTCCAGCACGTAGAGCACCCCGGTGAGGTTGGCGCCGATCTGCGTCGCGAGGCGGATGCGCTGGCCCTCCCCGCCGGACAGCGTCGCCGCACTGCGATTCAAGGTCAGGTAGCCGACACCGACGTCGTGCAGGAACCGCAGGCGTTCGCGGACTTCGCGCAGGACGCGGCTGGCGATGAGCGCCTCGCGCTCGGTCAGCTCCAGTTGCTCGAAAACGGTGGTGGCTTCGCTGATCGGCAGGTTCACGTAGTCCGCGATCCCGCGTCCCTTGACCCGCACCGCGAGGCTCTGGGGCCGGAGCCGCAGGCCATCGCACACCGGGCACACCCGCAGCATCCGGTACGGCTCGAGCTCCTCCTGCACCGTCCAGGAACCCTCCTCGTAGCGCCGCCGCAGGTTCGGGATCACCCCCTCGAAGCCGCGGCCGAAGGGGTCGCGGTCGGCCGCCGTCTCGCGCCGCCGGGCCTTCGGCAGCGCGAACTCCTCCTCGGCCTCGCCAGCGTCCTCGTCGACGTTGGCCTCCGCCGCGGCCGACTTCAAGGCACGGGCGGCGCCAGCCGGCCCGAACAGCACGAGCTCCCGATGCTTCCTGGGGAGCTTGCCAAACGGCACGTCGACGTCGATGTCGAACGTCTTCCCGATCATCTGCACGGCGTCGCGCACCAGTCGCCGATCACCCTTCGCCCACGGCGCGATCGCGCCTCCCGCCAGTGACTTCGACTCGTCGGGCACGACGAGCCGGGGGTCGAAGTCGTAGGTGGCGCCGAGCCCCTGGCAACTCTGGCAAGCGCCGTGTGGCGAGTTGAACGAGAAGGCCCGGGGGGTCATCTCGGGCATCGAGATGCCGCACGAGACGCACGCCAGACGCCTCGAGAACAGCTGGTCGCCGCCCTCGAACGTGTTGATGATCACGACGTCATCGGCCAGGTTGAGCGCCATTTCGAGCGACTCGGAGAGCCGGCGCTCGATACCGGACTTGACGATCAGGCGGTCGACGACGACGTCGATCGTGTGGTTCCGGCGGCGATCGAGCTTGATCTCCTCCTCCAGCGAGCGGAACTGCCCGTCGATGCGAACCTTCGTGAAGCCCTGCTGGCGAAGCCCCTGCAGCTCCTTCTTGAACTCGCCCTTGCGCCCGCGCACGATCGGCGCGAGGACGTTGATGCGGGCGTCCTGCGGATAGAGCATCACCAGGTCGAGGATCCGCTCCAGCGTCTGCGAGGAGATCTCCTTGCCGCAGACGTAACAGTGCGGCACCCCGATGTTGGCGAAGAGGAGGCGCAGGTAATCGTAGATCTCGGTGACGGTTCCGACCGTCGATCGGGGGTTCGAACCGGTGGTCTTCTGCTCGATCGAGATCGCCGGCGACAACCCCTCGATGAGGTCGACGTCTGGCTTCTCCATCTGCTCGAGGAACTGCCGGGCATAGGCCGACAGCGACTCGACGTAGCGCCGCTGCCCTTCGGCGTAGATGGTGTCGAAGGCAAGGGAGGACTTGCCCGAGCCGGACAGGCCCGTGATGACCACCAGCCGGTCGCGCGGCAGGTCGACGTCGATGTTCTTGAGGTTGTGAACGCGGGCCCCGCGCACCGCGATCCAGTCGTGGGCCATACCTGTCAGGAGGTCTGCCGGAGAATCAAACCCCTATCTTATCTCCGGACGACCAGCGGGCCACGACCCGCCCCCGCACGGGGCCTGCCGGGTCACTGACGGGTGCGGAGCCGGCTGTGCCGGTAGCCGAACCCCATGTAGATGAGGGTGCCCACCACCAGCCAGAGCGCGAACCGCTCCCAGGCCTGGACTGGCAGTCCCGCCATCACGAACAGGCACGCCAGGATTCCCAGGGGCGCGACGAGCCACACGCCTGGAACGCGGAAGGGCCGCCGCCGGCCGGGCTCCGTCATCCGCAGGATCAGCACCCCGGCGCAGACCAGGGCGAACGCGAACAGCGTGCCGATGTTGGTCAGGTCGTAGGTCTCGGCGGCGTCGCCGACGAGGGCCCCGGCGGCGACGACCACGCCCGTCACCAGCGTCGTGGTGCGTGGCACGCCCGTGCGCGGGTCCACGGTGGCTGCCCACCGGGGCAGCAGGCCGTCGCGGGCCATCGCGAAGAAGATGCGTGGCTGGCCGTACTGGAAGACCAGCAGCACGGCGGTCATCGACACGGCCGCGCCGAGTGCGACCAGCCAGCCGGCACGCGTGAACCCCGCCAGCTCCAGCGCCTTGGCGAGCGGGTCGGCCACGGCCAGCTGCTGGTACGGCACCATGCCGGTCAGCACCACCCCGACGACGACGTAGATCGCCGTGCAGGCCGCCAGCCCGACCAGGATGCCGATCGGCAGGTTGCGCTGCGGATCGCGCGTCTCCTCGCCGGCCGTCGAGATGGCGTCGAACCCGATGTACGCGAAGAACACGATCGCGGCGCCCTGATGGATCCCCGTGAACCCGTTGGGCGCGAACGGCTGGTAGTTGGCGGTGTCGATCTGCGTCAGGCCGACCCCGATGAAGATCGCCAGGGCCACCAGCTTCACGACCACCATGACGTTGTTCGCCGTCGTGCTCTCGCGGGCCCCCCGCAGCAGCAGCCACGTGATCACCATCACGATTCCAAAGGCCGGCAGGTTCACGAGCACGGGAATGCCGGCCACGCTGGGCGCGGCCTGGAGCAGGCCGTGGACCGCAGGATCGGCACTGAGCAGCGCCGTGCGGTACCCCGTCGTCAACCACACCGGCAGGGTGACTCCCATCCCCCGCAGGAGGGTCGTGAAGTAGTCGCCCCACGAAATCGCGACGGCGACGTTGCCCACGGCGTATTCCAGGATGAGGTCCCAGCCGATGATCCACGCGACCAGCTCGCCGAGCGTCGCGTAGGTATAGGCGTAGGCGCTTCCGGCCTGCGGGATCATCGCGGCGAGTTCGGCGTAGCAGAGCGCGGCGAGCGCGCAGGCCCCGCCGAGCAGGATGAAGGAGAACACGAGCGCGGGCCCTGCGCCGTAGCGGACCACCAGCCCGTCCGGCCCGACTTGCCCCGCCGCGGCCGTGCCGATGGCGCCGAAGATCCCGGCACCAATCACCGCGCCGATCGCCAGCATGATCAGGTCGCCCGCGCCCAGGACGCGGCGCAGCGCGTGCCCTTCGGGGGCGCCGTGCTCCGCGATCGGCTTGCGGGCGAACACGCGTGCGAGGGTCGTCATTCGAATCGATAGACCGTGTCGTTGGAGGCGACGGCCAGCTGCCCGGCCGGGCCAAAGGCCACGCCGATGATGGCGGGAGCGGCGACCACCAGTTCGGGCTCCGCGTCGAGGCGGGCGAACCGATACAGCCCGCCGGCACCAG
Organism: uncultured bacterium; assembly: GCA_963923455.1. Lineage (GTDB taxonomy): Bacteria > Acidobacteriota > Vicinamibacteria > Vicinamibacterales > UBA2999 > CAWULT01. The sequence goes on from CAWULT010000035.1 coordinate 27,712, forward strand.
CCAGGGCATCGGCCACGTGGAGCACGCCGTCCGGCGAGAAGGCCAGCCCCTGCGGCCGTCCGAGCGCCGTCGGCACGCTGTGCACGTTCGCGTCTCGATCGACGCGGTACACGTAATCGTAGGATCCAAGGGTGGGCGCGCTGACGAAGAGCTCGTCCTCGGGGCTCATCGCGAGGTGGAAGGCCGCCATGCTGGGCGGCAGCGTGACGAAGGGCGCCGCCTCTCCGTCACGGACGCGGAAGACGGTGCCGGACCGGTCGCCGACGTACATCGCACCCTGCGAGTCGAAGGCGATCCCGCACGCGACGCCGAGATCGGAGGCGATCTGCCGGCGTGCCCCGTCGGGCGCCACCCGGTAGACCGCGCCCTCGAAGCGGCTCGACACATAGAGGTCGCCATCGGGGCCAATCGCCATCGACGTCGCATTCACCAAGCCCGTGACGAACGGCTCGCGGGTACCAGCCGGCGTGATGCGGAAGACCGAGACGGCGGCATCCTGGCCCCGCGTACCGCTGTAGGTGGCGAAGAGGTTGCCCTCAGCGTCGAAGACGGGGTTGTCGACCTGATGGAGACCGGTCGCCCACGGCACGCCGACCTCGACCACGTGCGACGGCTCGCCCCCACCGCCAATGCACACGCCCGACGTCCCGTCGACGTCGGGAGGGACTTCGACGATCACCCGCGTCGAGGACACGAACACGGGTCTGGCCGGCACGTCGCCAACGCGGATCTCGAGGGGCTCATCGACGGCATAGCCGGCCCCGACGAGGGTGACGCGGCCACCTTCGACGGCGCGGAGCGGGATGGCAGGAACGAGGGTCGGCAGACCGCTATCTTAAGTCTCGTCCAGCTCGGCGTTCCAGTAGAGGTAGTCCCGCCAGCTCTCGGGTGCATCCCGCAGGCCGATCGTGATGCGAATGGCCGGCGCCCGATCGGGACGGCGAGGCGGCCGCAGCAGGCGCATCCCGGCCTCGACCGGAGTCCTCCCGCCCTTCTTGCGGTTGCAGGAGACGCAGCAGGTGACGATGTTCTCCCAGTCTTTACGGCCGCCATGAGCCACGGGCACGACGTGATCGAAAGTCAGCTCCGCCGTCGAAAACACCTGCTCGCAGTACTGGCAGATGTGTCCATCACGGGCGTAGATGTTCGCGCGGGAGAACGGGACGTAGTCGAAGCGGCGGCGGATCTTGACGAAGCGGAGCAGGCGGATGACGGAGGGCAGCTTGAAACTGACGGACACCGCCCTTATCTCGCGGTCGTGGACCGCGATCACCTCAACCTTTCCCTGGCACCAGAGCGTGATGGCCTTCTGCCAGTGGACAACCTTGAGGGGCTCGTACGAGGCGTTCAGGAGGAGCGTCTGCTCCATGACTCTGTAGAATCATGATGCCCGGATGGCGCCCGGGCTGTCAAGGGATGACACACCCTAACCGCTAACGAACGCAGTGGGTTACACCGATACTGTACCTGCCATGACACGAGTGGGGCTCGCCCTCCTCGCGGCTGCCGCGATCGCGGCCACCGGCTGCGCCAGTTCGGGCGCGGTGCCGCGCCCCTTCCCTGGCGCCATGCCCACGCCGGCCACGCCCGCAGGTGCACCGGCGGTCCAGGCGCCCGCCGTCGGCGACGCCGCCGCACCCGCGAATGCTCCCGCGCCGGCCGGGCACCGGCTCGAACCCGTGGCGCTGATCGACACGGCGCTCGCGCTGCGTGGCACGCCATATCGAAACGGCGGCAGCGACCCCTCCGGCTTCGATTGCAGCGGCTTCGTCCAGTATGTCTTCCACCAGCACGGCGTCGCGCTGCCCCGCGAAACGCGCGAGCAGTTCGACGTCGGGGCCGGGGTTGCGGCCGCGGACGTCCAGCCCGGCGACCTCGTCTTCTTCGAGACGGTTCACGCGGGCCCGTCGCACGTCGGCATCGTGCTGGACCGGGACTGGTTCGTCCATGCGCCGAGTTCGAACGGCGTCGTGCGGGTCGAGCGCTACACCGGATCGTACTGGTCGAAGCGATATCTGGGAGCGCGGCGCGTCGACTGAGACGCCGCCAGGCGTGGGGCGCCCCTACTCTGGCGCGGCCGTGTCCGGCGAGCCGGCAGCGCCCTGGTCCGCGGCTGGCGTCGCCTCCGCCTCGTCATCGGGCTCGCCGGCCGCCTCGTCGTCGAGCCGCTCCACCTTCGGCGGTGCCGGGGGCTGGTCGCGACGCGCGGCCACGGGCGGCCCCGGTTCGATCAGCCGCATGTTCGCCAGGATGATCCGCTGGCGTCGCAGCAGGCGCCGGTTCGGATGACTCGGGCTGTAGCGGCGGGGATTGATGATGGCGCCGGCCAGCAACGCCGCCTGATCCCGGGACAGGTTTGCAGCCGAGACGCCGAAGTGGGTCCGTGCAGCCGCCTCGGCCCCCCACACGCCGTCGCCCCACTCGATGAGGTTCAGGTAGAGCTCGAAGATGCGCGTCTTCGGCAGCGCGGCCTCGAGCCGGCGCGCGATGATCAGCTCGCGCACCTTGCGAAGCGGATCGCGCGACGGCGACAGGTAGAGGTTCTTCGCCAGCTGCTGCGTGATCGTGCTCGCGCCGCGCACGGCCGCGCCGCGCGACAGGTTCACTTCGATCGACTCGCGCAGCTGTTCGAAGTCGACCCCCTCGTGGGTCCAGAAGGCGCTGTCCTCGGCCACGAGCACCGCGCGCTTGAGGTTCGGCGAGATGCGGCCGTAGGGCACCCACTGGTGGACGTGCCGCAACTTCTGGCCCGCGCGGTCGGCCTCGCGCTGTCGCAGTTCCATGAACGCGGTGGTCGCGGGGTTGACCGTGGCGAGCCGTCGGACGTCGGGCAGCGTGAGATACACGTACGCGACGACGCCGAAGGCCACCGCCGCGGCGCCGAGCACGATGCGCAGCACGATACGGGTCGCGCGGGTTGCCACGGGCTCAGCCGGCTACCACGATCTTGATCCGGCTTCCCACGGGAGGCGGCGCCGTCGCGGGCAAGTGATTCATCACGGCGAGCGACGCCGGGCGGATGGCGCCACCGGAGCGGTCCGCGAGCGACTGCCAGGTGTCGCCCGTGCGCACGACGTACAGGTCGACGCGGTTGGGCCGGATGGCGTCCGCTTCGGCGGCCGACAGGGGGCGGAACGAGCGGATCGCGGCCGTGAACGCGGGGTCGGCCTGCGCGAACGACGCCGGGGCGCACAGCCCCGCCACCAGATAGGTCTGATTGCCGTGGACGAGGTGGGCGGCGCGGATCGTCACCTGCCCCAGCCCCTGGATCTGTCCGTCGTACTGGCCCACGTAGGCGGAGAGCCCGCTGATGGTCGCACTCTCGCCGCGGACCCGACGGAAGCCGGCGCCCTCCATGTGTGCAGAGGCGACTTCCTGAATGTAGTTCCCCTGTGGCCGCTGCACGATTTGAAGCAGCATGAACAAGTCGCCGCCTGGCGCCTTGGCCACGACCTGCTGCGGGCTGTTGGCCACCTCCCAGCCCTGCGGGAACTCGACGCGCAGGCGAAGCGCTGGATGCAGGAACGTGCTGCCGCGTACGATGCCCTGGGCTGGGTTGTCCCCGTAGACGACGCCGTCGACCCGGCGCAACAGCGCCGCGCTGTCGGTGACCCAGCTCGTGCGACCGGCCTTGAGACGCTCCACGGTCGGCTGGATCTGGTCGACACGAGCCAGCGGGTCAGGATGCGTCGACAGCCAGTTGGGGACGCCCTTGCGATCGCCAGACGCCTCGTCGAGGCGCCCGAGCGTGGAAAGCATGCCCGGCACCCCGGCGGGGTCCCAGCCTCCGAGCGACTCGTACCTGGCGCCGAGCTGATCGGCCTGGAGTTCGTCCTCCCGGCCGTACTTCAGGAACAGGAGCGCCATCGCCTGCTCGGAGATCTGGCCGAACGGACGCGCCGCCGGTACGAACACGCCGAGCGCCGCGAGCCCCAGCTGTCCACCGACGGCGCGGGTGTACTGCTGGGCGCCGTGCCGGGCCGTGACGTGACCGATCTCATGGCCGAGTACGCCGGCCAGTTCGGCCTCGTTGTCCAGATAGGGCAGAATGCCGCGCGTGATGTAGATGAACCCGCCGGGCAGCGCGAACGCGTTGATCGCGGGCTGATCGACCACCGTGAACTGCCACGGCAGGCCAGGCCGCTCCGATTGCCTGGCGAGCCGGAGCCCGAGATCGCTCACATACTGCTGCAGCGCGGGATCGTCGTAGACGCCCATCTCCTGCCGGATCTGGCCGTCGGACTCCTTCCCCAGCGCAATCTCCTGCGCCTCGCTCATCAGCGAGAACTCTGGACGACCGGTGACCGGATTGGTGGCGCACGCCGCGGCGGCCGCGAACCATGCAGCCAGACCGAATCGGAGGACACCACCGCCCCTGGTCATCGGCATGTCAGACGGTGGCGAGTGCCGGACGCAGGCTGGCCTCGGCGGCCGCGACGCCGGCACCCGCCGGCACGCGGTGTCCATTGGCGGCCAGCGCGGCCTCGAGCGCCGCCAGGAACTGCAGCAGCGTCTGCGGGGTCGACCCGGCGCCCATCAAGCCCACGCGCCAGATCTTGCCGGCGAGCGGACCAAGGCCCGCACCGACCTCGAGGTTGAACGTCCGCAGCAGCGTGCGGCGGACCGCCGCTTCGTCCACGCCCTGGGGCACGCGGATCGTGTTGAGCGTCCAGAGGCGCTCGCCCACCGGGGGCAGCAGCGACAGGCCCATCGCCTCGACGCCCGAGACGAGCGCGAGATGGTGCCGCTCGTGACGCGCGTAGCGCTGGGCGAGCCCCTCCTCTTCGACCATCAGCAGCGCCTCGCGGAGCGCGTAGATGGCCGTCGACGAGAGCGTGTGGTGATACTTGCGCCCGACCCAATAGTCCTCGAGCAGCTTGAGGTCGAGATAGAAGCTCCGGCACTTCACCATCCGCGACCGTGCCGCGCCGGACACGGCGATCGGCGACATGCCCGACGGCGCACCGATGCACTTCTGGCTGCACGAGTAGGCCACGTCCACGCCCCAGCCGGCCAGGTCCACGTCGTGCCCGCCGAGCGACGTCACCATGTCCACGACGGTCAGGGCTCCGTGCTCGCGCGCGATCGCCGCGAGTTCCCGGACCGGATTGCGCACCCCGGTCGACGTCTCGGCGTGGACGATGCCGACGATGTCGGCCTTCTCGCGCCGCAACTCCGCGCGCAACAGGTCTGGATCGCAGGCCCGTCCCCATTCGACGTCGATCCGGCGCACCTGCGCGCCGTAGCGCTCGAAGATCTGCACCAGGCGGTCACCGAAGTAGCCGCTGACGATCACCACCACTCGAGCGCCGTCCGCCGTGACGTTGGCGACGGCGGCCTCCATCGCCGACGTACCGGTGCCGGAGGTCGCGATCGTCAGGGCCTGCTCGTCGGCCTTGAACACGCGGCGCAGCGACAGCCGTACCTCCTCGAGCATCGGGACGAAGTCGGGGTCGAGGTGGCTCAGCACCGGCGCCGCCATGGACCGCATCACACGGGGCGGAATGGGGCTGGGACCGGGGCCGAGCAGGATACGTTCGGTGGCAGGTAGCGACATAAGGCGTTCAGTTCCTCACTGTTGCGGCGCGGTCGTGGGTCCGGCGACGAGGCCGGCCACGGCGAGCGCGTCGAGCTGATGACGAAGGCTATCGATGACGGCGGCAGACACAGGTCGAAGCGGGGGCCGTGGCGGCCCTCCCGCGAATCCGAGCAGATCGAGCGCGGCCTTCAGGCCAGCCACGCCGTGGGTCGACCCCACCAGGCGTGCCAGCGGCGTCATGCGCTGCTGCAGGTCGCGCGCGTCGGCGAGCTGGTTGGCAGCGATGAGCTCCCGGATGCGCACGCACACATCCGGCAGCAGCGACGCGATTGCGAGCACGGCCCCGTCGCAGCCGGCGCACAACGCGTGGAAGTAGGTCGTGGCCGACCCCGCGAGGATGGTGAAATCGTCGGGTGTGCGCGCGACGCACTCGGCGATCTGGCCGATGTCGCTGCCCGACTCCTTCATGCCCACGATATTGGGGTGCTGGGCCAACTGGGCGACGGCGTCCACCGGTAGATTGACACCCGTGTACATCGTCACGTTGTAGAGCAGGACCGGGACGTCCGACGCATCGGCGACGTCCGTGTAGTGCCGGACGAGCACGTCAGCCGTCATCTGCGGCCTGAAGAACGACGGCGTACGAACCATCACGGCGTCCACACCGGCGGCCGCGGCCCGTCGAGTCGCCGCAATCGTCGCACGGGTCGACTCCCGCCCGGTGCCTGCGATGAGCGACCGGTCCGGCGGCACCTCGGCGCGGACCAGGTCCACGACGCGGTCGGCCTCGTCGTCGTCGAGCTGCGGGGCCTCCCCGTTTGACCCCAGCACGACGAGACCGGTCAGGGGTGTCTTCATCCACTGCCGGACGTTACGGCGCAGGCCAGCCTCGTCCACGCGGTCGTCCCCGGTGAATGGGGTGACGATCGGGGTGAGTACTCCTGCGAAGGCTTTCATCCCTCCAATTCTACAGGGACGCGCCGAAGGTCCGGCAGGACGAGTTGAATCCCCAGGCAGACGAAAAAGATGGCGCCGGCCGGCGCCAGCGTCCACGGTGACGACTCGAGTGTGGCCACGCTGGTCGCCTCCTGGAGCATCGTCCCCCACGTCGGCACCGTGTCGGGGAACCCGAGGCCCACGAAGGACATCGTCGCCTCTGCGACGACGAACGCCGGCAGCAGCAGCGCCGCCTGCGCGACGACATGGCCGCGAGCGGCCGGGAGGACGTGCGTGAACAGGATCCGCACGCCGGTCGCCCCCGCGGCCCGCGCCGCCACCACGTAGTCCTGCTGCCGCTCGACCAGCACGATCGCACGGACCCCTCTGGCGACCACCGGCCATCCCAGAGCGATGAAGACCGCCACGAGGACGATGAACACCGTGCCCGGCGGCAGCACCAGCGGCAGCACGGCGCGCAGTGAGAGGGCCACGTAGATGCCTGGCAGCACGAACACGAACTCCGACAGGCGCGACAGAACCGCGTCGATTCGCCCCCCGGCATAGCCCGCGAGCGCGCCGACGCCGGCGCCGACCAGGGCCGCCCCGAATGCGGCCAGCACGGCCAGCGCCAGCGTGACCCGCGCGCCGAACAGCAGACGCGCGAAGATGTCGCGCCCATACCCGTCCGTGCCGAGCAGCAGAAGCGGCGCGCCGCCGACGGGGTCGCCGGTCACGACGACCCCGTCGGCAAACCACCGCAGTGGCACGGGCTTGCTGACGTCCTCGGAGAACCGCCGCTCGAGGCGACTCTCCAGGCGAGTCGGGTGGATGAAGGGCAAGGCCGGCCCGTCACCCAGCACGTGAACCGGTGTCGGCGGCGCGTACAACAGCGCCGGGAACCGCCGGTCCGGCGGATTCGGCGCCAGCCACGGCGCGCCCAGTGCCGCCAGCAGGACGAGCCCGACCAGGCCGACGCCAACCGGCCTCATGCGTCCAGCCCCTCGCGCGCGCGCGGATCGACGGCCGCGAGCAGCACGTCCCCAAGCAGCGTACCCAAGGCGAGGAAGAAGGCACCCGCGGCCGCGCACCCCGCCACCAGATAGACGTCGCGCGCGCGCAGGGCTTCGTACATCAACCGGCCCAGACCCGGCCACGCGGTGACGAACTCCACGACGAACGAACCCGAGAGCAGCGCCCCGACCGCCATACCGTACGCGGCGCACAACGGTCGCAGTGACACCGGCCACGCGTGCCGCAGCAGGAGAACGCGTGGGCCCACACCGCGCGCACGGGCGGCTGTCAGGAATGGAGCGTCACGCCCATCCGCGAGCGCCTGTGCCTGCAGCCGCTCGAAGCTCGCCGCCAGGGGCAACGCCAAGGCCATCGCTGGCACCGGGAGATGCCAGGCCACGTCGGCTGCCCAAGCCAGCCAGTCCGCGTCCGCGGCACCCACGGAGGTCATGCCGCCAGGCGGCGCCCACCCCGTGCGGGATGCCACGAACACGAGCAGCAGAGACGTCAGCAATGGCGGTAGCGAGAGCAGGAGGATCGATGCGGCGCGCACCAGCGCCGGCAGCCATCCTCGGGGCCGGCTGCCGGTCAGCAACCCGAGGACCACGCCGAGCACCGTCGCCACGCCCAGGGACAGCGTCGCGAGCAGGCCGGTGTTCGCAGCCGCGCGGCCCAGGAGTCCGCTGACGGGCCGGTTGTAGAGGAAGGACGTGCCGAAATCCAGCCGCACTGCCCTCGACACCCACACGGCCCACTCGACCGGTACCGGCCGGTCGAGGCCGAACCGCTCGCGCGTGCGTTCGATCTCGGCGCGGCTGGCAAACGGACCGAGTTGCGTGGTCACGTCTCCGGGGGCAAGCCGGGTCAGCACGAGCGCCGTCGACGACGCCAGGACGACCAACACGGCCCCCGACACGACGCGACCGACCAGCCACCTCACCATGAGACGAGGCCGGTCAGGGCTTCGCCGCTCCCGCGCCGCCGGCCACGCTGAGGCTGTCGGCGTTCCACAGGATCGGCGGGCGCAGGACGGAAGGCACCACGCCCCTCACGCGCGGCGTGTGCGCGGCGTACATGCGCGGCGCGGCAAAATACAGCACGGGCAGGTTCTCGGCCAGAATGCGCTGCACGTCGTTGAAGAGGTCGCGCCGCCGTGCCTGGTCGAGTGTCGCGGCTTGCTCGAGCATCAGGGTGTCGATGCGCTGCTCCCACTCCGTCGCGGGCGTGCGCTGCGACAGATTCCAGAAGTGCGCCGACCCGGAGCTCAACCACATATCGAGGTTGCCGGCCGGGTCGAGGCTCGTGGTGAGGACCCGCATGTACACCGCATCGTAGTCGCAGGCCAGCATGCGCTGGATCACAACCCCGGATTCGAGCGGCACGATGTCGAGGGCGACGCCGATCGTGGCGGCAGCCTCCCGCAAGAACGCGGCGCCTCGCTCCGACGCGGCGATCCCGCGCTGCACGAGGACGGTGAACCGCGCCTCGGTGCCATCCGCGGCCTCGACGACACCGTTCCCGTCGCGGTCCTCGAGCCCGAGTTCCTTCAGCAGCTCCAAGGCTCGCCTCGCGTCGGGTGGGTAGCGCGGCAGGTTCGGCGTGAACCACTGCCGGTTGCCAGGCGTGATCGGTCCCCACACCGGCACGGCTTCCCCGAGGAACACGTTCTGGGCGAACGCCTCCCGATCCACCGCGTGTGACAAGGCCTGCCTGAACGCGGGCAGGCGGACGAACGCGAACCGCCGGTCCTGCTTCTTGGCCTCGGGCTTCAGGCAGAACCAGAATGCATCCGCATCGGTGGCCACACCCAGTTCGAAACGCGTCAACGCACCCTGATCCTCCGAACGGCGGACCGTCACGAAGTCCTCGGGGCGCAACGCGTCCTGCGTGAGGTCCACGGCACCGGACTGCAGGCGCAGCAATTCGGCGTTCTGATCGGGCACGATGTCGAGTACGAGCCGGTCGAGATACGGCAGCGGCTGGCCGGCCGCATCCTTGCGCCAATACCGCGGGTTGCGATCGAGCACGACACGCTCGCCCGGCCGGTACTCCCGCAGCACGAACGGGCCCGTGCCGACAACGTCCGCCGGCACCACCTGTGTGTTCCAGGCCGATTCGAACGTTCCCGCCACGAACGCGGCTTCGAGCTTGTGCTTCGGCAGGATGGGCAACTGGTCCAGCAACCGGATGCCGATGCCCGACGGTGCCGCAAAGGTCACCACCACCGTTTCGGCGTCCGGCGCGGCACCCCGCATGGGCTCGCCCCCGACGGTCAGGGAACTGGCCAGCACGAACTTCGGATTCGCCGCGACCCGCAGCGAGAAGAGGACGTCGGCGGACGTGAAAGGCGAACCGTCCGACCAGGTGACGCCCTTGCGCAGGTGCAACGTGTGCTGCCGGCCGTTGGGGCTTGACTCCCAGCGCTCGGCCAGCCAGGGCTCCAGCTCGAACGAGGCCCGGTTGACCCGAACCAGCCGCCCCTGCGTCAGCGTGTTCAGCAGGTCCGTGATCTGGTCCTGCGATACCGCTCGATTGAACGTCCTGGGCTCGGCCCGAATGGACGACACCAGTTGGCCCCCTCGGACCGGCCCTGTCCCGGTGGGCGCCACCGTGGACCGCCCGGCACGCACGTACAAGAACGCCCCAGCCAGCAACAGGAGCGTGACCAGCGGCCCGATCAGCCGCGCGGGCCGGATCGGAAGGCTCACGATTGACCTCTCAGGACAAGAAGTTGGCCGGTGCAGATGTTGCGGGTCGTGTTCAGCATTTCATTCGCAGATCGTGCGTACTCTGGTGAGCCGCTCACCTAGGTCCAGCCCCAGGCCAAGCGCCTGACTCTGAACGAGCCCGGCGACCCTTTCGGACGCTCAGCGTAGGACAGACACAACATACTCTAGAGCCTCGACTTACCGGTGCCATCACCACCCGGCTCCGATCCCGGCACGCCCCCTGCCCTTCTATTCAGTGGAAATGCAGGAGTCGAGTGTGCCCAACCGCCCTTCGCCGATCTCGGCGGTGCCTCGCACGGGTCGCAGCGTGTCGCTGGATCAGGCGGCGCAGTTGCTGCGGGTATCCCGGCGCACCGTCTACAACCGCATACGCGAGGGCCGACTGGTCACGATTCGGACCATCGGAGGTTCCCAGCGCGTCCTCCTCGACTCCCTCGGCTTGGTCGACACTCCCCTCACGCCTCCCCAGAAGGTGACGCCATGGTAACCGCCCGACGCGACGCGTCTTCGCGCGCGCCTCGCCTCCTGCGAGCCCTGAGTGGGCTCGCTGCCGCCGTTCTTCTCGTCGCCCCGACCCCAGCTGGCGCACAGTCGCGCAAGGCTCACCTTTCCGAGGACCTCGACCGGATGGTCACGCAGGGTCAGGCGGCCGACACTGCCGTGATCCTGACAGCGACGCAGCAGCGGGTGGACGCCGTGGCGGCGCGCCACGGCCTGCGCGTGCAAAAACGCCTGGCCACCGGCGCAGTGCTCGAAGTGCCGGCGGGGGCCTTGGCGGCAGTGGCGGCCGACCCAGATGTCGATCAGCTCTCCAGCAACCACGCGGTTCGGTCGCAGATGGCCGTGACGAATCAGGCCATCGGCGCGGACCAGGTTCAGGCCGGCGGCTGGGCCGATGGCATTCCGGGCCTCAGTGGCGCCGGCGTCAGCATCGCCGTGATCGACTCGGGCGTCGCGTCGGTACCCGAACTGGCCGGCCGGATCGTCGCAAACGTCGACTTCACCAGCCGCAGCGGCCGGGCGCGGGACGAGTACGGGCACGGCACCCACGTGGCCGGCATCATCGCCGCGTCAGCACGCGGCCGCAACGACGCGACCGGCGTGGCACCGGGGGCGCAGATCATCAATCTGAAGGTCCTCGACGCGCAGGGTAAGGGCTTCGTGGCGGACGTCGTCGAGGCCATCGACTGGGCGATCGCCAACCGGCGGCGCTTCAACATCCGCGTGATCAATCTCTCGCTCGGCGGCCCCGTCCTGCAATCGTGGCGAGACGACCCGCTGTGCCAGGCCGTCGAGCGCGCCTACCGAGCCGGAATCGTCGTGGTGGCTGCCGCTGGCAACCGCGGCAAGCTGGCGAACGGCCAGCAGGTGTTTGGCGGCATCACGGCCCCGGGCAACTCCCCGTTCGCGATCACCGTTGGCGCCGTGAACACGAAGGGCACCGCCTACCGGTCGGACGACGTGCTGGCCACGTTCAGCTCGAAGGGTCCAACCAGGTTCGACTGGCTCGTCAAGCCGGACATGGTGGCGCCGGGGAACCGCGTAGTCGGGTTGCTGGCCCCGCAGTCGACGCTGGCGAAGGAGCACCCAGAGCTCGTGATCGGCAGCGGACCCGGTGCTCGGCTCGAACTCTCCGGGACAAGCATGGCGGCGGCGGTGGTGTCGGGGGCGGCGGCGCTCGTGCTCGATCTCCGCCCCGGCGCGTCACCTCTGTCGGTCAAGGCGCGTCTGCAATACGGCGCTCAGGCTCTGTCACAGGGCGGATTGGTAGCGACCGGGTCTGGCAGCCTCAACATCATGGGCGCTCTACTGGCCCCAACAGCGTCAACTGTCAACATCGCGGGCCAGTCCATCGCTGCCGGAGGGCTGTTGGTGGGGTCCAAGGCCGGGTGGATAGCCTCAACCGCAACAGACACCGTTGTCTGGGGTGACACCGTTGTCTGGGGTGACACCGTCGTCTGGGGTGACACCGTCGTCTGGGGTGACACCGTCGTCTGGGGTGACACCGTCG
>CAWULT010000036.1:0-38895 GCA_963923455.1 uncultured bacterium
GGGCTGCGCGCGCCGTGCCGCGCGCACGACGGCACGACGCGGACGGCGCGGGCCTACGGCCGCGGTCCCGCGTGAGCGTCCGGCAGCGGCTCGGCGGCCGGCTCGACCGACGGCCATGTCAGCACGACGCGCGCCGGGTCCTCGGGCCACCGCACCTCGAAGCGCTCCACGGGCCAGCGCAGGTCGTAGCGCCCGGGCGGCGCGGCCGATGCGGCGGATGCCGCGCGGCGGGCCAGCGCCGCGCGCGCGCGCGCCGGCGTGACGACGAGTGCGTGCGTGTGGCCGGGCGCCCCCGGCCCCGGCGGCGGAATCGCCTGGAGCGCCGCCGCGATGGATGCGGCAGCCTTCGCGGTCTCGCTCGCGGCGGCCTTCGCGCTGGCTGGCGGGCGGGGCGACGGCCGGCCCGGGGTCTTCGGAGCCTCACCACCCGCCGTCTCGTGCCGCGCGGCGTCGGCCGCCGCGTTGCCGTCGGCCTTCGCGTGCTCGGCGCCGGCGCCGGCCGCGCCCTTCGCGCTCCTGGCCTTCTCGGCCGCCGTGGCCTTGCGGGCGGCCAGGCGCGCGAGCCGGCGTTCGGCCGCGGTCCCCAGGGGCTTGGCCGCGCCGTCGCCGCCGTGTGCGTCGGGCGCCTTGGCGCCCGGCTGCTTCGCCTCCGGAGCCCCGGCGTCCGCGGGCTTCTTCTCCGCCGCGCCGCCGTGCCCGGCGCCGTGCTCCTGCGCGGACGCGATCGGCGCGGTGCCGATGAGCAGCCCTGCGACGATCAGGCCCGTGATGCTCGGCGCGCGCATGGCGTCAGTGACGACCGGGATCGCGCGCCACGGCGCTGACGGTGCCCTGGGGCACCGCCGCGTGCGCGACCGGTTCCGAGAAGATCACGCGGCCGCTGACCGCCTCGTAGTAGGCGCCCACCACCTGCAGTTGGCCCGCGTCGACCATCTTGCGCAGCATCGGGCTCTTCGACAGGGCGTCGTTGATCACCTGCTCGACGTTGGCCAGCACCAGGGCCCGGATCTCACTGCGTTCGCCGGCCGAAGTCCCCTGGTGGCGCGAGGCCTGGATGGCCTTCATGACGAAGTCGAGGTTGGTGCTCTCGTGGTCCCCGGGATGGTCGGCCGCGGCCCTGACCACGTCGCAGGCTTCGTGGCCCATCACGACCAGCAGCGGCACGTGCAGGCGGTCGGCGCCGTACTCCAGCGTCGCCAGCACCGAGCGATCGATCACGCCGCCGGCCGTTCGAACGACGAGCAGCTCCCCCAGGCCCGCGTTGAAGACGTGCTCGGGCGGCACCTGCGAATCGGCGCACGACAGCACCATCGCCGCCGGCTGCTGCGCGTCGGCCACCTCCTGGCGGCGATTCACGCTCAGCGCCACGGGCGCCGAGGCGTTCGATGCGAAACGGTCGTTGCCGGCCTTGAGCCGGCCGAGGGCCGCCTGCGGACGGGTGGGGGCATCCGATGCGGCCACGAGTCCGGCACTGAGCAGCACGGCCGTGGCGGTCGCGCGAAACCTGGGGTTCATCGACTCTCTCCCGACCGGCCGCGCACACCTCGGGCGGGGACACGGTCAGGGACAGAATCGGCGTCCGCCCGGGTGCGCTTGAGCCGGACGGGCTCCCGGGCGCGGGGTGGGCTAGAAACCGGCCTTCTTCAGCAGGTCGAGCCCCTGCTGCAGCAGTTCCGCATGGTTGTCGGGCACCCGGCCCTGCGGGGTGAGCTGGTTGACGACCTCGGGCAGCAGCTGCGCCAGGGCGGCCCCGGCCTGCCCGCCCGACAGCCCCAGTCGGGAGGCCACCTGCGCGATGCTGCCGTCGCCCAAGGCCTGACCCAGCTGCTCAGCCGAAATCCCGGCGTTGGGGCCGGTGCCAACCCACGACTGCGCCTCGCTGCCCAGGCCGGCCTGCTCGAACCGCTGCAGCACGGCGGGCAAGCCTCCCTGCTGCTGCAGCAGCGTCGCCACCGCGCCGAGCAGGTTCGCCCCCTGCGCGATGTTGCCGCCCGTGAGGCCGTTGACGATGGCCCCGAGCTGTCCGAACTGCCCGCCGCCGCCGAGCAGCGACCCGGCCAGTTGTCCCACCATTCCGTCGAGCAGTCCCATCCTGTGACTCCCTGCGGTCCTGGTCGCCAGCCGCGCACCCGCGGTCAGCGCAGGTGCCGGTTGACGCGCGACTCGAATCCCTGCAGCACCGCAATCGCCGTGTCGTCGTAGAACGGCAGCGTCTGCATCAACAGGATCGCACCGATCCCGCGCGCCGGATCCACCCAGAACTCGGTGTTGTAGATGCCGGCCCACGCCATGCTGCCCTCGCTCCGCGCATCGGGCGAGGTGGGCGTGCCGGCGAGCTGGAAGCCCAGGCCCCAGGTGTCGCGACCCACGCCGAGCGGAAACGGCCGCGACAGATTCGGCGTGGCCGACGGCTGCTGGCGGACGCGGATGGCGCCCACCTGGTTCTGCCGCACCTGCTGCATCGTGCCCGGCGTCAGGATGCGCGCCGGGCCGAGCGACCCGCCGTTCAGGAGCATCCGCAGGAAGCGTCCGTAGTCGCCCGCCGTCGACAGCAGGCCTCCGTCGGCCCGCAGCGAGACGGGCAGCGTGGCCGGGTTCGGCGTCTCGGTGAAGCGGCCGTTGGCCTTCTGGTGCGTCGTGACGACGCGGCCGTAGCGGTCGCGCGGCACCTCGAAGAACGTGTCGCGCATGCCGAGCGGGCCCAGGATGCGGGCCTGGAGGTAGGCGTCGATGCGCTGTCCGCTGATCTTCTCGATGACGTCGCCCAGCACGCGCGTGCTCGAACCGTACGTCCACTTCTCGCCCGGTTCGTGCACGAGGGGCAACTCGTCTTCCTTGGGGTTGGCCTTCCGCTGCACGAGGGCCAGGCCGGGGTCGGACCAGGTGTAGCCGATGCCGGACGTGTGCGTCAGCAACTGCCGGATGGTGATGGGCCTGGTCGACGGCCGCGTCTCGTACGTGCCGGCCCGCTCGTCCACCCTGGTCAGCACCTGCCGGCCCTTCATGGCGGGCACCCACCGAGACGCCTCGTCATCGAGGCCGAGCTTCCCCTCTTCGACCAGCATCATCACGCCGATCGAGGTCACCGGCTTCGTCATCGACGCGATGCGGAAGATCGAATCGCGCGCCATCGCCACGTTCCGGCCGACGTCCTGCCTGCCGAAGGCCTCCTGATAGATCACGCCGTCGCGGTTGACCACGAGCGCCACCATCCCCGGCACGTCGCCACGGTCCACGGCGGCCTTCAGGAAGGCGGTGATGTCGGCCGCACCGGCCGCGGGCAGCGCCGGCACGCGCTGCGCAAGCGCCGGGAACGATGCCACGCTCAGGGCAGCCAGCACGGCCAGCCACACACGAATCATCGAGTGCTCCTTCGGGTCGCGGCGGATGCGCATCGGGATGATGCGGATGCACGGACGGGCATGCGGGGCGTCCGGCCGTCGAGCGCCCCGATCATACGCTTCAGCGCCACGAGCCGGTAGGCGTGGGGACGAACCCCGGCCGTGGCGGCCACCAGGCCGATCCGCGGCGGGCGGCGCTCACGCAGACGGCAACATCTGGAGGGTTCCGGTCCTGACGGCGGATCGGCGCAGCACGCGGTCGCGCCAGGCGAGGGCCGGCCGCTCGACGAATCGCCACAGCAGCCACGCCGACGCGCATGACAGCGCGAGGTACCAGGGCACGAAGCGGAGCCATCGGGCGGTCAGCGTCACCGACGCGCCGACGGGAAACGTCGCCGACAAGCCGAGGGCGACCGGCATCACGAGCATGTGCGTCAGGTAGAGCGCGTAGGAACCTGAGGCCAGCGGCCGCGCGCTGGCGCGCCCGAGCAGCGCACTGTAGCTGCCGGGGCCCGCCACGGCCGCCAGGACCATCGCCCCGAACCCGAGGCCGATGGACATGGAGGCCCACACGATCGTCGGAACGTCGATGGGCCGGAGAATCACCGAGGGCACCACCCAGGCGGCCACGCCCGCGGCGCCGGCCCAGAACAGCACCTCGCGCGCGCGGCGGGGCAACCGAGCGAGCCCACCGCGCTCGTGAACCCAGGCGATCGCGACGCCGAGCATGAGCGACTCACACGTCAGATGAAAGGGGCTCCGATAGGTTTCGAAGTACGACTCGTAGGACATCGCCGAGGCCTGCTGCGACGCGAGCACCGCGCGGGCCGCGACTGGGAGCGCCCACAGCACCGCCAGGCCGGCCATCTGTCCCAGTGGCGACGCCCGCCGGCGCAGCAGCAGCACGAGCGGTGGCACCAGCAGGTAGAACTTCTCTTCGACGGCAAGGGACCACAGGGCTGGCACGAACACCGAGCCCGTGTAGTCCTGCAGCATCGCCAGGTGCGCGGCGAAGTCCAGCGCCGCGCGCGGCCAGGCGCGACCGAGGCTGAGGCCGACACCCACCACCAGCAGGCACGCCCAGTACGCCGGCAGGATGCGCGCCGCCCGGCGAAACCAGAACCACCCGAGCCCCTCCGTACCGCGCAGGGCCTGCCGCCCGACGAGGAAGCCGCTGAGCACGAAGAAGAGATCGACTCCAACCCAGCCGTTCAGCAGCAGCGGTGTCAGGTCGAGCCCGCCAGCCGACGCCACCGGCGCGTAGGCATCCTCGGAAATGAACGGCCTCAGGCTGTGGCGGGCGACGACGAGGGTGATCGCGAGCGCCCGCAGGCCGTCCAGGTCTGGCCAGTGACCGCCGCCCGGTGGCCTGCCGCTCACGCGCGCTCCTAGGCCGGCTGCGCCGCCGTGCGGCGGCGCTTCCAGATCAGCGCGTCCACGATGTAGTGGTGGAAGTTGATGCCCATGTAGATGCCTGCCGTGGCCGCCAGGCCGCCACCGACGGCCAGCACCGTGAACCGGCCCAGCACGACGTAGAGCACCGTGGAAATCGCTAGGCATGACGCGAAGTAGGCGACGACGCGGTTCGGCTGGCTGATCGTCGAAATGAAGCGGGCCTCCGGATCGATCCCGCCGCTCCACCGCCTGGCGTTCGTCATCCAGACCACGAGCACGTACTGGAGGTTGTGCCAGACGTTGATGGCCAGCCACCCGACGTTGGCATCGTCGATGAGCACGTAGGACGCCGAGAAGATTGCGACGTGCGACAGCACGTACCCCTCGTACGACGTCTGCAGCGCCCCGCGCGCCGTCGCCCTGACCACGCGAATCAGCCACGCGGCGGTCGCCACGGCCGCCAGCGCCCCAAGGGCGGCGACCACGACACCCGGCAGCACCACGGTCTTCACGGGCAGACCAAGGAAGGCATCGCCCATCACGGCCGACCGGTGGGCGATGCCGTAGATCGGCACGAGGTAGATCACCAGATCGGCGACCCGGTCGCGCGCCCCGGCCTCGGCGCCGTCCGGCGTCGCACGGAAGTACATGCGCGCCACGCCGTAGCTCTGGCGCATGTAGTGGAACCACTGCAGGTACAGGAACGTCGACGCAATGACCCAGGCGCCGGTCACGGCCGACACCGCGACCGTGACCGCCAGCATCACGAACAGCAGGTCCACCGCGAGCGCGCGGTTCTGGCGAAGGCTCTGCCAGTCGAACGCCAGTCGGGTATACGTGGCCACGACGTGGTGATAGCCGAGCAGCCACAAGTCCGCGAACAGCAGTACCGGAAAGAGGACCGGGTTGGCGCCGGCGGCCACAGCCGTGACCAGGCCGCTCAGGACCGGCGCGTACAGCAGGGTGGTGTCGAAGGCGTCGCTGCGAATACGACCGCGCGCGTGGAGGGGTCGCCCGCCGGCCGCGGCGGCGGTGGCTGGGGCCAGCGTCTGAAGAGTGACAGCCATGACAACGCCGTTGCCACTGCAAAGCCCGTGCTCCACGCCACGATCGCATCGCCACGCCGGCCAGCGCACGCACGTGCACACCGGGAAGCGGGCGGGCGGCGAGGGCACCTTACAGGCACCGGAACTCGCCGTCGGGATCACGATTCCGGCCGGGCCAGGGCCGACCGCCGGCCGGAGCGGGTCTCGCGCCGCGTCTCGGGACGGTGGGCGGGGTGCTCACGCCTCGAGGCGCACCAGACACCACGTCGTCATGCACCGCTGCCCCTGGACGTTGGTGGTCTTGATCGGGTCCGCCAGCTGCCCCCGCAGCCGGGCGCCCGTCTCCAGCAGCATCGCCTCATCGACGATGAACCGCTCCGAGCCGTCGGGCAGGCGGACGCGCCGGCCCGCCGGCCCGACGGCAGCCTCGATCCCGATGTTCGAGGCCAGCCGCGCGAACAGCAGCCCGTCCGGCGCCAGCACGCGCCACATCTCGTCGACCATCCGCCGGAAGTGGTCGGCGTCGGCGGCGAAGTGCAGCACCGCGCTGCAGATGACGGCATCCATCGAGGCGTCGGGCCACGGCAAGGCCGTCACCTCGCCCACGACGAAGCGCTCAGGGCCTTCACCAGGCGTCGACGTGGAGGCCAGGGCGCGCAGGCGCGCGACCGCGGGCGCATCGCGGTCGATGCCGTGGCACTCGTAGCCGCGGCCGAGGAGGTAGCGAAGGTTGCGCCCGTCGCCGCAGCCGGCGTCGAGGACCCGCCGCCGGCGGTCGAAGCGTCCGCGCAGGAACTGATCGAACAGGTAGATGTCGATGTCGCCGAACGTCTCGCGAAGGCCGGCGCCGAGTGAGGGGGGCATCGGCGTATTATCGGCCCGCTCGCCGGGGACGGCGTCAGGCCCCTCGACGGGCCAGCAGCGCGCGCGTGGCCACGACGTGCCCGAAGACGGCCGCCGTGACCAGTACCACCGGCAGCCACACGTACGGCACGAACAGCACCCATGTATTGAGGTGCGGCGGCCCGCCGAAGAGCTGCACCATCGGCGAGGAGGCGATCGCGATGAACGCGATCACCGCAAGACACCAGCACCCCCACAGGTTCCACGCCCAGATCAGGCCGCGCGGGACGCGTGCCCCCGCCAACATCGCAACCGCGAGCACGAGCGCGCCCGCCCCGGTGACGATGTCGAAGTTGTAGCCCGAGTACGAGAGTTCGGCCGGCATGATGCCCAGCGTGGCCGCGCGGTGCATCACCAGCTCGAGCGGCAGGCGGAAGCTCTGAAACGCCACGAGCGACTGCAGGGGCACCTCGGCGGCGGCCGCAGCGCCAAACGGCGAGAGCCCGAGCGCGAACGCCAGCACGAAGACCGCCGCGATCATCACGCCCATCGGCGGCGGCAGGACGTCCATCCGCTGCAGCAGGCCGGACGACGCGGCCGCCGCGCTGCCGGCGAGCACGGCGAGCGCGCCGGCGGCCAGCCGGACCGCGAGGCCTCCGCGCCCCCGGCCGAAGACCCACACCCACACCGCGGCCACCACCCAGGCCAGGATCGTCATGCCCGAGGCCGTGACGCCGTCGAACACCGGCGGTTCGATGATCATCGTCGCGCTCCTAGCGCCACGCCAGCGAGGCGGTCGCGCGCCCCAGCCACACCGCCGCCAGGCACGAGACCACGCTGACGGCGACGTTGACGGCGGCCAGCACCGGCAGGCCGGCCCGCACGCCGTTGACCGTGTCGTTGGCGAAGGCCGAGAACGTGGTGAACCCGCCCAGGAGCCCGACGACCAGCAGCCCGTGCGTCTCGGGCGTCAGGAGGCGGTGGCTTTCGGCCAGCTCCGACAGCACGCCAATCGCGAACGACCCGAGGACGTTGACCGCGAGCGTGCCGTACGGAAACGCCCCAGCCCCGAGCGTCTGCACGTAGCCGCTGAGCCAGAAGCGCAGCACCGACCCGACGCAACCGCCAAGTCCGACCAGGACGATGCGCACGGTCAGCCCCGGATGCCGTAACGGCTCTCGAGCAGCCCGAGGTGGTGCCGGGGATGCCCGGCCATCATGTAGGCGAGGCTTCGCGTCGACACGGGCTTGCCGTTGGCCGTGCCCGCCACGCGCCACGCCTCGGGCCCGAGCGGCCCCAGCGCGAGCAGGTTCGCCTGCCTGACCGAACCGAACTCCGCGGCCAGGTCGGCCACCGTCCGCCGGTTCGCGCCCGAGCGCGCGACGTACGCCTCGTCGTCGAAACCCGGGAACGGGCCTGCGTCACCACGGCTCAGACAGTAGGCGCGGTAGCCGAAGATGCGCTCGACGTCGATGAGGTGCGCGAACACCTCGCGAACCGTCCACTTGCCTGGCGCGTAGGCGAACGCCTCTCTGTCGGCCGGCACGGCCGCGGCCACCTGCGCGAGCTGGCCGATCTGGTCGCCGAGCACCGTCAGCAGCACGCTTCCCGCCTCCGGCACGAGATCGATGTATCCGCCGTAGGCGGGCGCGTACTCCGAAGGCGCCGGCCTCCCGATCGCATCCGTCTGTCCCATGGGCCCACCTCCGCGGCGACTCGACGTCGCCGCCAGAGGAATAGTAGTCTGGAGCGGACCGCCTACAATCGCACATCGCATCTCTGGGAGGACCTCCTCGATGGAACCTGGTTCCGGACCGAAGCCCTCACGCGACGGCGTGCCGATCGTAATCACGGCGCCCCTGACCGAGACGATCGACCACGCGGGCTACTTCATCCAGATGAGCATGGCCTCGCTGCCGATGTGGCTCGAGGGCATCCTCAACAAGAAATACCCAGACTGGCGAAGGGTCGAGCACAATCCGGACGGCAGCGCCCGCTACATGCCGGCCGGCGTACGGGTACTCGAAGCCACGCTGCTGCGGCACTTCCCCGACGACCACATCGTCTGCTGCTACCCCGACGACCTGGACCGGTTCATCGGACCGAACACCCGAGTCGTGGCGGTGTCGACGCACAACCCGCTCGGCGTCACGTTCGCCGCCGGTGTCTACACCTCGATCTTCGGGTCGTCGCGCCAGCCGATCAACGCCCACTACTCGCGCGACCTGTTCGCGCGCATCAAGGCCAGCCCGCACCGGCAGGGCTTCCAGGTGATGGTGGGCGGCTCCGGCGGGTGGCAGATCACCCAGACCAACGCGTGGGACGAGTTGAGCGTCGACTGCGTCGTCGAGGGCCGCAGCGAGTCGGCCGACACGCTGGCCCTCTTCGAGCAGGCCCTGCGCGGCGAGCGCCTGCCACGACAGGTGGACGTCAAGCATCCGACGTCACGCGACGAGTTCATCTTCCCCGACAAGCGCACCACGTTCGGCGTCGTCGAGATGACGACCGGCTGCGGGCGCCGCTGTCAGTTCTGCGTGCCGGACCTCAACCCGCAGATCGACATGCCCAAGGACAAGATCATGTCGGCCGTCCGCGCCAACGTCCGCGAGGGCAACCGGCAGATCTCCCTCGCCTCGGAGGACATCTTCATCTGGGGCCAGGTCCACACCGACACACCCTTCTTCTTCCCGAACCGCGAGGCGCTGGTCGACCTGTTCACCGAGGTGGTCAACACGCCGGGCGTCGATCAGCACGTGCTGAGCCACTCGACGATCGCCCCGGCCGTCGTGGACCCGATCATGATCCAGCAGCTCACGGACGCGATGATCGACAAGAGCCCGATTCACCTGCCGTACCTGAGCTCGCACCCGAAGAACAAGGCGCTCGTGCCGCTCATCGGGCTCGAGACCGGATCGATCCCGCTGGCCAGGAAGGTGATGCCCAGCAAGGGCGTGCCCTTCCCCATCGAGGAATGGCAGAGCGTGATCGTCCGCGGCCTCGAGATCCTGAACAAGCACAACTGGTTCCCGGCGATGACGCTGATCGTCGGCAACCCGGGCGAGACCGACGACGACGTCAGGGCCACGCTGGACCTCATCTACGAGGTCGAGCGCCGCGGGCTGTTCGCCTTCTTCATCCCGTCGATCTTCACGCCGCTCCACGACACGCGGATGCAGGACAAGCAGGGCGTCACCGAGACGCGCCAGCTGACCCCGCTCCAGTGGCAGCTGATGATGAAGTGCTGGAAGATGAACCTGCGCCCCGGCCAGAACAGCTGGTGGGCGCCGACGGCGTGGCGCACCGGCGCGCTGCTGCTGTGGGCGTGGAGGCTGCGCAAGCTGAACGGCCCCGGCTTCACGTGGCCGCTCTTCATGTTCGCGAGCGCCCTGC
Source organism: uncultured bacterium (assembly GCA_963923455.1). Classification (GTDB taxonomy): domain Bacteria; phylum Acidobacteriota; class Vicinamibacteria; order Vicinamibacterales; family UBA2999; genus CAWULT01. Next base: position 10,016 of record CAWULT010000036.1, read on the forward strand.
CCGAATCGCTGATGGCGAAGATGGGCAAGATCTACATGGGCAAGCCGCTGCCGATCAAGACGCGCAAGGAGCTGCTCGAGACGATCCGGCCGTCGATGCGCAAGTACCTGCGGCCCGACACGGGCGACATGCCCGAGGGGGCGCCGACGGCCATGCCCGTCTCGAAGCCGCTGATCCCCGTCACGGCCGTCCCCTGAGCCCGGACGGGCGTGTCCGATCATCGGACACGCCCATCCCGGGCTTTCGTGCTAACGTCCTCGGCTCATCGGCCGGGTGCCATGCGGACCCGCGCCGAGGCGGCCGCCTTCGATGCCGCCAGGATCGAGAAGAACCCACATGAGGAAGCACGTCTTCGCCGCCGCGGCCGTGGCCTGCCTGGTCTTCGGCGCGTCGCTCTCGGCCATCCGGTACGGCACGCCGGACGGCGACGGCCATCCCTTCGTCGGCCTGATGGTGGCCAAGGACGCGGCCGGCAACCCGCTCTGGCGATGCTCCGGCACGCTGCTGTCGCCCACGGTGTTCCTGACCGCCGGCCACTGCACCGAATCCCCGGCCGTCTCGGCGGAGATCTGGTTCGAGTCGCAGGTGTTCCGGGGCGACCCGGCCACCGGTTATCCGTTCGAAGGGCCGACCAGCGTGAGCGGCACCACGCACACCCACCCGCAGTACAACCCGGGCGCGTTCTTCCTGTACGACCTCGGCGTCGTGACGCTCGACACCCCCGTCGCCCGCAGCGCCTACGGCGCGCTGCCGATCGTCGGCACGCTCGACGGCCTCGCGACGCGGCGCGGCCTCAAGAACACCACGATCACGGCGGTGGGCTACGGCCTGCAGCAGACCCGGCCGAACCCGGCCGGCCCGAACTTCACGCTGTCGGACCTGTGGCGCGAGGTTGCGGAGACGAGGCTGATCAGCGTGAACGGCACCACCGGCATCCCGGGCGGCACGTCCGTCATCCTGTCCGACAACGCCAACACCGGCGGCACCTGCTTCGGCGACAGCGGCGGCCCGCTCTTCTACGGCAGTTCGAACACCGTGGTGGCGGTGACCTCGTTCGGCATCAACCAGAACTGCGCGGGCATCGGCGGCGGCTACCGCGTGGACATGCCCGACGACCTCGCCTGGGTGGAGTCGTTCCTGCAGTAGTTCCGGGCCGTCCGGCCCAGCGCGCCTCGCTGACGCGACCTCAGACGACGAAGGGCGGGCACCCGATCGGGTGCCCGCCCTTTGTGTTTGGCGTCAATCCAGCTGCGCTGGCGGCTTCAGGCGCAGCCGGACGCAAGGAACGGCGTCAAGCCGTTCCGGAGAAGCGTGCCGAAGGCACGACGTCAGGCACAGCCGGACGTCGTGCCGCAGTTGCTGCACTTGTAGCAGCTGCCGCTGCGGATCATGATCGACCCGCAGGTGCTGCACGGCGGCGCGTCTTCCTGGTTCTGGAAGGCGCCCACGTTGCTGCGCCGCTCCTCGGCCGCCGGGCCCGGGTTCGGCGTGAGCGTCGGCGCCGACACGGTCACCCTCGGGGCGGCCTCGGCCACCGGGGCCGGTGCGGGCTCCGCCGCGGGCTCCTCGCGCATGTTGACGCCAGCGCGGAACTGCGCCTCGGGCGACAGGAACTTCGTCGCCATCCACCGGAAGATGTAGTCCACGATCGACTTCGCGAACCGGATCTCCGGGTTCTTGGTCATGCCCGACGGCTCGAACCGCGCGTGGCTGAACTTGTCGACGAGCGCCTGGAGCGGCACGCCGAACTGCAGCGCGTAGGAGATCGCCTGGGCGAACGCGTCGGCGAAGCCCGAGATCGTCGAGCCCTCCTTCGCCATCACCAGGAAGATCTCACCCGGCGTGCCGTCGTCGAACAGGCCCACCGTGATGTAGCCCTCGTGGCCCGCGATGTCGAACTTGTGCGTGATCGCCTGCCGCTCGTCGGCCAGCTTCCGGCGCCTCGGCGTCTCGACGACCTTGACGACCTCGCGGATGATCTCCTTGACCTCCTGGCCGGCCGACTTCTCGGCCGTCGCGTGCTTCGAGGTGTTGAGCGGCTGCGTTCGCTTGCTGCCGTCGCGGTAAATCGAAATCGCCTTGGCGCCCAGCTTCCACGACTCGATGTACGCGCGCTCGATGTCCTCGACCGTCGCCTCGCGCGGCACGTTCACCGTCTTGCTGATGGCGCCCGAGATGAAGGGCTGCGTCGCGCCCATCATCTTGATGTGGCCCATGTAGTGGATCGACCGCTCGCCCTTCATCGCCTTGAAGGCGCAGTCGAACACGGGCAGGTGCTCCTCCTTCAGGAAGGGCGCCCCCTCGATCGTCTCGTTCTCGTCGATGTAGTGGACGATCGCCTCCACCTCCGGCTTGGTGTAGCCGAGGCGCTCGAGCGCGGCCGGCACCGTGCCGTTGACGATCTTCATCATGCCGCCGCCGACGAGCTTCTTGTACTTGACCAGCGCGATGTCCGGCTCGACGCCCGTCGTGTCGCAGTCCATCATGAAACCGATGGTGCCGGTGGGCGCCAGCACGGTCGCCTGCGCGTTGCGGTACCCGAAGTCCTCGCCGAGCTCGACCGCCTCGTCCCAGGCCTGCTTCGCGCCGGCGTAGAGGTCCGCGGGCACGAACTTGGGGTTGATCTCGCCCACCGCGTCGCGGTGCTTCCGCATCACGCGCAGGAACGGCTCGCGGTTGCGTTCGAAGCCGGCGAACGGGCCGCCGTGGTCGCGGGCGACGCGGGCCGACTGCGCGTAGGCCTCGCCGGTCATGGTCGCGGTGATCGCCGCCGCATAGGCCCGGCCCTCGTCGCTGTCGTAGGGCAGGCCGCGCGACATCAGCAGCGCGCCGAGGTTGGCGTAGCCGAGGCCCAGCGGCCGGTACTCGTGGCTGTTCTTCTCGATCGCCTTGGTCGGGTAGCTCGAGTTCGGAACGATGATCTCCTGCGCCGTGATGAGCGTCCGGCACGCGGCCTTGAAGGCCGGCACGTCGAACTCACCGTCCTCACGGACGAACTTCATCAGGTTGATCGACGCGAGGTTGCACGCCGAGTCGTCGAGGAACATGTACTCGGAGCAGGGGTTGCTCGCATTGATCCGCGCCGTCTCCGGGCACGTGTGCCACTCGTTGACCGTGGTGTCGAACTGCATGCCGGGGTCGCCGCACACCCAGGTGCCCTCGGCGATCTGCCGCATCAGGTCGCGGGCCTTGTAGGTGTCGACCACGGCACCGTCGGTGACGGCCCTGGTCCGCCACTCGCCGTCATCGAGCACCGCGCGCATGAAGTCGTCGTTGACGCGGACGCTGTTGTTCGAGTTCTGGAAGAACACCGAGGAGTACGCCGTGCCCGTGAACGAGCCGTCGTAGCCGGCGTCGATGAGCGCCCAGGCCTTCTTCTCCTCCTCGACCTTGCAGTTGATGAACTCGACGACGTCCGGGTGATCGGCGTTGAGGATCACCATCTTGGCGGCCCGGCGCGTCTTGCCGCCGGACTTGATGACGCCCGCGAACGCGTCGTAGCCCTTCATGAACGACACGGGCCCCGACGCCGTGCCGCCGCCGGCCAGCAGCTCCCTCGACGACCGGATCGACGACAGGTTGCTGCCCGTGCCCGACCCGAACTTGAACAGCATGCCCTCCGTGCGGGCGAGCGTCAGGATCGAGTCCATCGTGTCCTGCACGGAGTTGATGAAGCAGGCCGAGCACTGCGGCGCCTTCTCGAAGCCGCAGTTGAACCAGACCGGGCTGTTGAAGGCGGCCTTCTGGTAGACGAGCAGGTGCTTTAGCTCGTGCGAGAACGCCTGCAGCGCGTCCTCGCTGGCGAAGTACTTCTGCGCCCGCGCCCACCCGGTGATCGTGTCGACCACGCGGCCGATGAGCTGCCTGACGCTGCGCTCCCGATCGGGCGTGCCGAGCTGGCCGCGGAAGTACTTGGACACCACGATGTTGGTGGCCTGCTGCGACCAGGGCTTCGGAATCTCGACGTCGCGCTGCTCGAAGACGACCTTGCCCTTTTCGCTGCCGATCACGGCCGACCGGATCTCCCATTCGACCTCGTCGAACGGGTCCACTCCGGGCAGCGTGAAGTAGCGCGAGAACTCGAGCCCCGGCGCCAGGGGCGCCTTCGGCTCGGTCGCCTGCTTCTTCGCGCGGGCGGTCGGCTCCGCCGCGCCGCTCTGAGACGTGACCTGCTGGCCGGAACCGGCCGCTTCGCGGGCTGGGCCTCTCTCCATCCGTTACCTCCGAACACTCAAGCAAGGGCACGGCTCACCCCGCCGCGCCTGGAATTCAAATTTTTTGGGCCCGCAAAGAACTGCCGAAAACGTCCAGGTTTTCGTCCGGATCTGGGAGGTCCGCTGAGAGTTCTTCGTGGGGGCCTGAGCGACGAATAGTGCGCCGTCTCGAAGGCTTTGTCAAGACTGTAACCACAAGATATTGCGCTTTTCTTCTAGGGCACTCGCAATATCTGGACAACATTGTAGCAGCCAGCCCAGACGACCGCCCTGGCTCGACAGGGCGTGGCCGGCTCAGTCGGCGGCGGAGATCGACTGGACGCGGATCGTCCTGGCCTTCGCGTCGAGCGTGCCGACCACCTTGACGCGCTGGCCGGCGAACGCCTCGGCCCTGCCCTGGTCGCTGAGCACGTAGACCGACTCCCCGGTGACCACGACGTACTCGGCGCCATGGGCCGCGACGCACATCCGGGTGCAGTCCGCGTCGGTCGGGCCCATCCGCATGCCGGCGTGGCCGCCGGTGGCGCACATGCTGTCGGAGACGGTGCCCACGAAGGTCTGGGGCTTCTGGGCGGCGGAGATGCCGGTCAGCGCGAGGGCGAGAACGGCGGCGGAGCGGACGGTCATCGGCGGCTCCCGGGAAGGGGGCGGGAGGCCGGACCCAGAGGGTACCGGCTCCCGCGGGTCGTGCGCGGGCGCGCTATTCGCCCGGAATCATCAGGTGGGCGGTGGACGTGCCGGCGTTCATGATCCACACGCCGCCGCTGCGCCCGTTGTCGGGCAGCCCCATCGAAGCGGACGTCGCGCCCGGGACGGCCACCGTGAAGTGGGTGCGCGCGGTCGCCTGATCCTGGCCCATCAGGTGGTAGAAGACCGAGCCGAATTCCGGCTTCGCGCGCGTGCCGTCCTTCTCGGCCGCGTCGAGCGCCGCCTGCCGCTTCGCGCGGTCGGGCTCCGACTCGAACTTCATGTTCTGCGTGACGCGCGCCAGGTTGCCGAGCATCGTGCACTCGAGCGAGAACGGCAGCTGCCCCGGCAGGCCCGACTTGTCGAAGCACACCAGCGCGTTGGTGCCCTTGCGCAGCGTCGTATAGGTCCAGTCGCTGGCATTCCACTTGATGACGGTGGCCTGGCCGCGCAGATTGGCCGGTGCCGCCAGCACCGCCTTGTCGACGTCGGCCTGCGAGGCGCCCGGCTCGAGCGGAGGCGGCGGCGGCGGGGCTCCGCGGCCCGGGCCCTGGGCCCATGCCGTGGCCGACAGCGCGAGCACGCCGAGTGCGAGTACCAGAGTGCGCTTCATGGTTGCATCCCTCACGAAAGCAGGTTGGAGAACGCCGTCTCACCGACGGCACGCAGCGGACGACGTCCCGAGCGGATACCGGACCGTGGGGACGGCAGGAGTATAGCGCACGGGCATGGCGCCAGCAGGCCCGGCCTCGGCCGCGAGCGCGAGCCGCTCGACCGCGTCCGTCCGCGAGCGTGCCCCGCCCAGCCGGGCACGCGCCTCAGGGCCGGGGCCCGTAGTGCGGCGCCGGCCGACCCAGCTCGAGCGCGCCGAGGTCGGGGGCCGCGCCCGCGAACCCGTCGTTGACGGTCGGCAGCGCCACGCCGCGGTCCACGGCCGCCGAGCCGCGCCGGAGCGAGAAGTCGAGGTCCTCGGCGCGGTAGATCCGCTGTACCGCGGCGGCATCCTGCGCGTCCAGGCGGGGCACCTTGGCGAATACGTCGTAGTCCACGAGCACGCTGTGCTGATCCTGCCCAGTCGCCTGGCTGTACTCGGCCAGCGTCGGGAACGCGCGGCGCTCCAGCACGCTCTCGTGGCCCGGCCCGGTGTAATCGGTCTCGGTGCCGCGCGGCGGGGCGTTCCACTCGAACGACGTGGTCGCGCCGGGGTTGGGCCGGAAGCCGTTGTAGTCGGACGAGCTGTAGCGCGTCTGGGTCGTCACGCTGAAGATCGCCGGTGCGGCGTTCTCGCCGAGCATCAGGTTGTTGCGCCAGTGGACGTTGGCCGAGAGCGCCGCGGCCGTCTCCGACAGGATGGTGTTGTGGTAGAAGAGCACCCCCGCCGAGCCGTTCGTCAGCCGCGTGGAGCCGGCCGGCAGGTGATAGGCGACGTTGCGGATCCAGTAGACGGGCCCGCCGAGCGACGGCTGATTGCAGAAGGCGTGCGAGGCGTGGTTGACGAACATGTTCCGCAGGATGCGGATGTTGTGCATCCCCCCGTCGGCCTCGATCGGGTTGTCGTGCGAACTCGTGATGTAGTTGTTGTAGAAGTCGATGGCCACCGGCCGGCGGTCCCAGTACTCGCGCGGCGGATACTTCGGCCCGTCCACGATGCCCGGCCCGCTGGCCGTCGAGCCGTCCGGGTTGCCGTAGGTCTCCACGTTGATGCCGTCGTGGAAGTCGGCGATGTAGTTGTACGCCACCACGTGGCCGGGGCCATACAGCTTGACGGCGACGTAGGACGCCATCTTCGGCGGGAACACCTGTCCCTCGACGCCGTTGAACTTCGTCCACATGTCGCCCGCCCAGCCGATGAGGTGCGCGGGATCGTTCCGGCCGACGAACGTGTTGTCGGCGATGTAGAAGTTGCTGGACCCGGCGAAGTTCGTGAAGACGCCGGCGCCGACGTTCTCGAGGCGGCTCCGCTTGACGGTGAGGCCCCTGGCGCCGGCGATGAACTGCGTGCCCGCGAGGATGCCGACCTCGGCGTTGCGGATCGTGATGCCCTCGAAGTAGGTGTAGTCGGCCGCCCGCACGTCGAACAACGCGAAGGCACCGTTGCCGTCGAAGATCACCTCGCCGTCGCCCGCGGCCTTGATCGCGATCGGCATCTCGGGCGTGCCGTCCGCGGTCAGGTAGTAGGTGCCGTCGAGCGGCACGGTGCGGTTCACGGCCGCGTTGTTCGTGTACTCGTACCGGTTGTACTTGTAGGTGCCGGCGTGGACGAGAATCGTGTCGCCCGGCCGGACGCGCGGACGACCCGACGTGGCCCAGTCCGTGCCGGCGCACCAGAAATTGTAGGCGCACATCAGGCCCTCGAACGCCGGCTCGACCTTCCGGCCGGTGAAGCCGTGCGGGTAGACGTGGAAGACCCGCCCGCCCGCGTAGGGCTGGGGCTCCGGGCGCGTGCGCACCGTGAGCACCCGCTGGCCCTCGCCCTGGACGCCGTCCGGATCGCGCAGCACGAACCGCACCTCGTACGCCGTGTCGGGCTGCAGGTCGAGGACGCTGCCCGCGAACATGTTGGGCGCGACGACGTCGACGCGCGACTCGGCGAAGATGCGCTCGCCGCCGAGCCGCAGCAGCGGCAGCGCCGGACGCCATGCCGCGTCACCAGCGCGGCGGTAGGACACCTCGACGGCGGCATTGCGGTTGACGTCGCCCTGCACGAACCACTCGAAGCCGAGGTTGATCAGCGTGGGCGGCTCGACGACGAGTTCGCCCGGCATCACCGCGTTCGGATTGCCGGCCGGCGACGAGATCGGCGGTGCGGTGGCCGGCACGCCCTGGGCCGGCGCGCCCTGAGCCGCCAGCCCGCCGCCCCAGCCAACAGGGAGCCCCTGCGCGCCCCAGGGCGGGGCCGTCCACAGCGCCGCGAACACGACCAAGCCGGCCCAGGCACGTCCGCGCCCGTGCGACACCCGCGTCATGAGTCCTCCTGGTGTGGTGATGCGTCCGCGTCCGTCAGCCGCCGATGAGCGCGGCGGCGAGCACGGCCGCCTTGTCGGCCAGCGTCTGCGCGAACACGAAGTTGCGCTCGCGCAGCGCCTGCTCTGCCTGGTCCGAGAAGCGCTTCGACTGGTCGTACTGCGCGCGGGCCTCGGTCGAGAGGCGCCGGTAGTCGGTGCGCCCGAGATCCCGCGCAGCCTGGTTCAGCAGATCGCGCACACGCCGCTCGGCCGACGCATCGCCGGCCGCCGGGGCGGCGCGCAGTTCGCGCGGCTCCGACGGCGGCGGCGACGGCACCTCCACCACGGCCGGGGGCGCCTCGGGCTTCGCCTCGGCCTCGGTGCTGGCAGCCGCCGGACGGCGCACCGGCGGGCGCGCGGTGGCACGCGGCGGGGTGACCGCCGCCGGCACCTCGGGCGGCACCGGCGCCGCCGCAATGGGCTCCTCCGCCGGGACGATCACGCGCGGCGGCGGCATGGGCAGCGCCAGCGCCGGCCCCTCGGCCACGACGACCGGGCGCGACTTCGCGCAGCCCGGGCCGAGCAGCGCGGCCAGGCCCACCACGACCGCCGCGGCCGTCCGGGTGGACGACCACCGCGGGCCTGGTCCCCGGTGGCGACGCGCGACGCTGGCGGCCTGGTGCATGCGATTGGCTCCGGCTGCGGCCTCAGTCGATGGCTCTGGGCAGCAGCACACGGAAGATCGTACCGCGCCCGGGCGTGGACTGCACCTCGATGTCGCCGTCGTGCAGCTGCACGATGCGGTAGACCATCGAGAGCCCGATGCCCGTCCCATGATCCTTCGTCGTGAAGTACAGGTCAAAGATCTTCCCCAGGTGCTCCGGGGCGATCCCGATGCCGGTGTCCTCGACGCGCACCTCCACCCGCTGCTTCGAGGCAGGCGCGCACGAGAGCCGCAGCGTCCCGCCGTTCGGCATCGCCTGGCAGGCGTTGATCGCCAGGTTCAGGAACACCTGCCGCAACATCGCGGCGTCGCCGTTGACGGCCGGCGCCGACGCCGGGCAGTCGAGCAGCAGCCGGACGTTGTGCTTGCGGGCCTCCGCCTCGACGAGCGGCTGGATCTCGCCGACGAGCGCGCTGACGTGGACGGCCTGCAGCTTCAGGTCCTCGGGCCGCGTGAAGCGCAGGAACCCCTGCACCACTTCGTCGAGCCGCCGGATCTCGCCTTCGATCACCTCCACGTGCTGCAGGGCGCCCTGCGCCCGTGCGGGCAGCGCCTGCGCCTCGGAGAGGCCGAGGGTGCTGCCGGCCGCCGCGGCCACCGGCTGCGGCTCCGGCACCGCGGCCATCGCGAGGTTCTTGATCTTCGTCCGCAGCAGCTCGAGGTGAATCATCATCGCGTTCAGCGGGTTCTTCACCTCGTGCGCGATACCCGCCGTGAGCCGGCCGAGCGCGACGAGCTTCCGGGAGTACGCCAGCATCGAGTGGACGCGCGAGAGATACCCGATGTCCCGCTCGACGAGCAGGACGGCGACCAGTTCGCCGCCCTTGCCGGTGATCACGTGCGTCATCAGCAGGCTCGGCTGCGCCTCGGCCTCCTTGCCCGCCTCGCCGTCGGCCGGTGGCCGGTTCACCTGCACCGGCCCCCGGGACTGGCGGGCGGCCAGGGTCTCCTCGACGAGCGTGCGGTAGGGGTGGGCCACTGGCAGCAGGTCCTTCAGCGCGCGGCCGACGGGGCCGGCCGGCAGCGACGGCGCCATCGCGGGGTTGGAGAACAGCAGTTCGCCGGACGGGTTGAACAGCGCCACCGCGTCCTCGAGGTGCTCGACCGCCGTCCGCAAGTGGGCCTGCTGGCCGGCGAGGCGGCTGCGATCGGCGGAGAGCTGCTGGCTGACGGTGTTGAAGAAGGACCCGAGCTCGCCGAACTCGTCGCCCGGCGGCAGGTCGAGGGTGACGCCGAATTCGCCCTGCCCGAGCCGGGTCAGGCCGCCGCGCAGCATGTGGATCGGGCGCAGCAGCAGGCGCGACAACAGCCCGGCCAGCAGGACGCCCACCCCCAGCGCCACCACCGCCGTGACGAGGGACGGGTAGAGCGACGCCATCAGCTCGCGCTTCATCAACGCGGTCGACACCTCGACGCGGATCGAGCCGAACGCCTCGTCGCCGAGCATCATCGGCTGTCGCACGTCGAGCGTGCCGACGCCGCGGTACACGGCCCGCACCTGGTTGATGGGCGTATCGGCGAGCAGGCTGCTCATGTCGACGCGCGGCGGCAGCTGCGCCCCGACGAGCGCCGCATCGCTGCTGGCGACGACGACGCCCTGCCGGTCGACCACCGACGCCACGACGATGCCTTCGCCGTAGAGACTGGCCTGGAGCAGCGCGCGCAGGCCGGGGTCGGTGCGCAGGCCGGCATAGGGGTCCGCGACGCCGGCGGTCACCAGCTCGCGCGCCCGGTGGAAGATCGCCTTCGACAGCAGCTGGCCGCGGTTGTCGCTCTCGTGCAGGATGACGCTGGCCAGCCGCGCGGCGTTGAGGGCGCTCAGCACGACCACCACGAGCCCCACCAGCAGCGTGACGCCGACGATCTGTTTGGCGCGGATTCCGAGGCGCATCGCAGCCCTCTGTCAGCGCGTCACTGGGGCGAGACCATCTCTTCCTCGTCGGACTTCCCGCCCGGCAGCCGCCCCCGCAGTTTGTTGAGCTTGTTGTGCAGCGTCTTCAGGCTGATGCCCAGGATCTCGGCCGCGCGGGTCTTGTTGTCGCGCGTGTGCTGCAGGGTCATCAGGATCAGGCGCCGCTCGGCCTCCTCGACGGTGGTGCCCGGCGTCAGCGACAGCGAGGGCTTGGCCACGTCGGGCGACTCGGTCACGAGCGGCGGCAGGTGCTTGGCCTCGATGAACTCGCCGTTGCAGAGAATCACGGCGCGCTCGACGACGTTGCGCAGCTCGCGCACGTTGCCGGGCCAGCTGTACTGCTCGAGGATGCGCATCGCGCCGGGCTCGACCGCCGTGACCGCCTTTCGGTTGCGGGCGTTGAACTCGGCGAGGAACGACTGGATGAGGAGCGGCAGATCGTCCTTGCGCTTGCGGAGCGGCGGCAGCTCGATCGCGAAGACGTTGAGCCGGTAGAACAGGTCCTCGCGCAGCTTCCCCGTCTTGACCGCGTCGGGCGGCACGGCGTTGGTCGCCGCGATCACCCGCACGTCGACGGCCTGTTCGGCCCGGCCGCCCAGGCGCCGGAAGCGACGCTCCTGCAGCACGCGCAGCAGCTTCACCTGCGTCGGCGGCGTCATCTCGGCGATCTCGTCGAGGAACAGCGTCCCGCGGTCGGCCAGCTCGAAGCAGCCCTCGCGCCGATCCATCGCGCCCGTGAACGCGCCCTTCTCGTGACCGAAGATCTCGCTCTCGAGCAGCGTCTCCGGGATGGCCGCGCAGTTGATCGGCACGAACGGCATCTGCGCGCGCGGGCTGAGCTGGTGAATCGTCTGCGCGACGAGCTCCTTGCCGGTGCCCGACTCGCCCCAGATCAGCACCGAGGCGGAGGTCGGCGCGGCCTGCTCGACGGTCTGGTAGACCTTGCGCATCTGCGCACTGCTGCCGATCATGCGCCCGAAGGCGCCGTGGTCGCGCAGCTGCTTGCGCAGCACCTTCACCTCGCGCAGCGTCTCCTGCCGCTCGACCACCTTGTCGAGCAGGATCTTCAGCCGCTGCGGCTCGACGGGCTTGGTCAGGTAGTCGTAGGCGCCTTCCTTGATCGCCTCGACGGCCGTTTCGACGGTGCCCTGCGCCGTGAGGATCACGACGGTGTAGTCGCCGCCGTCCTCGGCCTTGAGCGCGCGCAGCAGCTCGAGGCCGTTCATCCGCGGCATCACCAGGTCGCTGATGATGATGGTGGGCCTGAAGACGGTGATGCGCTTCAGCGCGTCCTCGCCGTCCTCGGCCGACTCCGTCGTGAAGCCCCAGGTGCGTACGAGCTCGGTGAGCCCGAGCCGCGCACTCGGTTCGTCTTCGACGACGAGGACCCGTTCGCCAGTGGTTGACGCCATGACAGACCTGCGGTGGTGCGCCGGGGGGATGGCGGACCAGCCGATACCCCATCGTAGCCTGTCGTTTTTACACGGTCTAGCACGGCCTTCGGCCGCGCCGGCGCCGCTGGGGCCGCAGGACGGGACGCCGTACACTGGGACGGACCGGTGTCAGACCACACTCCGCCCTCGCTGCCCGTCGAGATTCGGCCCGATCCGGGGCCGTACGCCCCGGACCCGCTCGCGGTCCTCACGCCAGACCCGCCGCCGCCGGCGCCACAGTCGAGGTGGCGGATGCGAACCCGGCTGTTCGCCGTGGGAGAAGTCGTCCTCTGCTCGAGCGTGCCGACGCAGCTGGCGATCGTGGTGGCGCTGGCGATGGTCGGCATCCGGGCCGGCGAGGACGGGACCCTCTCGATGGCCTACGTCGTGGCGGTGTCGCTGGGCGATTCCGTCCTGCTGATCGCGCTGATGACGTGGCTCACGCGCCTGCGTGGTGAGAGCCCGGCCCGCCTGTGGGTGGGGGGGCGGCCCATCGGCCGCGAGGCCCTCCATGGGCTGTCACTGACCCCGGCCATCTTCGCCCTCGTGGTCGTGCTGCTGCTGTCGGTCCGGGCCTACGCCCCCTGGCTCCACAACGTCGCGACCAACCCGCTCGAGGCGCTGGCCCGGCAGGGGCCGGTCGAGGCGGCCGTGTTCGGCCTCGTCGCCATCGTGGCGGGCGGTGTCCGGGAGGAACTGCAGCGGGCGTTCCTGCTGGACCGGTTCGAGCGCCATCTGGGCGGCGCGGGGGTCGGCTTGTTCGCGATCAGCCTCGCCTTCGGCCTCGGCCACTACCTGCAGGGCTGGGACGCCGTGATCACGACCGCGGCCATGGGGGCGTTCTGGGGCGTGGTCTACCTGCGGCGCCGCAGCGCGGTGGCACCGATCGTCTGCCATTCGGCCTTCAACTCGCTCGAGATCCTGCGCGTTGCCGCGGGCGGCGGCGCGGGGTAGGCCACGCCGGGGCACGCCGGCCGGCGGCGCGCGCGGCGGCTCAGCGTCCGCCGCCGGGCGCAGCAGACGGCGGCGGCTCGCGCACGGCGACGATCACCACTTCGGCCCGCGCGCGAACGTCACGCAGCCACTGCTGCACGGCCGCCTCGCGCCGGGCCTCCGCCGCCTCGCGCCGGACGTCGGCGGCCACCTCCTCGTAGGGGCGGCGCACGCCGTCGCGGATGAACTGGCCGGGGTGCTCGTCGTAGTACTGCCGCGCCTGCTCTTCGCTGACGGGGGCGCCGAGGCCGAAGCGCTGATCCAGGTACGCGCGGATCCTCAGCGAGTCGCGCGCCATGTCGCGCACCTGCGCGTCGGTGAGGCCCGCCGTGTCCATCAGCGTCTCGAGCCCGGCGCCCGCCGCCGCCATCAACCGGACCATCTCGGCCTCGACCTGCTCGGGCCGGGGCTCCGGCGGCGGAAAACGCGCCACCTCGGCCAGCACCAGCCGGCGTTCGGCGAGCTGCTCGACGGCGCGCGACGGCGACGGGTCCACGAGCCCGAGCCCGCTGGCGGCGCGCACGTCGCTCAGCAGGATCGTCTCGCCGTTCACGCGCGCCATCACGCGATCGACGAGCTCCTGCGCCGAGGCGACGGCCACGACGAGGGCCAGCGGGAGCGCGCAGAGGACGGCGCGCATCAGAACGCCTGCCCCAGCGAGATGTGCCACACCAGCCCACGCTCCCGGCGGGCGACGCCGCTGGCATCCGGCGGCAGGTTGCGCCGATCGAGGTTGAGACCCAGATCGAGCCGGATCGGCCCGACCGGAGACCGGAAGCGCACGCCGCCACCGGCCGCCGGCCGCAGTTCGAGCAGGCTGAGATCGCCGGCGTGCTTGACGACGTTGCCGGCATCGAGGAAGACGACGCCCTGCAGCGCTCCGACGAGCGATACGCGCAGTTCGCCGTTGAAGATGACGATGCCGTTGCCGCCGGTCGGGAACCCCGACTGACTGATCGTGTTGCGGGGATCGTCGACGGCGAAGAACTCGCCCAGGCGATCGAGCGAGAAGCCGCGGACGGTGGTGTCGCCGCCGGCGAAGAAGCGGCGGCTGGCCGGCAGGTCCTCGACCACCTCGACCACGGTGCTGCCGTCGGCCGCCGTGCGCGTGACCTGCCGCGGGAAGCCCTGCGCCGCGCCGAGGCGCGCGCCGAACGCGGCGACGACGCGACGGGCGGTGGGCAGCCGCCGGTAGACGAAGCCCTGCACCGACACCTTCGCGAAGCCGACCTCCGAGCCGATCGCGCGCATGGCGAGGTCGCCGTCGACCGTGACGGCGCTGCCGCGCGAGGCGTCCAGCAGGTCGTCGCGGGTGTTGCGCAGGAACGACCCCGAGAAGAGCGAGAGCCGCACCTGGGGGAACAGGCGGTCGATGAGGGGGCTCTCGTCGGGCGTGAACCGCTCGTCGAAAAGCTCCGTCCGCGAGAGCGAGTAGCGGCCGGAGACGTTGTAGACGGGCGACAGGGCCATGCCGACCTCCGCCCGGATCTCGCGCTGGATGAAGTTGAAGCTCGACCGGATCGCCTGATCGATCAGGCCCGTCACGAGCAGCCCCGCCGACGTACCGCCGATCTTGGGCTCGCGGAACGTGCCGACCACGCGGTACTCGTTGAAGCCGTAGCGTGAGTCGCGCAGGTTCTCGGACAGCCGGATGCCGGAGTTGTCGATCACGATGTCGCGCGACCGCAGGCTGACGCGCGTGAACAGGTTGACCGACCGGTTGCTGCCCCAGAGATTCCGGCGGCCCACTTCGAAGAAGCCGCGCGGGGCCAGCTCGAAGCGCTCCTCGGCCTGCCCGCCTTCACCGGTGGGGCGCAGGCGAAAGCCGCCCTCGAGGCCGCCGCCGCCGCCGATCGACGTGGGCTTCGATTCCTCCAGGCGCACGAGCAGGTCGGCCCGGTTGTCGGTTCCGTGCCGCAGCTCCTCCACCTCGACCCGGCGGAACAGCCCGAGCGCGCTCACGCGTGTCTGGCTCTCGAGCCGGTCGGCCAGGCCGAGCGGATCGCCCGGCCGCAGCCGCAGCTCGCGCTCGATCGTCTCACGGCTGGTGCGACGGTTGCCGACCACGATCACGTGATCGATCACGTAGCGCGGCCCCTCGACGATCGTGAAACGGACGTCCACTTCCGACCCGGTCTCGGCCCGCGTCGTGCTCGGCGTGATGGTCACGGCCGCATAGCCGCGGTTGCGGTACTCGACTTCGAGGCGATCGCGATCGGCCGAGACGTCCCCCTCGGAGAAGGGCTTGCCGGGAGCGGTGGCCAACCACGAGCGCGCCTGGGCCTCGTCGAACGCGCTTCGCCCCTCGAACGACACGGCGCGCACCAGAGTGCGGGCCCCTTCGACGACCGTGAGCGTCAGGGCGACGCGTCGGGTCTGGCCGGCGGCGTCCTCGTGCACCACCGGCAGGTCGCGCGGCTGCTGCACCTGCGCCGCGGTGTACCCGCGGTCCAGATAGGTCCGCAGGATGGCCCCGATGCCCGCGTCGACCGTCGCCTGCACGAAGGGGTCGCCGGCCTTGAGCCGGACCAGCGCACGCAGGTCCGGCGCCGGCACGGCCGTGCTGCCGGCCACCTGGACGTCGTCGACGAAGTAGCGTGGCCCCCGCGTCACCGTGAACGTGATGGTCAGCGTGCCGCCACGCTCGTCGCGGGTATAGGTGACGTGGGCGTCGCGGTAGCCGCGGGCCCGGAAGTAGTTCTCGATCTGCAGGCTCGAGTCCTCGAGCAGATCCTCGTCCGCCGACGCCTCGCTGCGGATCGGCACCAGCCGTTCGAGCTCGCCCCCGGGCACGGGATCGCCCGCGAAGGCCACGACGACCTTCGACCCGCGGACCAGGTCGACCACGACGTGGGCCCCGTCGTCCGCGAAGGTGACCGCGTGCGTTGCGCGGGCCTCGTAGTAGCCCCGCCCGCGCAGGGTCGCCTCCCACGCCTGGAGCTCCCGCTCGACGGCCGCCCGGTCGTAGGGCTGGCCCTCCCGGACCGACGGGCGCTCGGCCGGCGCACCCGGCACGGTCTGGTCGATGTCCTCGAACCGGAGCGCGGCGATGGGGACGCGCCCCCGCGATTGCGCCGTGATCACCATCGTCGCGCGATCGGGATCGTGGGTCTCCTCGAGCGCCACCGACAGGTCGGCCGATGGATAGCCCCGGTCGCGATAGGCCCGCTTGAGGGCCTCGACGATGGCAGCGGCCTGCGCGGCGCGCGGCGGGTCGCCGAACTGGTCGGAGAGGACCTTGCGGAGATCGTCCTCGGACACCCCGAGGCTGCCGCGGAACGCGACGCGGTCCACGGGGTGCAGGGGCACCAGCGCGTAGCGCAACGCCACGCCGCCGGGCGACGGCGTCCGGAACACCTGCACGTCCTCGAAGGTGTTCAGGCTGATCAGGTGGGCGATCGAGTCGCGCACCTGGGCCATCGACAACGGCCGCCCCACGACGGTGTCGAGCAGGCCGGTGATGGCCGTGTCGGTGATCGGGCGCCCTTCCTGCTCGACGCGCACCTCCGTGACGACCGGGGCCTGCGCGGCCGCGGGCGCCGCCAGGCACGCCAGCGCCAGCGACACCCACGAGCACAGGCGGCCGGCGGCACGGCCGGCGGGCAGGGACCGGGTCATCAGAACGTGCGTCTCACGCGGATGTCGAGCGCGTAGGTCCGGTCCTCGTTCCGCGACAGCACCCACGAGAACCGGTCGGTCTGATCGTACTCGAGCAGGATGATCTGGTCGCTCGTCGACGACGACAGGCTGCGGGAATACGTGAGGAACAGGCGATCGGACAGGCGCTTGCCGATGACGAGCCGCGCGCCGGGGTCGAGTCGGGACGACTGCTGGTTCGGATCGACGAGGGACGGCGTCAGCTGGAACGTGTCGACGCCGAACGTCTGCTCCACCACGCGCCCCACCTCGGACGACACCGCGCCCGTCAACGCACGGGTGGCGCGCTCGCGGACGAGCTGCTGCTGCGGCGTGATGCTGGTGCTGTACTGGCGGAACTCGACGTCGCGGCCCGGCGCGGCATCGCTGAAGAGCAGCGCCAGCACCTCGGCCGGGGGCATGTAGGGATCGGAGGTGAACTCGGTCGACATCCGATCGACCGTGCCCGAGCCGCGCACCGTCACCCGGTAGGTCTGCTGCGGCACGCGGACGCGCGTTTCGGCCTCGAGGTCGAAGAAGGGATCGATCCGCGTGGGGTTGTTGAAGTCGATGGCGCCGCGCGTGACCACGTAGCGGCGGCCCTCGAAGGTCAGCACCCCGTCCACGATGTCGGCGCGGCCCGTCACGAGCGGCCGATCGTAGGTGCCACGCAACTGCAGGTTGGCGCTGGCCACGAGCCGGACGGCGTTGTTGCGCACCTGCAGCGTCGACGGCGCGTCGAGCTGGATGTCGTAGCGCAGGGGCACGCTGGTCACCAGACCGGCCCCACCCGCGCCGCCGGCGCCTTCGGTGAAGCTCAGCAGGCCGCCGGTGTCGAGCGCTCGGGTGTAGAGCGCGTTGCGGACGGCGACGCGTCCGCGCAGCACGGCGCCCTCGAGCGATCCCTCGAGCGCGAGGTCCGCGTCGACGACGGACCGCATGCCCTCGGGGAACCGCAGGCGCATCTCCTGGCCCCGCATCGTGACGTCGATCCGGCCGGTCTGGTAGCCGGCGATCGCGATGGTGCCGCCGAACGTCACGGGGCCGCCGCCGAGCCGCGCGGTGACCTCGTCGAGGCGGACGGTGCGCGAATCGAAGCGGATCGGGCCCGAGACGTTCTCGAGCGCGTGCGGGAACGAGAAGTGCCGCAGGCGCCCGTTGTCGACGGTCATCGCGCCGGTGACGAGCGGGTCGGCCAGCGGGCCCTCGAGCGACGCCTCGAGCATGGCCCGGCCGCTGCTGCGCACGTTCGGCACGAATGCCTGGAGGATGCCGAGGTTGGCGTCACCCCGGACCCGGACGCCGATCCGCTCGTCGTGCAGGTTCGCCGTGCCCGACAGCTCGAGCTGCGTGTCCTCGCCGACGAGGCGGAAGTCGGCCAGACGGACGATGTTGCGGTCGAGCGCCACCCGCAGCGGCGCGGCGTTGCGGATCTGGTAGTCGAAGAAGCGCAGGTCGAGCCGCTCGACCGTGGTGTCGACCAGCAGGTGGTCGAAGTTGGCCAGCTCGCCCACCACGCGGATCCGGCCGCTCGCCACCGCCGTGCTGTAGGGGGACAGGCGGGGGTTCAGCGCCCTGATGTACGGGTCGAGCGACGTGTCGCTGACCGTGAACGCCATCTCCGTGTCCATCTCGGGCGTCAGCGCGATGCGGCCCGCGCCCGAGACGGCCAGGCGGGACGAGGCGGCCTCGATCTTCAGCGTCATCAGGTCGCCGACGATGGCGATGTCGCCCGTGACCTGGCCGATGCCCTCGTCGGCCGCGAAGAAGTCTCGGATGGTGCCGCGGACGTCGTAGCGCGGCTCGCCGAACGACCCGCTGCCGCCGGCCGTGAAGTCGATCAGCCCGGAGAGCGGGAGCGTCGACGACTTGGCGAGCGACACGCTCTCGACGGGAATCCCCTTGGCGTCGAGGTTGAACGAGTACGTGCCGTTCCAGCCGACGTAGGCCGCGCCGTTGCCCCTCCCCCCGGCCTTCAGCAGCTGGATGTTGTCGAGCCGCACGCCGGTCCCCTCGAACCGCAGCGAGGCCGAGGCCGAGTCGAAGGCCTCGCCATAGGCCGTGCCCGGTGCGATGGCCATCATGCCGAACCCCTGGGGCTGCTGGTACTTGCCGTAGACCCGGAACTCGCCCGAGAGCGCCCCGTCGATGTCGTAGTCGTCGATCGCGAACGCGTGGCGCAGGTGGGCGACGGGCCGCCGCGCGATCTGCACGCGGGCGTTGACCTCCTCACCGCCGTCCCGGCGCGGATACCCCAGCGAGAACAGGCCGTCGGCGCGGATCTCCGAGTCGCCCGACGCGATGACGACGTCCTTCACGTCGGCGTAGCTGTTCTGGATGACCGCCCGGCCCGTGGCCCGGCCCCAGTCGACGTCCCAGGCCCGCATGCGGTCGCCGCTGAAGGTGCCCTCGATGCGCGGCGCCTTGAAGCTCTCGGTCATCAGGCCGTCGAAGGTGCCGTGGCCGGCGATCGGAATGGCGCCGGTTCGCGACCCGAACGCGGTGAGGATGCCGGCGAGCAGGCGGTCGCTCTCCTGCCAGTCGGCGCTCGCCACGTAGAACGGGATCCGCGAGCGGTCGCCGTACTCGGTGCGCCCCTGGAACTCGACGTAGGTCTCGGGCGTGGCCACGTGGCTCGGCGCGAGGTCGATGCCCGCGGGATCGATCGCGTAGGACAGCGCGCCGCCGACCGGCACGGGCGCGAGCGGCAGGTGGTTGCTGAACGGCCCCCACGGCCGCGGCAGGCGCTCGCGCTCGGCGATCTGCTCGAGGGGCAGTTCGCGCGGCAGCAGCGCGACGCCGTCGGGCGCGCCGACCTGCAGCGTGCCCTGGCCGGTGCGGTCCTGGAAGCGCCCGCGCGGCCAGGCCAGATGGTTGCGGCCGCTGGCGCGGCCCGCCAGGCGCAGCCCGTCGAGTTCGAGGCAGTCGGTCAGCGTGGTCAGGTCGACGTCCTCGTACGCGGCGTCGAGCGCGTAGGTGGGCTCGGTGCCGGGCAGACCGAACGGCCCCATCCGGTACTCGAACGCCGTCCGGCCGCCGTAGAACCCGCTCGACGCGTCGGTGACCTCGAGCCACTCGGGCACCCATCGGATCGCGCCCTTCAGGTTCGGAAAGCGCAGCGAGTTGACGCCCGCCTCCGCGCTCTCGAACGTCGCCTTGAGCTCCCGGCCCGTCCGCGGCGGTTTGTCCGGGTCGAGCGTCTCCTTGAAGAGGTGGAACGTGCCGCTCAACTTGCCGGTCCCCGACAGCGAGAACGACTCGCGCGCGAAGAAGATCTTCCGCATCGTCGCGAAGTCGACGGTGGACTCGAGCCGGTACATCTGCTCGGGGAAGTGCGCGAGGTCGACGTCGCCGACCAGGCGGGTGCGCGCGCCATCGGTGAGCAGGTCGATGCGATCGAAGATGACGCGCCCGCCGTCCATCACGAACCGGGACCGCATCTCGGCGCCGAACGGCTCGTAGTTCTGGATCTGGACGGTACCGTTCGAGAACTTCGCCAGCCCGCGGTACTGCTCGTCGGTGCGCGCGAGCGAGATGTCGAGGTTGCGGCAGACGACGCTCCACGGCGTACCGTGATCGCGGTACGTGACCTGTCCCCGGTAGGCATGGACGTACTGCACGGTCGTCGTCCAGCCCGTCTGGCGGCGCGGCCCCTCCGGCATCAGCTTCGGGAAGTTGGTCCGGCCGTCCGGAAACGTCTCGATGGTCATCTGCCAGTCGGTCAGCTCCACGGTGCTGATCACGATCCGGCGGGTGAACAGGGTGCTCCACGGCACGGAGACGTCGAGGCGCGCCACCCTGATGTAGGGGTCGTCGCCGGGGTTGAGCCCCTCGATGACGAAGTCCTCGAGGCGGAAGCGCCCGGGCCAGAGCAACGCCTTGAGCTTGCCGATGTGCATCGGCCGCTTCAGGTACTTCGACCCCTGCACTTCCGCCTGCGTCTTCAGCGAGGGGCCGAGGTCCACCGTCATGCCGGTCGCCACCGCCACGGCGACGGCCACGGCCAGGACGACCACGATGGCGCGCGCGACGCGGCGCGTCCGCTGCGTGAGCGGATGCGCGGCGACCGAGCGAAAGCGCGAGAGAACGGGCATCCGACGCCTACGGGATCAGGCCGACACGTCCACGATGACGAGGACGGCGCGCGCCTCGACCGACGCCCCCGGCGTCGCGCGCACCTCGCGCACGATGCCTGCCGCCGGCGCCCGAAGCTCGTTCTCCATCTTCATCGCTTCCACCACGATCAGGCCCTGGCTGGCCTCGACGGCCTGCCCGGGCTGCACCAATACCTTGACGATCCGGCCCGGCATCGGCGCCGTGACCGTCACGACCCCGTCGACGGCCACACCGGGCCGGCGGACGGCCGCGCGCCCCCGGCGTTCGTCGTCGATCGAGACCACGACGACCGAACCACGCAGGTGGACATCGAGCTCCCCGTGACCGCGGCGCTCGATCCGCACCTCGTGACTATCGTACCGTTCCGATCCGGCCGCCCCCAAGAGCAGCGACCAGCCCTCGGGCCCGGCCGCCACGCGCACCGCCCGCTCCAGGCCGTCGACGGCAACGAGCCACCGATCCTCGCCCGGTCCGCGGCGGACGTCGACGCGACGGCGCCGGCCACCCGACTCGATCGTGACCGTCACGGTCGAAGGCCCTCCAGACGGCCCGCCCGCTTCCAGGCCGAACCGCCGCCACCACCGGACCCGAGAGGCACCGCCGTGCCCGGCGCGGCCGGACGCGAGGCTCCAGCCGCCTCCCGGCACATCGCCTCGTGGACGGCGGCCGCGATGGCGGCGACCTCTTCCTGCGACACCTGCCACGTGCCGAAGGCCCCACCGCCCCGCTGCTGCAAGAGCCCGTCCAGATACTCGGTATGGAACGCGGCGGCGGCAAACGCGGGCTCCGCGAGCATCCAGCGCAGGAACGGCAGGCTGGTCTTCACCCCGAGGACATCGTACTCGTCGAGGGCGCGAGCCATCCGGGCGATGGCCTGCGGCCGGTCTTCGCCCCAGGAGGCGAGTTTCGAGAGCAGCGAGTCGTAGTAGACGGTGATCGCGGACCCGGGGCCGACACCGCTGTCGTCCCGGATGCCAGGCCCATCCGGCACCCGAATCGCCGCGATCGTTCCCGGAGACGGGAGAAATCCCGCATCCGGGTCCTCCGCGTACACACGGCACTCGATCGCGTGTCCGCGCGGGGTCAGGGCCGACGCCGGCGCAATCGTCAGGGGCTCGCCCCTGGCGATGCGGATCTGCCAGGCCACCAGGTCGACGCCCGTCACCAGTTCCGTGACCGGATGCTCGACCTGGAGGCGGGTGTTCATCTCCAGGAAGTAGAAGCGCTCGTCGGCGTCGACGAGGAACTCGATGGTGCCGGCGTTGACGTAGCCCACCGAGGCCGCGACCGCCCGGGCCGCCCCGGCCAGCCGCGCCCGCAAGGCCGGCGACACCACCGCCGACGGCGACTCCTCGATGACCTTCTGATGCCGGCGCTGGATCGAGCATTCCCGCTCGACGAACGGGACGACGGTTCCGTGCTGGTCGGCCAGCACCTGCACCTCGATGTGGCGCGGCCGTTCGATCCGCCGCTCGAGGTAGACGGCCGCGTCGCCGAACGACGTCGACGCCTCGGACCGTGCCGCGCGAATCGCGCCCGGGAGGTCCTCCGGCCGCACCACGACCCGCATGCCCTTGCCGCCCCCGCCGGCGACGGCCTTGACCATGACGGGAAAGCCAATCCGAGCCGCGGCCTCCGCGATGGCGGCGTCGGAGGCGTCGGGGGTGAACCGCGCGTCGCTCCCCGGCACGACGGGCACGCCGGCCGCGATGGCGGCGTCGCGCGCCTCGGTCTTGCTGCCCATCCGGGCGACGACGCCCGGCGGCGGCCCGATGAAGGTCAACCCGGCGTCGAGGCAGGCCGCCGAGAACCGGGGGTTCTCCGACAGGAAACCGTAGCCCGGGTGCACCGCGTCCGCGCCCGACGCCAGGGCCGCCTCGACGATGCGATCGATCCGCAGGTAGCTCTCGGCCGGAGGGCTGGGGCCGATGGCAACCGCCTCGTCGGCCGCGCGGACGTGCCGGGC
Organism: uncultured bacterium; assembly: GCA_963923455.1. Taxonomy (GTDB): domain Bacteria; phylum Acidobacteriota; class Vicinamibacteria; order Vicinamibacterales; family UBA2999; genus CAWULT01. Next base: position 32,642 of record CAWULT010000036.1, read on the forward strand.
CGCCCGGTCGCACTCCGAGAACACCGCCACCGAGCGCAGCCCCAGGTCGCGGCAGGCCCGCGCCACCCGGATCGCGATCTCCCCGCGATTGGCGATCAGGATCTTCTGCATCGCTAGAGCGGGATGTTGCCGTGCTTCTTCGGCGGATTGCGGTCGCGCTTGGTCTCGAGGCGCCCCAGCGCGGCGATGAGCTTGCCGCGCGTCTGGCGCGGGCGGATCACCTCGTCGACGAACCCACGCTCGGCCGCCACGTACGGACTGGCAAAGCGCTCGCGGTACTCGGCGATGCGTGCCGCACGCACGGCATCCGGGTCGGACGCGGCCTCGATCTCCCGCCGGTAGAGGATGTTCACCGCGCCCTCGGCGCCCATCACGGCGATTTCCGCCGTCGGCCACGCGAGATTGACGTCGGTGCGGATGTGCTTGCTCGACATCACGCAGTAGGCCCCGCCGTAGGCCTTGCGCGTGATCACGGTGAGTTTCGGCACCGTGGCCTCGGCGAAGGCGAACAGGAGCTTGGCGCCATGGCGGATGATGCCGCCCACCTCCTGTCCCAACCCCGGCAGGAAGCCCGGCACGTCCTCGAACGTGACGAGCGGCACGTTGAACGCGTCGCAGAAGCGGACGAACCGCGCGCCCTTGACCGAGGCATCGATGTCGAGCACGCCGGCCAGCACCGCGGGCTGGTTCGCCACGATGCCCACGGGCCGTCCGCCCAGCCGCGCGAAGCCGACCAGGAGGTTCCGCCCGAAGTGCTCGTGCACCTCGAGGAACGCCCCGTCGTCGACGACGGCGCGGATCACGTCGAGCATGTCGTAGGCCTGTATCGGCGCCGCCGGCACGATCGTGTCGAGGTCCGCGTCGGCCCTGTCGGGGGGATCGGAGGTGGCCACGACGGGCGGATCGTCGACGTTGTTGGACGGCAGGAACGACAGGAGCTCGCGGATGAGCGCCAGGCACGCCCGGTCGTCGTCCACCGCGAAGTGCGCGACGCCGCTCTTCTCGTTGTGCGTCATCGCGCCGCCGAGGTCGTCCTTCGAGACGGCCTCGTGCGTGACGGCGCGCACGACGTCGGGGCCGGTGACGAACATGTGGCTCGTGCCCTTCACCATGACGGTGAAGTCCGTGATCGCCGGGGAGTACACGGCGCCGCCCGCGCAGGGGCCCATGATCGCGGAGATCTGGGGAATGACGCCCGAGGCGAGCGTGTTGCGCAGGAAGATGTCGGCGTAGGCGCCGAGCGAGACGACGCCCTCCTGGATGCGTGCGCCGCCCGAGTCGTTCAGTCCCACGACGGGCGCACCCATCTTCATCGCCAGGTCCATCACCTTGGCGATCTTGGCGCCGTTGGTCTCGGAGAGGGAGCCGCCGAAGACGGTGAAGTCCTGGGCGAAGGCGTAGACGGGGCGGCCGTGGATGCGGCCGCTGCCGGCGACGACGCCGTCCCCCGGTACGACCTCGTCGGCCATCCCGAAGTCGCGGCAGCGGTGGGTGACGAACTTGTCGACCTCCTCGAAGGAGCCGGGGTCGAACAGGGCATCGATGCGCTCGCGGGCCGTGAGCTTGCCGGCGTCGCGGTGCTTCCGCAGCCGGTCCTCGCCACCGCCCCGCTCCGCGCGGCGGTGCCGGTCGTCGAGCGCGTCGAGGGGGTTCATCCGCGGGGCTACGCCTTGGCCGCGCCCTGAGCCTTCTCCCAGTCCTTCAGGAACTTCTCGAGCCCGATGTCGGTCAACGGGTGCTTGAAGCACTGCTCGATGACCGCGGCCGGCACGGTGACGACGTCGGCCCCCATGCGCGCCGCCTCGACGATGTGGATCGGGTTGCGGACGCTGGCGACCAGCACCTCGGTGCCGTACTCGAAGTTGTCGAAGATGTCGACGATCTCGCGGATCAGGTTCATGCCCGTCGTGCCGATGTCGTCGAGGCGGCCGACGAACGGGCTGACGTAGGCGGCGCCGGCCTTGGCCGCCAGCCACGCCTGCGTCGGCGAGAAGATCAGCGTCACGTTGACGCGATGCCCCTCGGAGGCGAGTGCCTTGGTGGCCTTCACGCCGTCCTTGGTGAACGGCACCTTGATGACGATGTGCGGGTCGATCTTCGCCAGCTCCCGGCCCTCGCGGATCATGCCCGGCGCGTCGGTGGCGACGACCTCGGCGCTGACCGGCCCCTGCACGACCTGGCAGATCTGCTTGAGGATCTGCCGGTAGTCGCCGCTCTCCTTGGCCAGCAGCGACGGGTTCGTCGTCACGCCGTCGAGGATGCCGAAGGCGGCCAGGGCTTCGATCTCCTTCAGGTTGCCGGTATCAGCGAACAGCTTCATGCAGACTCCTCGTGCGTCCAGTCAGCGGGCGGTTTCCTCGACCCGGTTCGACTCGGCGCTGGTGTTCGGCAGGGGCACGCGGCCATCCACGGCCACGACCGCATAGACATACCGCGTGCCGGCCGTGACGTTGCGGTCCGTGAAGCTGGTCTCCGGGACCGGCTCGGCCGTCAGTGGAGCCAGTGTGGCATCGGGCGCGGTGCCGCGCAAGACCAGATATCCGGCGACGTCGGCGTCGGCGCTGGGCTCCCAGATCAGGCTGATGGCGCCTTCGCTCGTCACGGCGGAGAGCCCGGTCGGCGCGGCCGGCGGGAAGACGTCGACCGGCGTCACGCACTGTCGGGCAGAGGGCTCGCTCTCGACGGCATCGGCCCCGGCACCGCGGACCGTACGCACGACGTAACAGCGCTCGCGGTCGAACTCGACCTCGTCCACGTACGCGAGCCGGCCGAGCGGCTCCGCGTTGAGCGGCGCCGGTGGTGCCGCCGGGTCCGGCGCGGAGGCCGCGACGGCCACGCCCGGCAGCGCCAGGGGGTCGGGACCGAGCTCGCGATAGAGGTTGTAGCGGACGGGCGCCGGCGCCGCCACGGGCGCGGCCGCGCCGGACGCCTCGTCGAAGGGCGCCAGTTCCCCCGGCAGCGCACGCTCGGTCAGGAAGCCCACGAGCCCCCCCGAAGGCGCCCACGTCACGGTGACGCCGGCCGCATCCACGTCGACGGCCACGTCCTCCGGCGGCGCCGGCAGCGGCGCGAGCGGCAACGCCATCACCGGGGTCGGCGGGCCCGGCCGTCCGCGGTCGTTGAAGGCCACCGCCATGTAGAAACGCTGGGGCCAGGGCGGCGGTTCGGGCGCGGGCGCCCCGGCGGGCGGCAACGCGGCGGCCGGGGTCCGGCGACGGGCCTGCGCCGCCGGCGCGGCCAGCGTCTTCGGCTCGAGCGCCTCGGGCCCGAGCGTCTCCTTGAGGCGCCGGATCGCGGCCGGCGTGGAGGCCGGCCGCGCCCCCTGCCGAGCCGACTCGCGAGCCGATGGCGTCCGCGATCCGGCCGGCGTCGCGGGCGGCGCGACGTGCACCGTGCCGACGAGCGTCGCGATCTCGAGGAACCGCGCCTGTGGCGGCTGGGCATTCGCCGTCGCGGCGTACACCTCGATCCGCGAGACGTCGGGCGGGGTCGACCGGTCGACGTTGGCGGCCGGGGGCGAGAACGTCAGGAACACGTCCGCGCCCACGCGGCGCGCGGCGAGGCCCTCGACGGCCGCCGGCACGTGCACGATCGGCGCGAGCGGGGGTCCCTTCTTGCCGCAGCCCGCGAGCGCCGCGGCGGCGGCGAGGGCGGCGGCGAGGCGCAGCCCTCGCATCAGTCGGCCGCGGCGCCCAGCTCGCGCGACACGTCGCGCACGTCGCCGCCGTCGGCGGACTGCCGGCGCGACACGTCGGGCGACTTGAAGCGCCGCGCGTCGATGCCGTAGCCCTGCACCTTGTAGTTCAGGATGCGCTCGGTGGTGTCGAGCAGCCGGGCCGCCTTGGCGCGGTTGCCGCGGGTCGTCTTGAGCGCGTCCAGGATCAGGTCGCGCTCGTAGGCGGCGACCGCGTCCTTCAGCGACACGCGGGTGACGGTGCCGGACGAATCGGCCGTCTGGAGCGACGGCGGCAGGTGGTGTCCGTGAATCACGGCGCCGTCGCAGACGAGCACCGCCCGTTCGAGGGCGTTCTCCAGCTCGCGCACGTTGCCGGGCCAGTGGTAGGCCATCAGCATGTCGATGGCCGGCGTCGAAATCCGCTTGATGACCTTGTTGTGCTCGCGCGAGAACTTCTCGAGGAAGTGGTCCGCCAGCAGCAGCAGGTCGGCCTTCCGCTCGCGGAGCGGCGGCACGAAGATCGTGAACACGTTGAGGCGGTAGTAGAGGTCCTCGCGGAAGGTGCCCTCCGCGATGGCCTTCTCCATGTCCTTGTTGGTGGCCGCGATCAGGCGCACGTTGGCCTTGACCGTGTCGGTGCCGCCGAGCCGCTCGAACTCCCGCTCCTGCAGCACGCGCAGCAGCTTCACCTGGGTGCTGAGGTTGATGTCGCCGATCTCGTCGAGGAACAGCGTGCCGCCCTCGGCCATCTCGAACCGGCCCTTCTTCCGGGCGTTGGCGCCGGTGAAGGCGCCCTTCTCGTAGCCGAACAGCTCCGACTCGATCAGGGTGTCGGGCAGTGCCGCGCAGCTCACCTTGACGAAGGGCTTCTTGGCGCGGAGCGAGTTGTAGTGGATGGCGTGCGCGATGAGCTCCTTGCCGGTGCCGGACTCGCCGCGGATGAGCACGGTCGTGTTGGTCTGCGCGACCTGCGCCACCTGCTCGTACATCTGCCGCGTCGGTCCGCTCGTCCCGATGATGTTCGAGAAGTCGTAGCGCTCGCGCAGCTCCTGCCGCAGGTGCGTGTTCTCGTCGAGCAGGCGCCGCCGCTCCTCCTCGACCAGGCGCTGCACGTTGAGCGCCTGCGCGATCATCGAGCTGACGATGCCGAAGAACTTCACGCGGCTGTCGTAGTCGCGCTCCGCCTTGAAGCGCAGGTCGACACCGAGCGCGCCCACCGTGGTGCGGTTCAGCGCGATCGGCACGCAGATGAAGCTCAACTCGTGCTTGATGTGGTCGGGCCGGCGCTGGGCCAGGTTCAGGAACGCCGGCTCCTTGCTGAGGCGCGGCACGACGATCGGCTTGCCGCTCTCGACCACCTTGCCGGTGATGCCCTCGCCCGGCTTCATGCGCAGCAGGCGGGCGCGGTCCTCGAACCCCTCGGCCGCCTCGACGTGGAGCTCGCCGTCGCGCAGCAGCGTCACCATTCCGCGCACGACGCTGTGGTGGCGGATGAGCGTCCCCAGCACCCGCTGCATCGCGGCCTTGAGGTTCAGCGTGCCCGAGAGCGCCTGGCTGACCTCGAGCAGGGTGGACAGGCGGCGGGCATCCTTGGCCACGACGGTGGCATCGGGCCCGGTTCGCGGGGCGGGCATGGGACCTCTCCTCTCCGGGCCGGTCCCGCGGTGGACTCCGGCCGGCCGAACTTCATACCTTTTTGTTGGACTCGCAAGTCGTGTCCACGCGTTTGTATGGACACGTGGACATTCTACAGGATCGGCGGCGCAGCCGGCACGCCGCCGGCGCGCGGCGGCTACCTGATGGGCGCGCGGGGCGGGGCAGGCTTTCCGATCGCGGAGCCGTCGCGCAGGGACCCGTCGAGAGGCCCGGGCTGCAGGTGCCCGTCGTACAGGTCCTTGTTGTTGTCGGTGCAGGCGTACTCCATCACCACCCAGTCGCGCGGCGCGAGCGGAATCACCCACCCCACGGTCCAGGGCTTCGTGTAGAACTTCGGGTCGTCGATCGTCTCCTGGTACGACAGCTCGTTCGCACTGATGCGCCGCCACCGCTCCGTCACCCGCAGCGCGTCGCTGTGGCGGTTGCCGTGGTCGTCCAGCCACGTGCGATTGGTGAGGTTGCGCGTCTCGATCACCAGCGTGTCCCCCTCCCATCGGCCGACGGAGTCGCCGAGCAGCGACGGCTCCCAGTCGGCGTGGAAGCCGCGACCGTCGGTGTAGATCACGCGGAAGTTGTGCATGTACTCGTAGAGGAAGATCACCTTGTCGGGCAGCTGCACGATCTGCATCGGATACGGCGACGTGTTCACGCGCGGGACGCCCGGCAGGACGCAGCGGCTGGTCGGATCGATGTGGTTCCAGACGTCGTTGAAGGCCTTCAACCCCTCGGGCGTGAACGGCAGCGGCTCGACCTGCTGCGCCGTGTTGACCACGAGCCGCTTGTTCCAGACGCCGGAGAGATCGGCGCGGCCGTCCGGCGTTCGCGGAACGGGCGTGCCGTCGGGCGCGGCGGGTGCAACCGGGGCCGCCGGCGGCGCCTGCGCGAACGACGGGAGCGCGCCCGCCGCAAGGGTCGAGGCGAG